>JBCDGY010000008.1:0-31578 GCA_039414375.1 Bacteroidota bacterium | reverse complement strand
TTGAAGGCTTCCCTGTTTTTCAGACAGTTTAAAAATCAATTATTTTTAGATCATGAAGAAGAGCAGATTCACCGAGACACAGATTGTTGCGATGTTGCGACAGTACGATTCAGGGATGAAAGTGACCGACATCTGTCGGGACAAGGGTATCACCACGGCCACCTTCTACAGTTGGAAGCGTAAATATGGTGGTATGGATGCCCAGCAACTCAAAGAACTCAAATCTTTACAGGAAGAGAACCGTAGGCTCAAGTCGATGTATGCCGATCTTAGTCTTGACCACCGCATCCTGAAGGACATCATTGAAAACCTGCCCGAATGGTCAAGGCGGGAAAGCTCTAAGGCCCTGTGGGCGGAGGGAGCTGGCGGAAGGTATAGTGAAGGAAGAAGGTCTGAGCATAGCTAGGGCCTGTACGATCGTATGCCTGTGCCGTTCAATGTGGTACTATCGCAGCCAAAGGGACGACAGCGAGGTCATCGACAAGCTCACCGAGCTGGCCGAGGCCAAACCGAACCGTGGCTTTGATTGGCTCTACAACCGCATCCGCAAACAGGGCCACAACTGGAACAGGAAGCGTGTTCTGAGGGTATACCGCCTATTGGGGCTGTCCTTGCGCAGGAAGACCAAGAAACGGTTGCCAAAGCGGGTAAAGGAACCCTTGGAAGTCCCCGATGTTCCTAGGGAGGTATGGAGCGCGGACTTCATGTCTGATAGCCTTATAACGGGAAGAAGTTTTAGGATATTCAACCTGATGGACGACTTCAACAGGGAGGCACTGTGTATGAGGGGTAACTTCTCCATGCCGGGCATACGGGTGGTAGAATACATAAAAGATGCCATTGAGGTGTACGGCAAGCCCTTGGCTATACGAGTGGACAACGGCCCCGAGTTCTTATCCAAGATATTTGTCAACTATTGCGAGGTAGAAGACATAGAGATAAAATATATACAACCAGGCAAGCCGAGCCAGAATGGTTATATCGAAAGGTTCAACAGAACCTACCGTGAAGATGTACTGGATGCGCATTTGTTCAGGGATATCGAGGAAGTGAACTTGGAGACTGAACGTTTCAGGGAGCAATACAACCGCTTCCACCCGCACAAATCATTGGGAAGAAGCAGCCCATTAGAATATTTGGAAGAATTTTCAAAGGGGCATGCCCCTTTGAAACAACATTTTATTTAATTTAAACACTGTACGAAAAGGGGTAAGTCTTCAAAAGGGGTAAGTCTTCACCGTACTGGCAACCTTTTTCAGTTTCTTTCGGAGAAACGTACTTTTCAATCACGTCCCGAGCAGGGCGTTGAAACCATCAAGGTGTTTCGCACCTTGAAAGTTTAAAATAAAGCCTTGGCAATGGCTTTAATGTTATCCGATTTACCCATGGAATAGTAATGCAACACCGGTACTCCTGCTTCCCGGAGTTCTTTGGACTGTTCAATACACCACTCCACCCCTACTTGACGTACTTCTTTATTGGTTTTACAGGCTTCCACCGCGTCGATTAGGGTCTCAGGGATATCTACTCGAAAGACTTGGGGGAGCAATTGCAAATGCTTTTTAACGGCAATCGGCTTAATTCCTGGAATAATAGGCACCTCAATACCCATTTCACGGGCGGCTTCTACAAAAGCAAAATACTTCTGGTTGTTAAAAAACATCTGGGTGACCACATAATCGGCTCCGAGGTCTACTTTTTCCTTTAACCGCTTTAAGTCTGATTTTAAGGAAGGGGCTTCCATATGTTTTTCGGGGTATCCGGCCACACCAATACAAAAGTCCGCACAGTGATCCGTTTCAATTACCTCGTGCAGGTAATTCCCTTGATTTAAATTTTGAATCTGCCGTACCAAGTCCGAGGCGTAAGGATGCCCTCCATTGGTAGGTGAAAAATACTTTTCTTCCCGCATAGCGTCGCCCCGCAAAGCCATTACATTATCAATACCTAGATAATGGCAATCAACCAAAAGGTACTCCGTTTCCTCCTTGGTAAACCCACCGCAGAGCACATGAGGTATGGCATCTACATCGTATTTGTGTTTGATAGCGGCACAAATCCCTAGAGTACCAGGGCGCATGCGCGTGAGCTTCTTATCTAAAAGACCATCGCGATCGATATACACATACTCCTCCCGAGAGGTGGTTACATCGATAAATGGAGGATTGAACTCCATCAAGGGGTCGATATTGTCATACAGTTCTTGAATGATCTTACCCTTGATCGGGGGAATAATCTCAAAACTAAATAGGGTTTCTCCTTTGGCGCGATCGATATGCTCGGTTACTTTCATTCTCGTCTTATTGGTTGTCAGTTGATGGCTTCCTTTTTAGCATTTTATCCTAAAACCGACCGTCAGTCGTACTTTCATAGTTCTTCGTTTAAGCTACAACAGCTTCATTTTCTAATCTGCATCCACAATATTGGGAGCCAGCCATTTCTCGGCCTTTGCCAAGGGTATCCCTTTGCGCTCCGCATAGTCGACCACTTGATCATGACTGATTTTACCCAAACCAAAATACTTGGCTTGTGGATGCGCAAAATAATACCCGCTTACACTAGCTGCGGGCCACATGGCCAAACTATCCGTTAAGGTAACTCCGATGGCCTCCGCAACGCCTAATACCTCCCAGATGGTTTCTTTCTCCAAATGATCAGGGCAGGCCGGATAACCAGGAGCTGGCCGTATACCACGATAGGCTTCCGCAATCAAAGAGACATTATCCAATTGTTCTTTTTGAGCATAACCCCATTGTTTGGTCCGCACTTCGCGATGCAAATACTCGGCAAAGGCTTCCGCCAGTCGGTCTGCCAAGGCTTTGATCATGATAGCACCGTAGTCATCATTGTCTTTTTCAAAAGCGGCTGCCATTTCCGCAGTACCAAAGCCGGCGGTTACACAAAAACAGCCGATATGGTCTTGTAATCCACTTGCCTTGGGCGCAATAAAGTCAGACAGCGCTATATTCGGTACCCCAGCACGCTTTTTAAGTTGTTGGCGCAGGGTTCGGAACCTCGCTTCGACTACGCTCAGCGACCCCACTTCGGCGTCGTTCGATGACCCCGCTTCGACTACAATATCATCCCCTTCCGCATGGGCGGGAAACAATCCAAAAATGGCTTTGCCTTTTAAGCGTTTGTTCTTAAGCACTTCATCGAGCAGCTCTTGGGCATCGGCAAACAACTCGGTGGCTTGTGTTCCAACGACGGTATCGCTCAGAATTTCTGGGTACTTGCCATGCAGGTCCCAACTGCGAAAAAATGGGGTCCAATCGATAAAATCACGTAGCACAGACAGATCGAAATCGTCCAAAATCTGTATACCCAGTTGTTTTGGCGTAACAATATCTTCGGCTTTAAAATCGATTTGAAACTTATTTTTTCTCGCGTCTTCAAGGGTTAAATACGTTTTTTGCCTTCCACGACTTAAAAACTTGTCTCTAAAACTTTCATAATCCAACTTAATGGACTTTTTGTAGTGATCGGAAGTCTCTTTTTGCAGTAAGTCGCCGACCACGGTAACCGCTCGGGAGGCATCGTTAACGTGCACCACGGCATGGCTATAAACAGGGTCTATTTTTACGGCAGTATGGGCCTTGCTGGTCGTCGCCCCACCAATCAATAGCGGCATGGTAAAATTTTGCCGCTCCATTTCTTTGGCCAAAAAAACCATTTCATCCAAAGAAGGGGTAATCAACCCACTGAGGCCTATAATATCCACACCCTCTTCAATGGCTCTTTGTACAATTTTCTCAGGAGGCACCATAACCCCCAAGTCTACAATCTCGTAGTTGTTACAGGCCAATACCACCGAAACAATATTCTTCCCGATATCGTGTACATCTCCTTTTACGGTAGCCATGAGTATTTTACCCGCGGCACTATTCACCGTGGCTTCGGCATTGCGTGCCTTTTCTTCTTCGATATACGGTTCTAAATAGGCTACGGCCTTTTTCATGACCCGAGCAGATTTTACTACTTGGGGTAAAAACATTTTACCACTCCCAAAAAGGTCCCCAACCACATTCATCCCAGTCATTAAATGCTCTTCAATCACTTGAAGGGGTCGGGCTACTTGTTGTCGCGCTTCCTCTACATCTTCAATAATGTATTGGTCTATTCCTTTCACTAGCGCTTTGGTAACCCGATCTTGTAAAGGGGCCTCGCGCCAACTAAGGTCTACTTTACGTTCTTTGGCCTTTCCCTGAACGGTTTGAGCGAACTCCAGCAGTCGCTCCGTAGCATCGGCGCGGCGATCGAGAATCACATCTTCTACATGCTCCAACAAGCTTGGCGGGATATCGTCATACACCTCTAAAAGCACGGGGTTTACGATACCCATGTTCATCCCTGCTTGTATGGCATAGTATAAGAAAACGGAATGCATGGCTTCCCGCACCGGATTATTACCACGGAAGGAGAAGGAGACGTTACTCACCCCGCCGCTAACACTACAATGCGGCAGGTTGTTGCGAACCCAGCGGGTACCTTCGATAAAATCAATGGCGTTACGGCGGTGTTCTTCCATACCCGTCGCTACCGGGAAAATATTGAGGTCAAAGATGATATCCTCTGGCGCAAAGTGCACTTTATCTACCAGCAGGCGATATGATCTTTCAGCGATTTCTATTCTTCGCGCTAAGGTGTCTGCCTGCCCCACCTCATCAAAGGCCATCACGATTACAGCAGCTCCATATCGTTTGATCAACTTCGCTTGATGGATAAAGGTAGCTTCCCCTTCTTTAAGACTAATCGAATTGACCACACATTTACCCTGTACCACGCGAAGACCGGCTTCGATAATCTCCCATTTTGAGGAGTCAATCATAATAGGCACGCGAGAGATATCGGGCTCAGCAACGATAAGATTTAAAAAGCGCACCATGGCTGCTTTCCCATCAATAAGACCATCATCCATATTGATGTCGATGATCTGAGCGCCCCCTTCTACTTGATGACGGGCAATCTCTAAAGCTGCTTCGTAATTTTCTTCTTTAATTAAGCGAAGAAATTTTCGGGAACCCGCCACATTGGTACGCTCCCCGATGTTAACGAAATTACTATCCGGGGTAATGACCAGCGGTTCTAGACCTGAAAGCTTTAAAAAACGGGGTGTAATTGCCTCGGTCAGCCTACTATTAGATAGCTCCCCATTTGCTTTGCCTTGTGTCTCCATTTTACGGTCGCTCCCCATCGTCGCTTTGATATGCCGTACCCTTAAATCAATTTATTGTCTTACACCTTAGGTGAAGCTCCTGCCAATCTAGGGCTATAGGCCTCAGCTAAACGCGCAATGGCTTTAATGTGTGCGGGAGTTGTACCGCAACAACCGCCTACAATATTGATCAATCCTTTTTCAAAATATTCCTTCATCTCACCGGCCATTTGGGGTGGGGTATCGTCATACTCCCCAAAGGCATTAGGTAAGCCCGCATTGGGATAAGCAGAAATAAAACAGTCAGACTTGGCCGAAATAACTTCTAAATACGGCGTTAGTTGCTTGGCACCAAGGGCACAATTGAAGCCTATTGAGAGTAAGGGGATGTGCGACATCGATATAAGAAAAGCCTCCGCAGTCTGCCCCGAAAGGGTACGCCCAGAGGCATCGGTAATGGTTCCACTGACCATAATGGGCACCTCAATTTGTCGTTCTTCTTTAACCTCTTCTATCGCAAAAAGTGCCGCCTTAGCATTAAGAGTATCAAAAATGGTTTCCACCAACAAAACGTCTGCACCGCCGTCTAATAAGGCTTCTGCTTGTTGTTTGTAAGCCAAACGGAGTTCTTCAAAACTTATAGCTCGATGTCCCGGATCATTAACATCCGGAGAAAGGCTGGCCGTTTTGTTAGTGGGGCCCATACTCCCCGCGACAAACCGCGGCTTGTGCGGTTCTCTTTCCGTAAACTCCTGAGCAACTTCCTTAGCAATACGAGCAGATTCATAATTGAGCTCGTAGACCAGGTCTTCCATTTCATAATCGGCCATGGCAATAGTAGTACCAGAAAAAGTATTGGTTTCGGCCATATCCGCACCCACTTCAAAAAACTTACGGTGAATATCGGCAATAGCCCGAGGCTGCGTTAGGGACAACAGATCGTTATTGCCTTTTAAGGGAATATGCCAGTCCTTAAATCGTGCTCCTCGATAATCCTCTTCGGTAAATTTATACTCTTGTAGCATAGTACCCATGGCACCATCCATTACCAAAATACGTTCTTGCAAAATTGTTTTAATGTTCTTCATAACTCCATATTTTACACTCAAAAAAATTCAAGAGAAATAGGTATCACCATTGTTCTCGTCATCTTTTTTCGAATGCTATCGAAATAGAATGTGGCACCTTCTCAAAGTTGAGGGTTGCCAAGGCATCATAGGGTCTAATCCCTCCACCTTTCTTGATAACTCAATGTGCTGTTAAAGCGTTGTAAAGAAACAGCAGCTATAAATCAAAAGCAAATTATTGCGTTGCTTTTTCAAAAGCAGTTAAAAAAACCATCTCTTTGTTTCCGCCGAGAAGGTTTGAGCCAATAATATTTAGAGACCTTCGCAGAATGGATAAAAAAGCGGTGCGATATCCAAACTATGGAAGAATTGCTGACTTCTCAAAAATTTTAAGTCCTCACAACCAAGAGGTTGCTCCGGGTTAAAATTTCATCGGGCGTCGAACTTTCCGCATACTTTGAATTTTGCAAAGGTCTCGCATAACTAATTCAAGCAATGGACTGCACCACTTCTTTCTTGGCTTCTTTTTTACTACCATCAAAACCTTCTACGCCACCAACAGTAGTATATTTCATGACATACCTTTTGTTAGGATTGATTAATTGATAGGCGTATTGACACATAACTGCTGCCTCGTGAAAACCAGAGAGAATAAGTTTTAATTTCCCTTCATAGGTATTCACATCGCCAATGGCAAAAACACCTGGGATGTTGGTTTGATAGTCTTTTGCATTGTTCACCTTAATCGCGTTCTTTTCAATATCTAGTCCCCAATTGCCCAATGGTCCCAACTTGGGAGAAAGCCCAAAGAGTGGGATAAAATGGTCCACTTCTAGGTAGGTAGGTTCTTTGTCAGCATCATTGTGTTCAATAACTACCGCCTGTAAGCTGTCTTGGCCGTGTAACCCCTTAACTTCTGCTTTCGTAAATAGCTTTATCTTTTGAAGTTGCGCCAGTTCCCTGGCTTTTTCCACAGAATCTAAGGCGCCTCTAAATTCATTTCGACGGTGTACTAGTGAAACTTCCGCAGCTACATCAGCAAGATAAATAGCCCAGTCCAAGGCGGAATCTCCGCCACCAGCAATAACTACTTTCTTATCACGGAACAACTCCGGATCTTTAATTATATAAGATACCCCGCGGTCTTCAAACTTTTCTAAATGCTCCAACTTGGGTTTTCTCGGTTCAAAAGAACCCAAACCTCCTGCTATAACAACCACTTTGGCATGGTGAGCGGTCCCTTTGTTGGTGGTAACGATAAAGGAGCCATCCTCTTGCTTTTCTAGTGTTTCGGCGCGCTCTCCTAGGGTATACCCTGCTTCAAAGGGTTTTATTTGCTCCAATATGCGCTCCACCAAATCCCCCGCTAGTATCTCAGGGTAAGCAGGAATATCGTAGATCGGCTTTTTAGGGTAAATTTCAGAACACTGTCCGCCAGGCTGTGGAAGCGCATCGATTAAATGGCACTTAAGCTTTAAAAGGCCTGCCTCAAAAACAGTGAAGAGTCCAGTAGGACCAGCGCCGATGATTAAAATATCTGTTTGAATCATGTTGTATATACTTTGGTAAATCTTTAAAATTTGGTAGTTGCTTGTACTTCGGTAGTTACTGCTGAGGCGTGGTGCGCGTTTTGAATAGCCAACAACTGGTGGCGATGTTGCACCACTTCCCCAATAACAATAATAGCGGGATTGGACAACTGCTGCTCCTCTGCCTTGGCCCTAATGGAAGCTACAGTGCCCAAACCGATTTTCTCGTGGGGTGTGGTACCATTTTGAATAATGGCCACAGGAACATCGGATTTTCCCGCTTCTTTAAACAAAGTCATAATAGCCGCTAGCTTTGACATACCCATTAGAATAACTACAGTTGCCGAAGATTTTGCCGCAAGTGCGACATCAGCGGATAAGGCGTGGTCCTTTGTGGTACCCGTAATCACCCAAAAGCTTTCGGCTGCTCCTCTTTTTGTAACTGGAATATGCTGCGTTGCTGGCACCGCTATTGCGGAAGAAAGTCCTGGTACCACCGCAACTTCCATTCCATACGCAGCGGCGTATTGCGTTTCTTCAGCGCCTCTGCCAAATACAAAAGGATCTCCTCCCTTTAGGCGAACGACATGAAGGCCTTGTGAGCCGCGTTGTACAATCAATTCATTAATCTGGGCTTGCTGGTAGCGGTAACAGCCCTTTCGCTTTCCAACAAAGAGGTGTTCCGCTTTGGGAGCGTAGTCCAGTAATTGGTCGTCTACCAAGGCATCGTAAAGTACGACATCTGCATTGGCGAGTGCTTTAATACCCTTAAGGGTGATTAGATCCAGGTCTCCCGGGCCAGCGCCTACTACTGTTAACTTTCCTTGATTAGACATGGGCTAAAGTGGTTTTTCGGTGGGTTTCTAACTGTGCTAGTACGCCTTTTGCCTCTTCCAAATAGTGCTTGGCAAAATCGGATGTAGGTTCATGACGATTGAGTTGTAGTACCAATTGCTCAAACCCGCCTTCAAAATAGACCTTACCAGTGGCTACAAAAAGCCGATCAAAGTCTTTGAGGATGCTGGCATGGGTATTGGTTTTTGTTTTTTCTGCGGTCAGCAATGCCTTGGCAGAATTCACCATAGATTGATAGGCATAGTAAATACTAGCAGCCCATTTGCCTTCTGAAAGTGCTTCCTCTGCGCTCTCAATCTTCTCTTGACTTTCTAAAAACAAGGTGGCTACGAGGTCTACAATAACACCAGCACACTCGCCAACACCAATCTCTTTTTTATACTTTTCAGCGTTGCCCCAATCAATAAAGTCTTCAGGGGTCAAGTTATCCGCTCTAGACAAGTGCTTGAGCAAATCGTAGAAGTAAGGTTCTCCCTGATGGGCATAATAACGACCAAAAGATTGGCCATTACCATTGGTTTCATAGTCATTTAGGATCAATCGAAGGGCTTCGGGGCCTCTCTTACTAGGTATTTTCACCACTTTATCGGCAAAAACCCCGTTCCCATTGCCTTGATTATCACCTCCCAATAGTACTTGCAGTGCTGGCGCTACCAATTTGTCTTTGGTACGGATGCTCATCCCCTGAAAACCAATATGTGCCATATTGTGCTGACCACAAGCATTCATACAACCACTAATCTTGATAACAACATCTGGATTGTTGCGGTAATGCGGATATTCTTCTTGAAGTACCGTTTCCAGTTTTTTAGCGATGCCTGTGCTACTGGCAATACCCAAGTTACAGGTATCTGTACCCGGGCAAGCCGTGATATCTGCCGCAGTGTTATATCCTGGCTCCGCAAAGCCCAATTTTTTCAATTCTTGATAGAAAAAGGGTAGTTGCGCTTCTCTAACATAAGGAATCAAAATATTTTGCCGTAGGGACAATCGAATCTCGGCGGCGGCATGGTATTGTACCAAGCGTGCTAAGGCTCTGCCTTGATCGGTGTAAAAGTCTCCAAGCAACACCTTAATCCCAATGGCCACATAGCCTGATTGTTTTTGTGGGATAATGTTAGTGGCTTTCCAGGCTTCATAGGCCGCAGTGTCTTCAATAGCAACGGGAGGCAAATCTGTCTCTGCCACGATAACTTTAGGATATACTTGATAGTTAATAGGATAGGTATGATGCGGTAGTGCTTGCTGTTCTTGTGCGAGCAATTCTTTAAAGGCATCAAGCCCCAAATCTTTCAAAAGAAATTTCATACGCGCTTTGGCCCTACTCTTTCGCTCTCCATAACGGTCGAATATGCGCACGACGGATTCCATTACGGGTATAATCTTATCTGCTGGAAGAAAGTCATAAAGCACATCGGCATGGCGAGGTTGTGAGCCCAAACCACCGCCCAGCATTACTTTAAAACCGCGAACGCCTTCTTGTAGTTTGGCAATAAAACCAAGATCGTGCAAGTAAGAAAGTCCAGTATCTGCCTCGGTCGCAGAGAAGGATACTTTAAACTTACGCCCCATCTCTTGCCCAATGGGATTTCTAAGAAAATATTCAAAAATAGCTTGCGCATATGGCGATACATCAAAGGGCTCCAATACGTCGATACCTGCTGTTTCCGAAGCGGTTACGTTGCGCACGGTGTTGCCACAAGCCTCTCGAAGGGTTACCTGATCACGCTCTAGTTGCGCCCACAGCTCTGGAGTGCGTTCCAAGTCTACATAATGTATCTGAATGTCTTGACGGGTGGTGATGTGCAAACGTCCTGTTGAAAACTCATCCGATACCTCACAAATACGCAATAGCTGCGCAGCAGTTACTTTGCCATAGGGTAGTTTAATACGCACCATTTGTACCCCAGGCTGGCGTTGCCCATATACCCCTCTGGCCAAGCGAAGGCTTCTGAACTTTTCTTCATCAATGTTACCCTCTTTAAACAAACGAATCCGGCGCTCTAAATCGAGGATATCTTTTTCAACTAAGGGGTGATCTATTTCGGTTTGAAAACTTTTCATGGCAAGAGAATTGTATTTTTAAAATCAGATTTTAGTTATAATATAAATCCTATAGATTTGATAGATTTTAAAAAATAAGGTTTTATTTGTTATGGATGAATCATAAAAATTGGATTAAAGCATGGGGCTAATTTAAAAAGCCGACCCCCGCCGTAGTATTGGTTTGCGCATCGATCAAAATAAAAGCGCCATTGGCCTTATTTTTTTGGTAAGCATCCCAATAAATAGGCTTACTCAATTTGATCTCTACTTCCCCTATTTCATTCAAATTTAAAGTGCCGTTGGACGCTTTATATCCAGAGAAATCGGTGGCTACCACCTTGTGAATACCCGCTACTTTGGACAACACGTTATTGGTATTGTGCTGCACTAGGTATTTGGTTCCAGGCTGTAAGGCTTTGCTATCCATCCAACAGACGGTAGCTGTTATATTTTTTTCTATTTGTGGTAATTCTTCACTTTTCACCAACATGTCACCTCGGGCTATGTTGATCTCGTCGGACAAAGTAAGCGTTACCGAACTGCCATCGACGGCTTCGTCATAGACTTGATCATAAAAATGGATCGCTTTTATGGTAGAGGTGGTCATTGAGGGTAAAACCGTCACCTTATCCCCTACCTTGAGGTTTCCGCCTTTCAGTTTCCCTGCAAAGCCTCTAAAATCATGAAAATCATCTGTTTTTGGGCGAATAACGGTTTGTACTGAAAAACGTACTTGCCCTGTTTCTTTAACGTCCTCTTGTTCAATGCCTTCTAAATGTTCGAGTAAAGTTTCCCCTTCGTACCAATCCATTTCAGAAGATTGCTGTACCACATTATCCCCTTTGAGGGCACTAACGGGAATATAACTTACCCGTTGTTCCGGGTAAGTGCTATTGGCATTGAGTTTCTCAAAATTTTGCTTAATATCTTCAAATACGCCTTGATCGTAGCCTACCAAATCCATTTTGTTTACGGCTACAATAACGTCCTTAACACGCAATAGGTTATTGATAAAAAAGTGGCGGTAGGTTTGTTCGATAACCCCTTTTCGCGCATCAATCAAAATAATGGATACTTGAGAGGTAGACGCTCCCGTAACCATATTTCTGGTGTACTCCACATGACCCGGAGTATCGGCGATGATGTAACTTTTTTTAGGAGTTGAAAAATAAATATGTGCTACATCAATAGTAATACCCTGCTCTCGCTCTGCTACCAAACCATCGGTAGCCAGAGAAAAATCAAGGTAGTCATACCCCTTTTTTTGACTGCTTTGTCTAATGGCAGCTATCTTATCTTCGGTGAGGGAATTGGTATCGTAGAGCAGCCTTCCTATCAAGGTGCTTTTTCCATCATCTACACTACCTGCTGTTGCAATTTTCAATACCTCCATCTGCTTAAAAATAACCTTGTTGTTTTCTTTTTTCCATGGCCGCTTCAGATCTTTTATCATCAATACGCGCGCCTCGTTCCGAAATTTTGGATTCTCGAATCTCAGCAACCACTTTTTCGATAGTATCCGCTGTAGATGCTACGGCTGCGGTACAAGACATATCGCCCACTGTTCTAAAGCGTACTGTTCGTTCTTGTACAGCTTCTTCCTCGCTACGAAAAACTACATCATCTTGGGCGGACCAAATAAGACCATCTCGGATGAAGGTATTCCGTTGATGCGCAAAATAAATAGAAGGGATTTCAATTTTCTCTTGCTCAATATAGCTCCATACATCCAGTTCTGTCCAGTTGCTAATTGGGAAAACACGTACGTTTTGGCCTATTTCTATATTTCCATTAAGCATGTCGAACAACTCTGGGCGCTGATTCTTTTCGTCCCACTGCCCAAAATCGTCACGCACGGAAAAAATACGCTCTTTAGCTCTTGCTTTTTCCTCGTCTCTTCGTGCGCCGCCTATACAGGCATCGAACTTAAATTCTTCAATGGCATCTAACAAAGTAGTTGTTTGTAGGCTATTTCTACTGGCATATTTTCCAGACTCTTCTACTACTTTACCTTGATCGATAGAATCTTGTACATGGCGCACAATAAGCTCTACTCCTAATTCTTTAACCAATTGATCTCGAAAAGCAATCGTTTCTGGGAAGTTATGCCCGGTGTCAATATGCATTAACGGGAAAGGAATCTTTGCAGGCCAGAAGGCCTTCTGAGCTAGTCGCACTAAGGTTATAGAGTCTTTTCCCCCCGAAAAAAGTAGTACGGGTCGTTCAAATTGGGCAACCACCTCACGAAAAATATAAATAGCCTCATTTTCGAGGGCATTGGTCTGCAAGACACGATGGTCTTGGCTGTGGGTGGTTTGGGAGGCTGTTAACAATGTTTCCAAGATTATATACTTTGATCAGGTATGTAGCCCACACTCGCGATTGGCGAGTACTTTGGTGGGATCGTAATATTTATGTTCGTTAGGTAGCCCATGTTGTTGTAGGTAAGCATCTAGCTGGACATCACTCCAATAATAAAAGGGACTCACTTTTAAAACGCCGTCAGCACCCAAGCTTAAAATATCTAGGGTATTGCGATGGGCCGTCTGTCCTTGACGCAAATTGGTAAACCACACATCGGGTTGATGGGTAGACATTGCTCTTCGAAAAGGTTCCAATTTTACCTGCTCGGTAAACTTAGCGTGCAATGGACTATCAACATCCGGGATACCCATAACCGCATCTCGATGCGCAGCCGTTTGCTTGGGGACGTATAGGTCTATATTCAAATTGAGCCTTGAAATCAAGGTCTCTGCATGCTTATAGGTTTGTGGAGTATTGTAGCCGGTATCACACCATATTACCGGAATATCCGGAGCCACATCTGCTACTGCATGTAGAATAGCTACCTCGTAAGGCCTAAAATTGGTGGTTACTACTGATTTTTGACCATGTTGTAACGCCCAAGCGATAATCTCTTGAGGGGGTATGCCCTTAAGCTGAGCGTTCCATTTCGGTAATTGATCTTCTGACATCGCACTTTTTTATTTACCCCAACTAATCGTGTTCCATATTCTTTCATGAAAAAAGTACAGCACCATTTTAGTCACCAGTTCCACTACTCCGATGGAAAATGCTAAGGTTAAAGTACCTGTTATAATCCACGAGATAATAATGGTATCTACGGTACCGATAGCACGCCAACTGATGGACTTGGCAATGCTTCGTTTCGGACTCTCTGAGTTTTTATCCTTTTGAAAAGAGGCCTTTTCTTTTTTATCCTGAACAATGAGCTGATCTGCAATCATTTAATATCCTATAGATTTTGTAGGGTATACAAACATACTCTTTTTCATTGAGGTACAAGGTAAGTTTCTGCTCGAATTTCAAATTACCCTATGGTTTTAGTAGATTATTAATTGGAATAGGGAAGGTTTTACAATTCTTTAAAAAATGTACTAATATATTCACTTTAAACAGGAGACCTTTAAACCTAAGTTCAATTATTTGGACAAAAGATTTTACTTTTTAAGAATATGAAATTGATTGAGGCAATCATAATAATTGAACTAAGACTGCTCAGGAATCAAATCGGCAAGGGTTGTATTGCGATATACTTCCAGGTTGGCATCTCGTACTTTTAGCATAAGATCATGGACCGCACAGTGTTCCTCATCGGGACAATCGCTACATTTCTCGTAAAAATTAAGGCTTACACAAGGCACCATCGCTATAGGACCTTCCAAACTGCGCATCACAGCGGCCATAGAGATATCTTTAGGTGCCTTAATTAAATAATAACCTCCTCCTTTGCCTTTTTTGGACCCTAAAAAACCATTGCGACGGAGGGTTAGCAATATGCTTTCTAAAAACTTTTGAGAAATATTTTGTGCTGCTGCTATCTCAGCGATTTGAATAGGGTCATCACTATTTTTTAAACCGAGATAGGTCAATGCTTTAAGCCCGTATTTTGTCTTTTTTGACAGCACCTTACGAATATAACAAATAGATCCAACAAGCCACGGACTGTGTACGGCATTACCCTAGAAGAGACCTTTGCAGAAAGGATAAAAAGGTAGCAAATGATCCAAATTATGGGAGAATTGCTGACTTCTCAAAAATTTTAAGACCTCACAATCTGGAGGTTGCTGCGCGTTAAAATTTCATCAGGTGTCGAACTTTCCACATACTTTGAATTTTGCAAAGGTCTCTTTGAATATTGCTGATAACATTGTATGGAGCTTAATCAGCTTTAGTTGCGCTATTACCATTGATCTATAGCGCCTCATGACGAACATAAACTTAAAGGATATAGTGGTTAGCTCGTAACGGAATCTATCGGTTTGCAAGAATCTACGGCACCCTCTAAAAGGGTACAAAACCTAACTATAACATCCATCTAATTAGGAAAGGGCCTGGTCGATATCTGCGATAATATCGTCAATGTGTTCTAAGCCTACGGAAATACGGACCATCCCATCGGTAATACCAACGGCGTTTCTTTCAGCTGCTGTTAGCTTGCTATGAGTAGTCGATGCGGGGTGGGTAACTATACTCCGAGAATCCCCCAAATTAGCGGATAATGACAGGAGTTTAATCGCATCAAAAAAACGACGCCCCCCCTCTAGGCCGTGTTCCACTTCAAAGGCGACCACACAGCCCCCAGCACTCATTTGTTTTTGAGCCAATGCATGGTTGGGGTGTGACTTTAGGAAGGGATACTTTACCCAATTCACCTTGGGATGTGACTCTAAATATTCCGCCAGGCGAAGGGCATTGGCACAGTGGCGGTCTACGCGAACCGCTAAAGTTTCTAAGCTCTTAGAAAGCACCCAGGCGTTAAAAGGAGAGAGTGCAGGACCCGTAATGCGCGCAAAACGATAGATCTGGTCTATTAAGTCAGCACTGCCTACCGTTATACCCGCTAATACGCGACCTTGGCCATCCATAAGCTTCGTACCGGAATGAATAACCAAATCTGCTCCAAAACGAATGGGTTGTTGTAAATAGGGAGAGGCAAAACAGTTGTCCACAATAAAAATAAGCCCGTGTTCTTTGGCCAAACTACCTAGATATTCCAAATCGACCACATCGACTCCTGGATTGGTGGGGGATTCTACATAGATCAGTTTGGTATTGGCTTGTATCAGGGATTTGGCTGCCTCCGGATGATCCACATCAAAATAGCTGGTTTCAATATTCCATTTGGGAAAGTGATTGCCAAACAGCCCATAGGTTGAGCCAAACACACTTCGTGCAGATAGGATATGATCACCACTATTCAATAATGCCGCAAAAGTGGAAAACACTGCCGCCATTCCTGAAGCAAAAGCAAAACCTGCTTCGGCACCCTCCATTTGGCAAACCTTGTGTACAAACTCAGAGGTATTGGGATTGGAATAGCGCGAATAAATATTGCGCTCCTTCTCTTCGGCAAAAGAGGCCCGCATGTCTTCTGCATTTTCAAAGACATAGCTCGAGGTCAAAAACAACGGATTGGAGTGCTCCAAGTATTGGGTGCGCTCTAATTGCGATCGAATGGCCTCAGTTTCAAATTTCTTGTTTTCCATGCTTTATACTATTGTGGGGCTTCAACAAAGGTGCCTGAGCGTAGTCGAAGGCACGGGTTAGTGAATCTTCTAATGTTCTTAACTTCCCTTGCGGTGTCTTCAACTTCGCTCAGACACCGATAACTATGCTCTAAATTTCTTCAACGGTGCCTTCAACTACGCTCAGGCACCGATGGCCAAGCTCAGACACCGAAAAGAGGGTTATTGTATTTCTTTAAAAAATTTATAATGTGTTTCATTTTGGCATTCTGATAATCTTGGTAACTGTTCTGTATAGCCTTTGATTAATGCTTCTTTTTTTGCACGTGACCAACCTTGTATTTGCTTCTCCCGTTCAAAAGCGCTAACTATCCTTAAATAGGCCTCGACGTAAACCAACTTCACGGGTAGTCTTTTCTTAGTATGATTAGCACCTTGTCCATTTTGATGCGCCGCAACTCGCTTTTCCAAATCAATGGTACTTCCCGTATAAAAACTACCGTCTGCGCATTCCAAAATGTACACATATCCGTTCATCTCATTTAATCAATGTTATTTAGCATCTTAATTCTGTACGGGTTGCCTTCGACTACGCTGAGGCACCCATTACTATTTACTCAATACTTTTTACTTTTCTTTTTCGGTGTCTTCGACTACGCTCAAACACCGAAAACTATGCTCCAACTTTCCTCAACTGTGCCTTCGGCTCCGCTCAGGCACCGATAGCCATGCTCAGGCACCAATAACCTTTCTTGATAAGCAGCCATAAAACTAAAGCTTCTCAGCAATTCGTAAAACGTCCCCAAAAACACCTCGGGCAGTAACGGCCGCACCTGCTCCTGCACCTTGAATCACTAAAGGTTTGTCACCATAGGATTCTGTATATATTTCTATGATAGAGTCTGAACCAGAAACCTGCCCTAATGCACTGCTCTTAGGCACAGAAACCAGAGCAACATCCAACAATCCTTTATCTTGTTGCAAATCGCCATGTAAGTCACCCACATACCGCAATACATGGTCTGCTTCTTGTTGCGCCTTTACCGTTTCAAAATGAGTGTCTAGTTCTTGTAAACGCTCCATAAAGGTTGTTTTGGGTACTTTCTGCAAAACTTCTGGAATCAAATTGGCAATAGCGATTTCTTCAAACTCATTACCTAAATCTAGTTCGCGCGCCAAAATCAACAGCTTACGCCCTACATCATTTCCAGAAAGGTCTTCTCGGGGATCTGGTTCTGTATAACCTTGATCCACCGCTTCTTTAACTATTGTTGAAAAGGGGCGATCTGTTTCAGAGAACACGTTAAAAATATAGCTTAACGATCCCGAGAATACGCCACGTATTCTAGTGATATTTTCCCCTGAAAGATGAAGCAGTTGAATAGTATCTATCAAAGGCAATCCAGCACCCACATTGGTTTCATACAGATACTGCCTTTGGTTATCGCCTAAGGCTTTGCGAATAATTTTATAAAAATCGAAAGTAAGGGTATTGGCAATCTTATTAGACGACACCAAATCAAAACCTTCTTGAATTAATGCCTCATAATGATCGACAAAGGCTCTACTAGCCGTATTGTCAATCGCAATACGATTTTCTAAATGGTGCTGTGTGGCAAAATCAATAATATCTTGGAGTTGATAGGGTTGTCCCTTCTGGTCTAGGGCCCCTCGCCAGTCACCTTTTATTCCTTCTACCTCCAATAGCACTTTCTTAGAATTGGCAATACCGACGATGACCAGTTCCAATCCTTTTCGCGCTCTTATTTTGTCCAAAGTCTGTAAGATTTGGTCAATCAAGGTACCTCCAACAGTTCCATGACCAAATACCACCAAATTAACCCGCTTATTGACACCAAAAAGTTGCCCATGCATCACATTGATAGCCTTAGTAAGATCGGTCTTTTTAACGACCAAACTCACATTCTTTCCGGTAACGGTATTGTTGAATAACAGGGGGGCTACCTTATTTTTTACTAAAGCATTAAAGGGTTTATGGAACGAACTCAAGTCTTGTCCTACTGCGGAGATCACGGCAACATCCTTACGCACAGCAATGGTATTGACATCCTTGCTGGTATAGTCCATTTGAAACTCGTCTTGCAAGGCCTTTTTAGCCTCATCTGCCCTATTGGCATCAATAATCAATCCTATCCCTCGTTCCGAAGAGCCTTGGGAAATAATCCCTACATTAATGTTGCGCTTTTCTAGCGCCCCAAAGATGCGTGCATCTACACCCACTTTTCCCAATAAACCCCGCCCTTCAAGGGTTATCAGGGCAACTGCTTCTAATATAGAGAGGGAGGTTATCCCTTCCTTCTCTGTTTTTGAACTGATGAGGGTTCCTGTCGCTGCTGGATTAAAGGTATTTAGAATACGTAGGGGGATATTTTTTTCAATCAGTGGTATAATCGTCTTGGCGTGCAACACCTTAGCTCCAAAATTAGCCAGCTCATTGGCCTCTCCATAAGAAAGGTTTTCAATGATCTTAGCTTCCCGTACTAAATCTGGATTGGCAGTATATATACCATCTACATGAGTGTAGTTAAGCATTGTTTCGGCATCCAGGTAGTTAGCCAGTAAGGCGGCCGTGTAGTTACTACCATTACGCCCAAGCGTGGTTGTTGCTCCTTGCCTATCGGCAGCAATAAAACCAGTAACAAGAGGAAGATCACCATTGTTAAACTTCGCAAAATATTGCAATACTTTCTCCTTTGAGGTGCTTTCGTCGATTTGCGCATTTCCGAAGGTGCTGTCTGTAACCAGCAAATCACGAGCATCAACCGCATGTGTAGATAGCCCTTGTTGTTTTAGCAGTTCCGCCAGCAACTTCACAGCAAAAACTTCCCCAAAAGCCAAGACCCGATCCTTAATTTTAGCACTGGCATCTCCTACCAAGGAAACGCCTTCTAGAATTTGGGTTAGCGCTGCCTTTTCTTTTGAGAAATCGATAGCAAAAGTCTGCTGTTGATCCTCAAACAACGTCTGTAATGCAGGCCCAAACGCCTTCTTTTGTTCTGCTAGGTGTAGTAGATCCTCTAATTGATCGGTGGTACTACCTCGTGCAGACAACACTACTACCAAGCGTTCTCCTGAGGCGGATCGCTTGCGAATGGTTTCGAGCACTGCTTGTAGACCCTTGCCATTACCTAAAGAACGCCCGCCGAACTTCAGCACTTTCCAGGGCTTATCATTCTCAGAGGGAAAAACAACCCCCAATAGATTCTGTAATTGCTGAAATTCAATCAAGAAAGCATCGTGCCCATGCACCGATTGCACCTCACCATAGGTTACGTTGTCATTGATTTGTGCAATTCTGCGATAAGTCTCCTTGTTCTCGGCAGCCGTAAAAAAGAGATCAGAGTTAACCCCAATAATATGAATCTTAGTATCGCTATTTTGTAAGGCTTCAAATCTGGTATTCCCATCTCTGGTAATATCAATAGTCTTTAGTAACTGATTCATAAGCCGGTAGGCCGACAACTGAAACCGTTCTTGAAGTTTTTCCCCGTGATGCATCAACCAACTTTCCACATTAAAGACATTGAGGTCTTCATTTGTACTTCGCTGAAAGCGAGTTTTGAAAGACTCAGGCGTCCGATAGCAAAGCATGGCATGCATGCGCGCGTCATGCACAGGCTGACTAGAATTCTTTAAAATTTGCTCTTGTATTTGACAGTTGGCGATAAGCCAGTCGGTAGACTTCCAATCAGAGGCAACAGGAATCAAATGCTCCGTAAGGTTGGGACTTAATGCTGCCATTTCCCAGGCAATACCTCCGCCTAATGAACCTCCAATAATGGCATATAGGCGCTTAATATTTAAGACTTCTAATCCTTTGATAAAAAGTTTGGCGATATCTGCCGCTACAAAAGCTTTGTACTCAGTAATTTCAAAACCATCATAACCATTACCAGGAATATTAAAAGCCAATACGACATAACGCTGGGTATCGATACACTTTCCAGGGCCAATCAGATCCGTCCACCAACCATCATCACCAGCTACGTTTGAGTTTCCGGTGAGCGCATGGTTGACCAAAATCACTGGGGCAGTACCCAAGGACTGCCCAAAAACCTCATAAGATAGTTGTATGGGCTGCGAATGACCGCTTAACGTGGTGAAATCTGGAAATTGTAGGTGTTGCAACATAGTTCCTAACAATTGTTCGTAAGCAAACCAAAGGGGATATGGCACTTTGCGCCAAATCCCCATGTGATCTATTTATGGATAAGATTCTTTAAAAGATCATGCATTAAGCCAATACAGATTGATCAATAGTGGCAAAGGCAGCCTCTAAGTCAGCTTTTAAATCGGCAAGGGCTTCCAGGCCTACCGATAGACGTATCAAATCTTTGGTAACTCCAGTAGCTTCTTGTGATTCATCACTCAACTGTTGGTGCGTTGTACTCGCTGGGTGAATGATTAATGATTTAGAATCTCCTATATTGGCTAGTAGCGAGAACAACTGCGTATTGTCGGCAATTTTTTTAGCGGAATCGTACCCCCCCTTAACGCCAAAAGTAACGATGCCACTCTGTCCACTGGTAAGGTAAGTATCGGAAAGGGCCTTATACTTGCTACTTTTTAGGCCGGGATAGTTCACCCAAGTAACTTCCTCCCGTTCTTGTAACCACTCGGCAAGTGCTAGGGCATTTTCACTGTGTTTTTGCATCCTTACTTCCAAGGTTTCTAATCCTTGTATAATTTGAAAAGCATTGAAAGGACTTAAAGCAGCACCATGATCACGCAAACCTTCAATACGAACTTTGGCAATGTATGCGGCCGCGCCTAAGGCATCGTGATACACCAAGCCGTGGTAACCAGGTGAGGGCTCTGTAAACTCAGGAAACTTGCCATTGGCCCAATCAAAAGTACCTGCATCAATGATGACCCCTCCTAGGGCAGTACCATTACCATTGATGTATTTTGTTAAACTGTGAATTACAATATTAGCTCCGTGTTCTATAGGATTTAATAAAGCCGGGGAGGCGACAGTATTGTCCACAATAAAAGGTACTTTGGCCTTCTTAGCCTCTGCCGAAATAGCTTTTAAATCGAGTACGTCTAACTTTGGATTTCCTAAGGATTCTACGAAGAAAGCTCTGGTATTTTCCTGAACAGCAGCGCCAAAGTTAGCGGCATCGTCAGGGTCTACAAAAGTCGTGGTGATACCTAATCTCGGCAAGGTTACACTAAGCAGATTATAAGTACCTCCATAAAGGCTGTTAGAAGCAACAATATGATCTCCGGCTTTAAGCAAAACCAGTAAGGCGGTATTAATCGCTGAAGTACCGGAAGCGGTGACCACTGAAGCAATACCCCCTTCTAGGGCTGCTAAACGTTGTTCTAAAATATCGTTAGTAGGATTATTGATTCTGGTATAAATGTTACCAAACTCTGCTAGAGAGAAAAGGTTAGCAGCGTGATCGGAATCGTTAAATACGTAGGCCGTACTTTGATATAAGGGTACAGCTCTGGTCCCTGCATTGGCCTTCACATCATGTCCTGCATGTAGGGCATTGGTGGCTTTTGAAAATTGTTGTTCGCTCATGTCTTTACTTTTTTATATAGTTTGGCTTTATTGCCTGTTGCAATCCACTATGGATTATGTGATCAATCTCAATAAATACAAAAGGTTATGTGTAAAGTGTAGGGTGCAAAGAAACTTGCTTTTGTGTTATCCTTCCCTGCTAACTTCACCATATTTAGATTAAAAGTTCCCAAACTAATTTGGGGCCGGGTAGAATGTAGCACCTTCTCGTAGACGAGGGTTGCTAAGGTTTCAAAGGGTCTAATCCCTCCGCCTTTCTCGATAACCATTCAAAATTTATCAGAACTTCAGAGGCAAATATAGGGGCATAAATTTTTAAAAACCTAATAGAATTCAAAAAATTAACAGAACCCTATTGATTTTATAGGTTTTGTAGGTAGTGTCGTTTACCAAAGCGCTAGAAAGTTGTTGTGCAGTCCAAATCCACAAGCAATGACTGACTTTGTAAAAGTTAGAAGTATTTACAACCAATAGCTTTCACAGATTCAGACTTTTCTAGTCTGCACCTTTCCTTATATTTTGAATGCTTTAAAAGTCCCAGAAAATAAAATAAGGCAACTCATTTAAGCAAAGCCAGATTACCGCTTCTACATTATGGCAACACCGATAATTCTAGTTGGGAATCGGTGAAAACAGTATGGGTTTGGCTTTTAAAATCAGCTGCTGTAGCCTTAAAAATATTATCCACGTAGGTCTGTGGATTTAAGTCGATTAAGGGAAACCAAGTACTCTGTACCTGTACCTGAAGTTTGTGGCCCTTTTTAAAGGTGTGAAATACGTCTTGCAACTTCATGTTTACTGTGGTCTTTTGGTTGGGAACAAAAGGTTCGGGTTGGGAAAAGCTATTTCGAAAACGGCCTCTCAGTACCTCGCTTCGTACCATCATGTGGTAGTTATCCAGTTTCAGATGATCCTGCATTTCAGGATTCGTTTCTAGCCCACTAGGGTGTACATCAATTATTTTAACGACCCAATCTGCCGCAGTACCCGTAGTGGCTACCTGAAGCTTGGCCATTATAGGGCCCGCCAAAGTCAACGTTTCTTCCAATACAGGTGTTTCAAAAACCAGCACATCGGAACGCCTAGCGGCAAAGCGCTGATCGTCGGTCATGTACTTTCGAGGCGTAAATACCGATTTGATGTCTTCGGAATAGGGTACTGGTTTTTTAATGTTACTCAAAAATGATATTCCGTTCAATTCGCCCTGTTCCGTGGTCAGGGTGCGATCTTCCGAAAGAAACATGGTTTGTTTTTGAACGGTACTCGGAGGCCATTGTGCATAGGTGTTCCAAGCTTTTTTTCCGGAATCGTACACATATGCTTCTGGAAGGCCGCTCCTTCCGTCCCCATTGCCTTTTAAAAAGTGATTAAAGAATTGGGTTTCAATTTTATCTTGATAAAATTCTGAAATAGAATCTCCAAAATAATAATTCCCAACCAAGTTAAGGCCTTCGCGCTTAGACCAACGCCCATGATCCCAAGGACCAAAAACCATGGTATTGTAAGCCCCTTGGTTGTTTTTTTCGATGTTTTTATAGGTCTCCAAGGGACCATAAAGGTCTTCTGCATCAAACCATCCACCCACTATCATGGTAGCCACATGGGGTTTGGTTTTATTCAAATGTTGTATTATACCTCGTTTTTGCCAAAGGGTATCATAGTTCGGATGTTCCTTGAGTTCGTTCCAAAAAAAATCATCAGTGGTGCCATTGGAAGCCAGTGATTCTTGATCTTGAAGGTCATAATCAAAAAAGGTATCTAAGTTTTTTAGAGGACCCGCATCTAAAAAAAACTGATATTGATCTTCGGTCGGTAATTCTGGCAAGGTGTACCAGGGCTCGTCTGTCGGCAAATCCCCATTTGGTCGGGGTGTACCAAAGAGAGCGGTAGCTCTAAAATAGCTCAAGAGATAGGCGCCATTATGGTGAAAATCATCAAAAAAGAAATCTCCAATACAGGCTTGCGGAGAAGACGCTTTTAATGCTGGATGGGGATCCAAAGTACCATAAGTAGCATAAAACCCGGGATATGAAATACCCCATAGCCCCACCTTACCGTTGTTGTTGGCTACATTGTTTACCAACCATTCAATAGTATCATAGGTGTCGGAACTTTCATCGGTTTGGGTGCTATCGGATTTATTGGGAATATAGGCCCGCATATTTTCGTAGTGGCCTTCACTTTTCCAACGTCCTCTAACGTCTTGATAGACCACTATATAACCTTCTCGCATCATATTGACATTAGGCCCTATCTGCTTTCGATAACTATCTAAACCATAGGGGCGTGAGCTATATGGCGTCCGTTGCATGACAATCGGATACGTTTTGGAGGTGTCCTTGGGAGCATAAATAGTGGTGTACAATTTAACGCCATCCCGCATCGCAATCGCTACTTCTTGTTTGGTATAATGGTTTGCTACATAATCTTCAGCAAGTGCAGATGCGGCATCAGCAACGGTTTCTTTGCAGGATAGAATAATAAAAAGAAAACCTAGGGCAAGAACAACAGGTCGCATAGTAGCTTGATAAGATGTACAAATTCGATTGACCTTAAAGCTACAAAGAAATTGTTGTTCTCTAAATTGATAATAGGTAGAGGCGTTATAGCCCAAAAACCGTTTTTACCTCGGCTACTTTATCCAATTTCTCCCAGGTAAAGAGCTCCACGGTTTGCTTCACCTTTCCGTTGTATGGCGATTCGAAAACTTTTTCTACCGTTTTGGCTTCCTTACCAAAATGTCCATACGCCGCTGTTTCCAAATAAATAGGATGGCGCAATTTTAACCGTTGTTCAATAGCATAGGGCCGCATATCAAAAAGCTGCGCTACTTTTTCAGCAATTTCGCCGTCGCTTAAGGAAACGTTTGCAGTGCCATAGGTATCTACAAAGATTGAAGTCGGTTCTACAACACCAATAGCATAACTTACTTGAACCAAAATTTCGTCGGCAACCCCAGCAGCTACCAAATTTTTAGCTGCGTGCCTTGCTGCGTAGGCGGCACTGCGATCTACTTTACTTGGGTCTTTTCCACTAAAAGCACCGCCACCGTGAGCACCTTTGCCACCATAAGTATCTACGATAATCTTGCGACCTGTTAAACCAGTATCGCCATGAGGGCCACCGATAACGAATTTACCAGTTGGATTGATGTGGAAGTTGGTATGCTCATCAAACAGCGTCTGCGTTGCTGCGGGCAGTAGTGTTTTTACCCTTGGGATAAGAATGTTGATCATATCTGCCTTGATCTTAGCCAACATGGTTGCATCGTCATCAAACTCATCGTGTTGGGTAGAAATTACAATTGTGTCTACATGCTGAGGCACATGATCATCAGAATAGGCCAAGGTTACCTGTGCTTTGGCATCGGGTCTTAAGTAGGGGATCTCTTGCCCTTCTCTTCGAAGCTCGGCAAGCACCTGCAATATTTTATGTGCAATATCCAGTGCTAAAGGCATGTAATTATCGGTTTCTTTAGAAGCATAACCAAACATCATACCTTGATCGCCAGCACCTTGGGCTTCTTTAGTAGCGCGGTCCACCCCTTGATTGATGTCTTGAGATTGCTCGTGAATAAGGGAAATAACCCCACAAGAATCACCACTAAAGCGGTAGTCCCCTTTGGTATAACCAATGGTATTGATTACCTCTCTCGCTATGGTTTGTACATCGAGATAAGTGCCGCTTTTCACCTCTCCGGCAAGCACCACTTGTCCTGTAGTTACTAGTGTTTCACAAGCCACTTTACTTTCAGGATCAAAGGCCAAAAAATGATCTAGTAATGCATCGCTTATTTGATCTGCGATTTTGTCGGGATGTCCTTCACTTACGGACTCCGAGGTAAACAAATAGGACATTTATCTATTTTTGAACGTAAGATTTAACGAAGGCCTCCAAAGAAGTTTACACCACTTTTAGCATTTTTTACTGAGGTTGCAATCAATCAAATCTATCCGCTATTGCGGGGCCAAAGATAAGTATTTGATCAGAATCCAAAAATCAAAAATTGGGCGGCAATCAAGTCTACAAAATGCAGTTTTTTTCCAAAGGCCCAATATTCGTTGTATCTTGCAACCCTGCTCGTTTTAAGAACCTGCCAAAACAGACTTTTACATGCATATTGCCGTTGCTGGAAACATCGGAGCTGGTAAAACCACGCTCACTACTTTATTGGCCAAGCACTATAAATGGGAGGCCCATTTTGAAGATGTAGTCGACAATCCTTATTTGGATGATTTTTATACCCAAATGGAGCGATGGAGTTTTAACCTCCAGATCTATTTTTTAAACAGTCGGTACCGCCAGATTCTAAAAATTCGCGATGGTGGAAAAAGTGTAATTCAAGACCGAACTATCTACGAAGATGCCCACATTTTTGCCCCTAACTTGCATGCCATGGGGCTAATGACCAATCGGGACTTTGAGAATTACAAAAGTCTTTTTGAGCTGATGGAAAGTTTGGTACAATCGCCCGATTTGTTGATTTACCTGCGCAGTTCTATCCCCAACCTGGTAGCCCAGATTCACAAACGAGGCCGTGATTACGAAAGCAGTATCTCTATTGACTACCTCAGCAAGCTCAATGAGCGCTACGAAGCCTGGATAGACACCTATGCCAAGGGCAAATTGCTTATTGTGAACGTAGATGAAGTGAATTTTGTAGATGTACCAGAAGACTTAGGTGAGGTAATTAATCGCATTGATGCTGAGATTCACGGATTGTTCTAAAAGTGGATTTCAGTCCTGAAATTTTACAAACACAATAAAAAATTGAAAGTGTACATTTCTAGGTAGTTCTCTTTTGTAAAAATCGCATGCGTCTCAAATAATACAGCCCCCCCAATAGCCCTAATGCGAGTAGTATTCCCAATACAATGATCCAAATAGCGTGCGAACCATTGGAGATAGGGGAATTGTCTCCTATAACAATTAATGAGGCCCAATAGGCTGGAGGAATCCCTATTTCTCGATGCTTTTCAATAAAGCGCAGTTTCGCTGATCGCAGGGCTGCGGATTTGGTCAATCCCTTTTCAAGTCCACTATAAAAATCAACCATAAGATCTTTACTAGCCTTGTCATTAATTGCCCATAAGGACGATACCACACTTTGGGCACCACTGTGAAAGAAACCACGGGCTAAGCTCATTACCCCCTCACCCTTCTGTACTTTTCCAAGTCCAGTATTACAAGCACTTAGTACTACCATTTCTGCTTGGTTAATGGTGGCATAAATCTCATCTAGAAATAGCTTGTTATCGGCAAAGGCAATCCAATGATTCCCATCTTCAGCTATATCGGCATGGGTAGACAGGTGTACCATTTTATATTGAAAAATAGCCTCCAAAACACTGCGCTTGGTTGCTTTATCGTATAGCAAGGAAGCCCCTTTATACATCGTTCCTATTTGGGATACCTCAGCATCGCTAAAACCAAGTTTAGGAAGGTTCATCTCATCAAAACCTACCGGAGCTACTCCCAAAAAACCTTTTTTAGGTTTTCCGGGCATTAAAGCTTTGGCATCTAGATAAGTCATAGAATAAGCATACCGTATTTCTGCTTCTTCAATCAAATAACGCCCTTCTTCTGCGTTAGTGACCAAAGCTCCAAAAGGCAGTTGTTGTAAGCTATGATCTGGTATGAGCAACAACTGTTTGCCTTTTAGACTTTGGTATACTTCTGGCGGCAGCAGTTGTTTAAAAACTTGATACCCCAACTGGTGATAAGTCTCTAGTTGCTCTGGATTTACAACTTGATCGGTGATTAGGGTAAAAAGTTTTTGTAGCTGCTCTTGTAATGTAGAGACCTCAGCAAGGTTAAAAAGCTGAAGGTCTTCTTGGGTATGCAGTAAACCATAGCCCTGTTCTGCATCCAAAATATAGTGCAGCACAGCGGTCTCTGGACCCACATAGCGTTCCTTAAATTGTTTATGATCCAATACCACAACGTCGCGTTGCAGTTTGGTATATACCGGAAATGCTTGCGCTAAGGAATCAGCGAACTGCGCATAGGCCCGCTTTTTTTGGTAAACTATACTTTGAAGGACACTTTGGTCAGCGCGCTCACTATCGTTCGCAGTGCGCAAGGCAGAACTCGCTAAGAAAATTGCTTGCTTTAATTGGTACTCCCTTTTAGCCATTGCCTGAGGTAGGTCCGCAATCTTTTTGGCCCGCTCTCGTGAAATATCTTCCAGAAGTAGTAAAGCCTTATTGCGCTCTACAAAATAATAGGCCTGCGCTGGTCGGTCTAAGAGGTAGCAGACTTCCACAGCCTTCAGATACAAAGAAGATCCTTTTTCACGCCAAAATAATTTGGATTGTAATTCTGTGCTCTCCGCTCTAATCAGATCTACCAGCTGATCTGCCAATACAAAAGTTTCCAAAGCCGCCTCTAAATGGCTACGCTGGTTATCCCGATAATAGTAGCGTAACCAGCCATTGGCTTTGGTAACAATATGGTTAAGGAGGTATATTTTTTCAGGAGCTACCTCTATGTCCGCCAATGTCGGTAAGCTTTTATAAGATGAAGACTCCACCTGACCAATTTCAGTATCAATGGCTTGTTGGTAGAACGATAGACCTGTCTTAAAATTTCCTTGCTCTAGTTCCAGGTCTCCCTTATTATTATATACATCACTATAACTGGCATACAAGGCCTGGGCCTGTTTCAAGTTATCCTGTGCAGCTTCTAGATGCCCCAATCGCAATTGGGACAGTGCCAAACTGTTGTGAGCAATAGCCACGTTTTCAGGGTACAGGTATACCGAATCTTGTATCACTTGCTGATGTGCCGCTATAGCACCTTGAAAATCCCCGATGCGCAA
This sequence comes from Bacteroidota bacterium, assembly GCA_039414375.1. Taxonomy (GTDB): domain Bacteria; phylum Bacteroidota; class Bacteroidia; order Flavobacteriales; family Flavobacteriaceae; genus Croceivirga. The sequence goes on along the minus strand of JBCDGY010000008.1, from coordinate 3,063 downwards.
GAGTCGATTTCCCTCAATTTGATGAATCTGTGGCTTATCAAAAGCAATATCTTCATGAGGACGGCTGTCCATAATGGTATTCGCTTGGGAAAGATGGAACTGAATTTGATCTGAAAATGGTACGTAACCCATAAGGGAATAGGTATCTGCAAGCGCTACATGCGTATCTAAAAGTATCCTCCAGGCCTCGGGATCCTTACCATAGAAAGCCAAAATTTCGGTTAATTGGGTACGCGCGGCATGATAATCTCCAATGATGGTATAGGTACGTCCAAGCTCTAATCGCGCCAACTGCGTTTTACGGTCAACATCTCCAGCTTCTAGAACTTTGGCATAAACATCAATAGCATCAAAAACCTGGTCATTGAGGTTGTGAAAATAGCCTAGATTGAATAAGGTCTTTTTTAAAGAACTTGGGGTAACTGTTTCCAAGTCCACTTTGATCTCATAGGCCTTTTGCGTATAATTGATCGCTTGTACTATATCTTCGGAACGGTTACTATCCCACCAATTTTGATAGTACCATTTATTCCCTAAATCGTGGTAACAATCGGCCAAAATCTGCGGGGTCTCTCGCTTGGCTAAAAGCGGTAACAAAGAATCTATTTGCTGCTGACGTTGGGTTATGGGAACAGCTGCCTCAATAATGCGCATTAGTTCTGCTTGTTGACCCATACCCATGGCCAACCCAAACAACAACAAAAGACCAGAAAAGATTTTGGCTTTCATACCATGAAGGACCGCTACAACTATTATGGTTTGATTATAGCCCTCGCATTAACAATCTCACCATCCAAGTTAGGCGCAGTTACAGCACTACCCAACACCAGTGATTTTAAAGTTAAGGCAGAAGGGCGGCCATTGTTCAAATAAGTAACGGCTGTTAATGCCGAAACATAGGCTGCACTGTATGAAGTACCGGCAAGCGATAAACTATTAGTTCCACCAGCTAAATTAAGCGCCGAAGTAGCATACCCCCTAAATGGAACAGTAATGTCAATACTTATTTTACCATAATTGGATAGGCTATCAATTTCAACGGCCATTGCCTCATCTTTTCCATTATGTCCGCCAACGCCCATTAGATTGGGAGCCGTATAACTAGACAGAAAATGACTGTCACTACCATTATCTGTATCCAATCCCGAGTTTCCCGCAGAAGCCACCACCAATACCGATTCTTCCATTTCCTTAAGCATGGCTTTCAGGATGGAAGACTCTTGAAAATCTTTTGAAGCTACATATCCGCCAAAACTGGTATTTAAGATAGGGATAACGCCACCATTTTTAACAATGTCTTTTAGATAAGCCATAGCACAAATCATATCCCAATAGGATCCTTCTCCACTTCCGTTAAAAACTTTGAGGGGTAGTATTTGATACTTAACCATAAGCTTGTCGAGTTCGTCGGTAATAATTTTGGTAACATAAGTACCATGGCCATGATCATCCTTAATCTCAGGAGAATTGTCTACAAAATTCCAACCTGAAATTGAACCTAAATTACTTCCATAACACCCGCTATATTCACCAGAGGGGAACAATTCAATGGAAAAAGAGCCACTAGTATCTTGGTATTGACCAATGTCTAAACCGGTATCCATTACCGCGATGGTTATCTCGGCACTTTCTTTTCTACCTACAAGACCGTCAACTTGACTTATTGGTCTATCAAAAGGTTTAAAATCTGGGATACGCTCCATACTAGCTATAAAATCGCGATCTCCTTCTACCCCACTAGAGCCTCCTTGTCGTTTTAGATTGCGAATGGCATCTTCAATATTAAGGGTATCTGCTATTGTCCATCGTTGTATCCGAGTGTCTCCACAACTGCACATTTCAGCGGTGTCTATACCTACGGTTGTCTTAAGTCTGCTAATGGTATCATCGGGAGTATTAATAGGGATACGCACAATCAACTGATTATCAGAAAGACGCAGCCTCTCTTTATGCTCTTGAACACCTTCTACGATCTCTATGACGTTTTTCTGTGGTTCACAATTTAGCATTACTATCCCCACTAAGGCCACAAGGGCCCAAAGTATTCTATTTTTCATTTTTCAAGTGTTTAGTTTAGTCTATTTTTCTTTATGTAAAAGTGGTCGACTGACAAAACACTGCCGTTGACTACTATGATTTGTGCTACAAATAAAAAACCTAATAGGCCCTAGAAACGACATTATTCTTAATCACCACACTTCTCATTCCCAAGTCTCTAAAATTTCCTTCGCTGCTTGCGCTTTATAACCACCTTGCCGAACAATAGTATTCAGTATTTCGCTAGCGGCTTCTTGGTCGCCTTTTTGCAAATAAGCTAGTGCCAGATACCATTTTGCTTTATCTTGATAAGGACCTTTAGTCTGCGAAAACTGCTGAAAGCTGTCCATGGCTTTTGTCACCTCCCCTATTTTTAAATAGGCTTGCGCTAGATAAAAATCAATAGCCGCATCTTCCTCCGAGGCTTGTAACATTTTAAATAGCGGAATAGCCTTTTCCATATCTCCAAGTTCATAAGCTGAAAAAGCACGGTGCTTTATACTTTCGGTCTCTGCGGATCTCGTAATAGGAAAAACCGTATTGGGATAAGCCTCATAATAGGTGTCATATACCGCTTTCAAATCGGGATCTCCCTGCCTTAGAAAGGCCCACCAAGCGGTGGATATTAAAACTACAAAAGCAGCGGCGATGCTTACATATTTCCATGGAAAAGAGTGCAATTTAGGAACTTCCAACCCTTCTTCGAATCCCTTTAGCTTTGCCTTAAGCTGCCTGCGTTCTTCAGAAACGACAACGGCTCTCACATCTTTTTCAAACTGAAACTGTTCTCTAAAAGCTGGGTCCTTCTCGAGAAGCGCTTCTAACTGTGACTGCCCCTCTGCACTAAGCTGATCGGAAAAATAGTTTGCTATTAAAGTCTCCTTATCCATTTATTCTTGGGGCGTTGTTACCATCGCTTGCTTTAGATGTTTTAAACATCGTGATTTCTGACTTTTAACCACGTTCTCAGTTTTGTAATTTCCTGCAACCATAATCTGCTTTATACTCCATTTTTTGTAATAAAAC
>JBCDGY010000007.1:0-32810 GCA_039414375.1 Bacteroidota bacterium | reverse complement strand
CTTTAGTACACTTAGATCAGCTTTCTCGGATTACCGATGAAAATTTGGAGCGACGAAAGGAATTTATACCCCAAGCCGAGCACATCATTGAAACGGTTAAGGCGGATTTTGTGCAGTGGTTAGAAACCCGCAAATTCGCCCCAGTGATTAAAGCGCTAAAGCAGAAACTAAAAGTGCTTAAGGAAGAAGAACTTGATTTTCATTCCAAGAAACTGGAAAATTTTGACCCAGAACATGCCGATTTAATATCTGAGCGCATCATTCAAAAAATTACCAAACAATTCGCCAATCACCTCCGGCAATCAGAATATGATACGGAAGAGAGCCTGAGAATCATCCAACAGATTTTTCAATTAGAAATTAGTACCCCGTGAGTTCATTAATACGTATAGGAACTCGTGATAGCGAATTGGCACTATGGCAGGCACAACAGGTTGAACGCCAATTAGGGCAATTGGGTATAAATGCAGTGCTCTGTCCGGTTAAATCTATGGGTGATATCGTACTAGACAAGCCTTTGTATGAACTTGGGGTTACTGGCATTTTCACCAAAACTTTGGATATAGCACTGTTAAAAGGTAATATCGATATTGCGGTACACTCTATGAAAGATGTTCCTACGCAGTTGCCCGATGGAGTTGTGCAAACAGCCGTTTTGGAACGTGCTTCCACTGCCGATGTACTCCTACACAAAGGAATAGGTTTTTTAAATGGAACAACAGGTACTATTGCTACGGGAAGCTTAAGAAGACGCGCACAGTGGTTAAATCGATATCCTGAACACCAAGTAGTTGATTTAAGGGGTAATGTGAATACCCGAATGATCAAACTAATTGAAAACGACTGGAACGGTGCCATCTTTGCTAAAGCAGGCCTTGAACGCATTAAGTTACTACCTCAAGATGCCTTGGTGCTCGATTGGATGATACCCGCACCTGCACAGGGAGCTATGGTGGTAGTAGCGCTAGAAAGCAACCAAAAAGCTGTGGAGTGCTCAAAGCAACTCAATCACAAAGAAAGTGCTTTGGCTACCTATATAGAAAGAGAGTTTTTAAGGACTTTGGAAGGGGGATGTACGGCCCCTATCGGGGCTTTGGCAGAAATTGAAGAAGATAGGATTTCTTTTAGAGGCTGTTTACACAGCCTAGATGGACGCGAAATGGTTGCGGTATCAGAAACAGTACCTATCAATGAATGGGAAGGTATCGGCAAACGATTTGCAAATCAGATGTTAGATGATGGGGGTAGTGTTCTAATGAAAATGATAATGGATGAGCGCAACAATCCTATCCACTAAAATTTTAAGCCCTGCCCAAAAATCACTAGTACTTCATGCAGGATTGCAATTGGTACATTACAATGCTATTTGCATCGATTTTTTAGAAGTAGTCTGGCCTGCTGAACGCTTTGATGCTTTTATTTTCACGAGTCAAAATGGGGTAAAGGCTTTTCTAGCACATCAGTCAAAACCTTCAAATAAAAAATCAATGGCCTTTTGTGTGGGCCAAAAAACAAAATTGCTTTTGGAAAGTGAAGGTTTCCAAGTAATCGCAGTGGCCGAAAATGCCGCAGAATTAGGCGCAATTATTACAGAACACTATCGAGCCACTTCTTTTCTCTTAATTTCCGGTAGTCGTAGTCGAGAGGAATTGCCAAAATTACTGGCTCAAAATCGAGTTTTGTTTCAATCTGTGGTACTGTACCAAACGGAATTATGCCCCCAACACTTTAAACGATCTTTCGACGGTATTTTATTTTTTAGTCCTAGTGGGGTAAACAGTTATTGTCAAAATAATTCATTATCGGGCACGGCTTTCTGTATTGGTAATACAACCGCTCGAGCTTTAGAAGCTTACACTCAAAATTATATAGTAGCACAAAAGCCTACCATTGAAAATGTGTTGGTACAGGCTATTAAGCACTTACGACAATACTCTAATGATACACTGTCCCGCAATGGGAGTCAATGGACTTCAAAAACTCGGTCTCCTGAGACTAGGGGGGACCAATGCAATTAAGATGATTTGGCTATGATCAAAAACGACTTGTTACTTAGAGCCCTAAGGGGGGAAACTGTTAATAGGCCTCCTGTTTGGATGATGCGACAGGCAGGCCGCTACCTGCCAGAGTTTATGGCTATTCGCGAGAAATATGATTTCTTTACACGATGCCAAACACCGGAGTTGGCATCGGAAATCACTGTCCAGCCTATTCGTCGCTATGGTATGGATGCCGCTATCTTGTTTAGTGACATTTTGGTTATCCCACAAGCGATGAATATTGAAGTGGAGATGAAACCAAATTTTGGACCCTATTTGCCCAATCCTATACAGCAAGCAGCGGACTTAGACCGCGTTATTGTCCCAAATATTCAGGATACTCTGGGTTATGTTATGGAAGCTATTACCATGACCAAAGCCAAACTCAATGATGAAATACCGCTTATAGGCTTTGCCGGTTCGCCATGGACCATTTTATGTTATTGTGTGCAAGGGGCAGGCAGTAAAAGTTTTGATAAGGCCAAAGCACTGTGTTTTTCTGATCCCAGCACAGCGCATGCCCTGCTTCAGAAGATTACGGACACCACCATCGCTTATTTGTTAGAAAAAGTGAAAGCAGGTTGTGATGTCATACAACTTTTTGATTCATGGGGAGGGATGCTATCCCCTACGGACTATCAAGAGTTTTCAATGCAATATTTACAACAAATTGTAGATGCTTTAAAAGAAAAGGTACCGGTAGTACTTTTTGCCAAAGGTTGCTGGTTTGCTTTAGAAACTATGGCCCATTCGGGAGCAGCTGCCTTAGGAGTAGACTGGACTTGTGCTCCGCAGCATGCCCGATACCTTTCAGGAGGAAATATTACCCTGCAGGGGAACTTCGATCCAGCGCGACTGTTCTCTACCCCAGAGACCATTACTGCCATGGTACATCAGATGATCGATGCTTTTGGCAAAGACCGCTATATCGTAAATCTTGGACATGGGATTTTACCCGATATTCCATTGACTCATGCAGCAGCGTTTATCGAAGCGGTTAAAAGTTATCCCAGTAAATCGTGAAGGGCTAATACACCTTGAGAATATTAAAACATAGCACGATGGAAGCTTTAGAACAAGATCAGTATTATCATCTCTATAACCGTGGGGTAAATAGCGACACTGTATTTTATTCCGAGGCCAACAAAGTGTACTTTTTGAAGTTGCTAGAACACCATCTCACACCCGTACTTAAGATTTTGGCCTATTGCCTAATGGACAATCATTATCACATGGTGGTTAAACTGATTGCTCCACAAGAAAAGGCAATCCAAGCCTTGGCCAACTTGTTTAATGCTTATACCAAGGCTTTGAATAAGCAAGTAGGGCGTACAGGTCCCATTTTTGAAGGAAGATATAAGCGGAAGAAGATCACAGATGAAACTTATTTGAGGAATGCAATCGTCTACATTCACCGGAACCCAGAATTACATGGGGTAGTTCCTTCTTTTAAAACGTATTCTTTCTCTTCGTTCCCTGCTTTCTATAACGAGCCCGATCCCTTAATTGTCGATAAAGAGTTGACAATAGCCGTTTTTAATGATTTTCAACATTTTGAATTTATGCATGAGCGTAAACACCAAGACCTATACCTTGAAGGTTTTCAAAACCTTCAAGGTATAGGGAAGAATGACAAGCATTCCCTGAAAGATCGCTTCTATGCTTATATTCAAGATCTACAAGACACTATCACAGAGGCCATCGCAGCAGAAGATGGAAAGGCTAAATTTCAAGAAGACCTTTGGGAGCGACCTGAGGGAGGTGGGGGTCGTACCCGTGTCATTGAAAATGGTAGGGTTTTTGAAAAAGGCGGCGTAAATATCTCGGCGGTACACGGTGCCCTTCCCGAAAGTATGCAAACCTATTTCGGGGTAAAAGATGCCAACTTTTTTGCCTGTGGTTTAAGCCTAGTACTGCATCCTAACAACCCATTTGTTCCAACCGTACATGCCAATTGGCGTTATTTTGAAATGTATAACCAGCAGGGAGATATCGTAGACCAATGGTTTGGAGGAGGGCAAGATTTGACGCCCTACTACCTTTTTGAAGAAGATGCCGCGCATTTCCACAGTGTTTGCAAAAAGGCTTGTGATGCCCACAACCCTGATTTTTATAAAGCATACAAAAAGAAGTGCGATACCTATTTCTGGAATGCTCATAGGAATGAAGCTCGTGGCATAGGGGGGCTATTTTTCGATTACCTTAAAAAGGGTAAATCGATGGACATGACGGCTTGGTACAAATTTGTGACCGAAGTGGGAAATAGTTTTTTATCGGCTTACCTCCCCATAGTATCCAAAAGAAAGGCGATGCCCTATGGAAAAGCACACCGAAATTGGCAAGAGATAAGGCGAGGGCGTTACGTAGAGTTCAACTTGGTTCATGATAAGGGTACCCTTTTTGGACTGCGCACCAACGGACGTATTGAAAGTATTTTAATGAGTTTACCCCCTCAGGTACAGTGGCAGTACAATCATGAACCTGAAAAAGGGAGTGAAGAAGACAAGTTGGTAAACGTATTAAAAAGCCCAAGATCCTGGGTAGAATAGGTAACTTTGAAGCATACAATTAACATAAACGCTTTTGGCATATCCCATTGATATCATTAAAACAAGTTTATGTGAATTATTGAAAGCGTAAACTTTTTAGTTGCTTCATTTTCAATAGACTACAATATTTTAAATTGATGAAGATAAACCTTTACCAAATCGACGCCTTTGCGGAGCGGCCTTTCGAAGGAAATCCCGCTGCAGTTTGTGTTCTTGACGAATGGTTAGAACCTGCATTAATGCAAAAGATAGCTCAAGAAAACAATCTTTCAGAGACCGCCTTTCTAGTACCCCAAAACGAAGGCTACGTTATTCGTTGGTTTACTCCTGAAACGGAAGTGGCATTATGTGGGCATGCGACCTTAGCTTCGGCTTATGTTTTGTTCAATATTATAGGCAACCAAAAACAAAACATTGTGTTTCACTCTCCTAAAAGTGGGGAATTACAAGTAGAAAAAGGCACAAATGGTTTTATTACCCTAGACTTTCCGGCAGATGATAATGTCAATATCCAGGGATTACCTGAGCTGGAAAAAGCACTTGGTCAATCTCCTATAAAGACGATCAAAGGAAAGACAGACTATCTTCTTATTTATGAATCACAGGCAGAGGTGGAAGCCCTAAAGCCCAATTTTCATTTATTAGGGGAATGTGATTGTAGAGGGGTTATTGTTTCTGCTCCCGGCGATACCGTAGACTTTGTTTCTCGTTTTTTTGCACCAGCTTGTGGTATTCCTGAAGACCCCGTAACGGGCTCAGCCCACACCACCATGACGCCTTATTGGTCAAAAACATTAGGGAAAACCAAAATGAGTGCCCGACAACTTTCCCCTAGAGGGGGTAACCTTTGGGTGGAATACTTAGGGGAGCGCGTAAAACTTTCTGGCAAAGCCGTAGCCTACCTCGTTGGTGAAATTCAAATATAGCTGTATGTTTCCTTATATCCGAAATAGACGGTTGCGAAGCTCCGAAGCAATACGCGCAATAGTTAGAGAAACAATCCTTAGTCCCGAAGACTTTTTAGTTCCCCTCTTCGTTGTCGAAGGTCAGGGCATTAAAGAAGCTATCCCCTCCATGCCCAATTATTACAGGATGAGCTTGGATTATCTTGACAAAGAGGTGAAAACACTTTGGAGTTTAGGTTTACGTGCCGTGTTGCTTTTCGTAAAAGTACCAGATCACTTAAAAGACAATCAAGGCAAAGAAGCGCTAAATAAAGAGGGCTTAATGCAAAGGGCTATTAAAACAGTAAAGGAGGCTTGTCCGGAGCTTCTGGTAATGACGGATGTAGCTTTGGATCCATACTCAAGTTTTGGTCATGATGGTATTGTGGCCGAGGGAAAGATTTTAAATGACGAAACTTCCGCAGTGCTTGCCGAGATGAGTGTATCGCATGCCCTTGCAGGTGCTGACTTTGTGGCGCCTAGCGATATGATGGATGGACGGGTTCGCAAAATTCGAGAGATGTTGGATCAGAGTGGTTATACCGACACAGGTATCATGAGCTATTCTGCTAAATATGCAAGTGCCTTTTACGGGCCATTCCGCGACGCTTTAGATTCGGCCCCCGTTGATAAGGTTGGCGTACCAAAAAATAAGAACACCTATCAAATGGACCCTGCCAATCGACTAGAGGCCCTCAAGGAAACTAAAATGGATATTGAAGAAGGTGCTGACATTGTTATGGTAAAGCCGGGGTTGGCTTATTTGGACATTGTTCGAGATATTAAAAATAGTGTTGAGGTGCCAGTAGCGGTATACCAGGTTTCAGGGGAGTATGCTATGGCCAAGGCAGCTGCGGAAAAGGGATGGCTTGATTACGAAGCTGTAATGTTAGAACAGCTTATTGCTATTAAAAGAGCAGGTGCTTCGTTAATAGCTACCTATGCTGCAAGAGATATGATAGCTATTTTATGAAGTGTGGAACTTAATAAGGTATTCCTTTTCAGAGTAACCATCATTTTTTGTGCTACGGTTTCGTTATATTCGTTTACTACTTCAATATAACCATCTATGGCATTACTCATATTTTACGCCATTATCTCCATATTCTTTTCTTTTCTCTGTTCTATTTTGGAAGCTGTGCTCTTAAGCATTACCCCTACTTTCCTAAATGTAAAAAAGCAAGAAGGGAAAGCATACGCTACGGCTTTAGAATTACTTAAAAAAGATGTGGATCAACCCCTAATCGCTATTTTAACGCTGAATACTATTGCACATACTGTTGGTGCAATTTTGGTAGGAGTACAAGCGAAAACAGCCTATGCCGAACTTTTTGGAACCCAAAAGAGAACCATATTTGGGGTGGTATTTACGGAGGAGGTTATGGTTGGGCTTGTGTCCACCATTGTTACGATACTTATTTTAATAGCCTCAGAAATCATTCCTAAAACAATAGGAGCCACCTACTGGAAACAGTTGGCCAATTTTACGGCTAAGGCTTTAAAGGTTATGGTTTTTTGTATGCGGTGGACTGGTTTGCTCTGGTTATTACAACTTTTTACCAAGTTGATAGGAAAAAAAGGGGCTCATGGGAGTGTTTTAAGTAGAGAGGATTTTTCGGCAATGGCTGATATTGCCGAAGAAGAGGGCGTATTTGAAGCTTCGGAGTCTACGGTGATTCGCAATTTGCTCACCTTTGACGAGATTAAGGCTAAAGACGTGATGACCCCCAGAACGGTAATGAAAATTGCTTCAGAGGAAATGACGATTAAGGCATTTTTTGAAGCACATCGACCTTTGCATTTTTCTAGAATACCAGTGTTTAAAGAAAGAGCAGACAACATCACGGGTTTTATTTTAAAAGACGAAATGCTTGAGGCCATTATCAATGAGCAGGGCGAGCAAAAGCTATCGAGTATACGTAGAGAAATATTGGTTACGGATCGAACCAAGCCAATCCCTGAATTATTGAAAACGTTTGTAGAAAAGAAGGAGCATCTTTCTTTGGTAGTAGATGAATATGGTTCAGTAAGTGGTTTGGTATCCATGGAGGATGTAATAGAGACTTTATTGGGGCTTGAAATTATGGATGAAAGTGACAATGTAGAAGACTTACAAGTACTGGCCCGTAAAAACTGGGAAGGACGTGCTAAAAGGTTGGGGATTATTCCCGAACAAAAAGCAGATGAAGAATAATGGAAACGGCCATTGTACAAACGCCACTTGGACCAACACGATTAAAAGGAAATGAAAATGGTCTTGTAGCCGTAACTGTGCTAAATGAAGCAATACCTAGTACTGATATCCCTGAAGTACTACAAGATGCGGTCGATCAACTCGAGGCGTACTTCCAAGGTACCAGAAAACAATTTGATTTGGTACTAAATCCCCAGGGTACTCCATTTCAGAAACGGGTTTGGGATGGTTTATGTACTATTCCTTACGGCAAGACGCTTTCTTATTTACAGTTATCCAAACAATTGGGAGATGTAAAGGCGATTCGAGCGATTGCAGCGGCTAACGGTCAAAATCCGCTTTGGATAGTAGTGCCTTGCCATCGTGTTATAGGTAGCAATGGCGATCTAATAGGCTATGCTGGTGGCTTACATCGAAAGAAGTGGCTTTTAGATCATGAAAGCCCAGTAAAACAGCAAAAGCTATTTTAGTTTTTTAAGAAATAGGAAGGAATAAAGGGCAAAGGAATATGTGCTATTAAATTCCCTGAAGTATCTAGTTGTACCACCCCCCCTTGATTATTGCTCCCCAGTACACGATAGCCAAACAAAAAAATCGCTTCTTTGGGTTCGTATACTTCCAAATTGATGACTATAGCTTGCCCTAACTCTTGTTCTAGCGACGCTATAACAGTTACCAGATCTAAAACCGTATTTTCTTGTGTATTGATATCTAATATCGCAGGGTTTAAAGGCAATTGAGCCGGTTGTAAGTTTGGTAAAAAATAAAACAAAAAGGGGTCTTTAAATGCAGCTTGTGCAAGATGCCCAGTAGGAAATGCTACTGTTGGTTCTAGCGGTAGCTCCTCTATAAGGCTAAGGGTGTCCGCAGTATATGTTGAAATTTTAGTATTTGAGCTCTGACTGATTATCGCAATATTCCCGGAACTGGTGACTAAAAAACTGATGGGAGTAGTAAAAGATAGTTTTGGGCCTAAGGAATGATTGATAGTATCATAGAACGTAAAGGCGTATGCCTCTTGTCGGTTCCAGTAGCTAAAGTAAATCTTACCATTGTATAATACCGGGTCGGAAACCCTTTCAATATTATTATCTATAAAGGTTTCTTCAATAATTGAACCACTAGGTGCAACGCGCATAACGCTTAGATTTCGTTCACCGGTAGTGTCAAAAAAGCCAAAAAATACATCTTGGTTGGTGTTAATACCCCAGGCTAAAGAGCGCTGCGAATCTGTTGGAAAAAAGCGATCGTAAATATTGGTAGCCTGCGTATCCTTATTATTGATAACCAAGGAAAAAGCACCACGGTCAAAAAAGTAAAAAGAAAGAGACTCTTCTGTTTCGCGTAAAGTAATAAAGCCTGGCGTTATAGCTGCTAATTCGGTAAGGTTTAAAAGTTCGTTTTGGCTTGTGGCCTCTAGATAGGAGTACCGGTACACTTGGGTGTCGTTGGTTCCAATCACAGAAAAGCTTCTAGTCTCAGATTGGTTAGCTTCTTGGTCTGTTTCATTACTATCATCTGAGCTACAACTGTAAATTAGTACGAACGACAAGAATAAATAACCGAGCTTTAGCTTCATGCTTTTTGGTTGAAGTTAGCTTTTTAATACCAAAAGCACATAAGTTTCTTACAAATTGCTACATTGAACCCAAATTATGCATTAGAAAATCTATTACAGCTTGAAATCCCTTCAAAATAAACCACTTTGTTATGTTTTCGATTTCACCGTAGCGGTGGCTACGCTAAAATCTCCAAACGATTTTATTTTATTGTGCTTTCAACCTTCATTAAGCTCCCCTAATGCATAATTTGGATTGAAAAACAATGTTGTACGGTATTAATTTAACGCAAATCCTTTTTTTAGATATTGAAACGGTCCCAGAGACTTCATCCTTTGAGGAGTTGTCTTCTGACAAACAATTGCTTTGGGAAGAAAAGTCAAGGTATCAACGGAAAGAAGTGTATACCGCAGCGGAGTTTTATGATCGTGCAGGGATATGGGCAGAATTTGGTAAAATCGTTTGTATTTCCGTTGGTTTTTTCACCTTTAAAGGTGATGCTCGTAACTTTCGAGTAACCTCTTTCCATAACGTCCAAGAATCAGTGCTGCTCAAAGATTTTAAATCGCTCTTAGACGATCATTTTGGACAACCCAAACACCTACTGTGTGCGCATAATGGTAAGGAATTTGATTTCCCATATATCGCTAGACGAATGTTAATTCATGGTATCACTTTACCCCAGAAATTAAATCTTTTCGGAAAAAAGCCTTGGGAAATACCGCATTTAGATACTATGGAGCTCTGGAAGTTTGGGGATTATAAGCACTATACGTCACTAAAACTAATGGCGAATGTACTGGGCATTCCAAGCCCTAAAGAAGATATGGATGGGAGTATGGTACGTGGCGTGTACTATAATGAGGGGGATTTAAGCCGTATAGTAACCTACTGTGAGTTGGATGTAGTTACGACTGCACAGGTTTTGCTCAGGCTTAAAGGAGATGACCTTTTAGATCCAAATGAGATTAAAAGTGTTTGATTTTAGCACTGACGGTGTTATTGCTTTAAAAAGCGGCTACTCCTAGTGAGATTTCCATCTTGAACAACCAGTACGTACATGCCTGGAGATAGTGCTGCAATATCGATTTGGGTACCAACTTGTCCAGACTTTGCAGTAATTCCCGAGGTAGATACGATGGAAAAAGGAGCTTTTTCAGAAATCTCAGGATTTATTTTGAGGTAATCCGCGGCTGGATTCGGATAAGGAGTCAGGGATAATGTTCCCTCTGTGGATAGTGGGCCATTAAGTGCCATTACAGTGTCGTATCCTTCAAAAACAAAAGCTGCTATTGGTGAAAAGTCAGAGGTGAGCTTTTGAGAACAAATAGATCGAACCTGAAACAAGTAACGCTGTCCCAGTACCAATCCAGACAGTTTCGCATGGCTATTTGCTGTAGTTGTTTTTGACCATGTGGTATTGTCAGTGCTGCGAAACCAATACTCGTATTGGTTTTCATCTGAAATGGTATTCCATGAAATGTTTATGCCATTATTAGAAGCACTGAGTGCTAGAGTTTCGGGTGCCTCCAACTTACAAGAATTAAGTTGTGCACCACTTACCAAAAGGGAGTAAGGCTGCATGCCCTCTATCAGTTGTCCTTTGTGGGTAATAGTGATGGTATAAACGCCTTGCGCATTAGGGATGTCTATACGTTCATATGGGTCTACTCGATTATCTCCTTTAGCAGCTGGTTGGTTTACAGTTTTGGCATCGAGTTTCCAAGGGAATAAGGTATCTCCATTTTTGGTAATACGAAGATCCAAGTCATTGGTTAGTGCCGGAGTAGGCATATTTAAATCCCCTTGATTGACATATATCCCAGGGGCATCGGTCCACGATAAGGATATGGTTAAGGGCTCGTTTTCATTAGCCACTACGGAAAACGTATAGGTTTCGTCTTGGCGAAGTATGTTTTCTTGGAGTACACTACTGTAATCTTTTTTTTGCAGCATGGCCGCGGCTTTTTTTGTATTTATAACACCCCAACCCATCTTGTAATCTGGCCCAGGCGCTTGTACATCGTCGGCAGTGTGCAGTGCCAATCCTTTTAGTGTAGCTGCCTTCATGTGTCCGCCATAGTGCTTATCATGGTATTCTTGAAGTAGCAATAGCGCACCAGTAACTCCGGGTGCGGCCATTGAAGTACCCATGGAGCTTCCGTAGCTATCATCACTTGCAGCGACTGTGGTGTAAATTGAGGTTCCATCCCCAGCCAGATCTGGTTTAATTCGGCCATCATCGGTGGGCCCAAAACTGCTATAGTTGGCTACGTGGACCTCAGAAAGATTATCTTCTTTGTCAGTGTGGGTATTTGCGCCAGCGATAACCAGCCCATTTTTGGCAGTTGTAAAACCAATTAGAAGATCGTGACCGTCGTTTACAGAACCGCAAACAGGAGCTTCATTATCTCTCGATTTTTGTGCGTTTCCAGCGGCAGCAACCATAAGATAGTAAGGAGCATGATGCATAATCGCATCCCAATCTTTGGACACTTTGATGTAAGCTCCAAAATACCAATCAGGGACCCATTCCGTTTTAATGCCATAAGAGTGGTTTGAAAGTAAAAGTCCATTGGCGGCTGCTTCTGCCACTTCCAATTTGTCTTTGGACCAATCATAACAAAGTGCTTGTGCTTCGGATGCAACTCCGGCAGCTCGTTTTTCAATTCCCGTTGAGATGACCGTTCCTGTTACCAAAGTTGCATGATTGTCAATCACAGCATCATCCATATGAATTACCCTTTCATCAAACTCTTGATGCGTATCTAGCGCTACTCCGGCATCCCAAATACCAACCTGCATATTCTTACCTGAAAGTCCTAAATCGGTAAGGGTTTCTGGATAAATAGGACTATGTTTTGTGGACATAGTAGCCTTATTGGTATGGGTTGTGTAATATAATAGAGTTCCGTCTGCTCCCATATCATTCAGTGCTACTAAGGTCCCATCTGATGTTTTGTAAGTAGCGTTAAAAAGATCTTTGTCCATGGCTGAGGTTAAGAAATCTTGTTTAAGAGACCACTCTTCTTTAAAACTTGCAATAAGGGAATCCAAAGATGCGCTAGGTGGTTGATGATGATCCTTGTCCTGTGCAATCATTCCTGTAAAGGGGAAAAGAACAACGAAAAGTACTACAATAGGCAATTGTTTCAGGGAAGGCTGGGGGTAGGTCATATTATTGTAGGATTTAGACTACAATATTAGAGAGGGTGTCAAGAAACATCGATAAAAGACACACTTATTTCGACGAACGACACCATTAAAGTAAAGCTCTTGTGGTGAAAAGGCTTTTTTTTAAAGTGTAGCTTTTATAGCTAAGGTATTACTCGTTAAAATGCATCATCACATAAACAGGGAAGTGATCACTATAGCCTGCGAGATATTTTTTTCCAGCGTAGGTACGGAAGGGAATACCTCTAAATCTACCCTTTTGCTGTCTTAAAAAAGAGGGTGAAAAAACCCCTGCCTTTGCAAAACGATGCGTGCCTTTTTCGTAGTTCAAAAAATTATGAGAAAGAATAATTTGGTCAAATAAACTCCATGTTCCTTTGTAATTCGCACTACCTGTTTCTGGTGTCAATAAGGGCTGCATAGGATTGATAAACCTTCCGCTATTCATAAGGGTTTTTATACTCTCCGACGAAGGTTCGTCATTAAAATCTCCCATTATAATGATATGCTGTTGTTCTATTGGTCCATCTAAAGTATCCAACTTTCGTAGAATGGTATTTGCTGCTTCAATACGTTTGTGTTTTGTTTTTTCAGGTCCTTCACGTCTTGAAGGCCAGTGGTTTACAAATAGGTGTAGGGTTTCGTTATTCAATTTGCCATTAACATACAAAATGTCACGGGTATAGTCTCTATTGCCCTCTTGGTCTGTTATCAAAAGTGGGAGGGTTTCAGCAAATACTACTTGAAAATGTTGGGTATTGTACAAAAGACCGGTGTCGATCCCGCGTTCGTCCGGAGAATCAAAATGTACAAAATCATAATCTAGGTGTGCTATTTCTTTCTGAGCTAACAGTGCCTTTAATACACGGTCATTCTCTACTTCTGCTACCCCAATAATCACCGGAGGATGCACCCCTTCCTTTTCTCCTATTCGGGATATAGCATGGGCCAATTTCCGTAATTTCCTATCATAGCGACGTTTGTTCCATTTCTTTTTACCATTGGGTGTAAAATCATCATCCAAAACGTAGCGGTTGTCGGTGGTATCAAAAAGGTTTTCTAGGTTGTAGAAGGCGATAAGATGTTTCTGATGCATATTTCTAAGAGCGGATTAAAGATATTACCTTACTAAAGGCAGAAAAATACAAAAAGGAGATTCAAACAATGTGTAGCTTTGCATCCCGTTGTTGATTTTATGTTAGAGCAAACGTCTTTGTCGCTGGAGCGCGCTGTACTTATAGGAGTGGTCAATAAGGACCAAGACCATGAAAAGGTCAAGGAATATCTTGATGAGCTTGCCTTTTTAACTTACACTGCTGGAGGTAAGGTAAGCAAACGGTTTGTACAACGAATTGCGGTGCCTCACCCTAAGACCTACATTGGTAGTGGTAAAATGGAGGAAGTGCGGGACTATGTTAAGGAGCATGAGGTAGGGACGGTTATTTTCGATGACGAATTGAGTCCTGCACAGCAGAATAATATTGAGAAACTACTGCGTTGCAAGATATTGGATCGCACCGGTTTAATACTTGATATTTTTGCCCAAAGGGCACAAACGAGTTATGCACGTACCCAAGTAGAACTGGCCCAATATGAGTACTTATTACCCCGTTTAACTGGTTTATGGACGCATTTGGAGCGTCAGCGAGGAGGTATCGGTATGAGAGGCCCAGGAGAAACCGAAATTGAAACGGATCGACGTATTGTTCGAGATAGGATTGCCCTTCTCAAGAAGAAGCTTGCCAAAATTGATCGACAAATGGAGACCCAACGAGGTAATCGTGGTGCTTTGGTACGCGTGGCGTTGGTAGGCTATACCAATGTGGGTAAATCCACTTTAATGAACCTTATCAGTAAAAGTGATGTTTTTGCCGAGGACAAACTTTTTGCTACTTTGGATACCACAGTACGCAAAGTAGTTATTGGCAACCTTCCTTTTTTATTAAGTGATACAGTTGGCTTTATTCGCAAGTTACCAACCCAGTTGGTAGAAAGCTTTAAAAGTACTTTGGACGAAGTGCGAGAAGCGGACCTACTGTTGCATGTGGTGGATATATCACACCCAAATTTTGAGGAACACATAGCGTCCGTTTATCAGATATTAGAAGAAATCCATAGTGCAGATAAAAAAACCATTATGGTTTTTAATAAAATTGACCAGTTTGTTCCTGAAACGATAGCGGGAGATGATCTGGTTACCGAAAGGACAAAGGCTCATTTTACTTTGGAAGACTGGAGAAAAACGTGGTACCACAAAATAGGAGACCGCGCCTTGTTTATTTCTGCTTTAAACAAGGAAAATATAACGTCGTTCAGGCAACGAGTATATCAAGAGGTGCGTGATATCCACGTTACCCGTTTTCCATATAATAATTTCCTATATCCGGAACACCTTGATGAGTTTTCATAGGTATAGACCTGTGCAGAATGGTTGAAAAAGCGGTGTGCTATCCGAACTATGTAAAGTTGCTAATCCTCAAATATTTCAAGTTCTCAAATTTGAAGGTTAAAAGAGACCTTTGCAGAATGGGTAAAAAAGTGATATGCAATCCAAACTATGGAAAATTTTGTCCTTCTCAAAAATTTTGAGTCCTCACAACCATGAGGTTGCTCCGGGTTAAAATTTCATCGGGCGTCGAACTTTCCACATACTTTGAATTTTGTAAAGGTCTCTAAAATTCTATTAGGAGCTGAATTTTCTGCCCACTTTAAATTTTGTTAGGTACTCTAGCACATTTTTTCTGACAGAAAGAAAGGATTTTTAGGTAAACCACAATTTCTTGTCTTTTGGCATCAAAAAAGTGAGTGCTTATAAGAGGTGCCGTATCTTCCCGGAAGATTTGAGTTTTTGAATTAGCACCGTTGGCAATAGCATTTGAATGGTGATGGTATAAACCCGACGGACTGAACTTACCTATTTAAAAAAGCCCTGGATTTCCAGGGCTTTTTAATTAAAATTTATTTGTTAGAATTTTTTAGAAGGCGTAGCTCAACCCAAGCGTCCAAAAGGTTTGCAGCTCATTGTCGATAGAATCAAAAGTTGCAGTTGGGTCAGGGGTAGGGGCTAAGTTTTGAATATAGTTTAGCGTTTCTTGTTTGTTGCTACGTAAACCAAAATCAAAGCCTACTCCAATTACTTTCCATAGGGTATAAGCAAACCCATTAGTCCAGGTCCAGTTGCTTAAATCGCTATCTTCATAGCTCGCAAAAGCAGAAAGGTTACTCTTAAAGCTGATAGCACCTATTTGTCTGGTATAATCGGCTACAATTTTAGCACCCGCGGAGGAGTTGAAAATGTCGTTATTGTCTGCAAAGACAAAATTATAGTTCAGAGGATGTATCACTACCACCATATTGGCGATTGGAGTCCACGTAACCCCTACCCCTACGTCTAAATAACCAGGATTGTTAAAATTATTAAGTAAGGTGGTTCGGTATTCCATTAATCCAGAAACGGCCCATTTTTCACTGAGCTTTCTACCGTATAGTGAGGATAGGTTAAACACATCGGTGGTCGGTTGAAAACTGGAATCATCGTCAGGGTTGTCTTTATCGTCAATTTGTACCCATGCTAGATTCATGTTTAGTGCGTTGCGCCAAAAGAATTTCTCTTGTTGTAGGTTGGCAAAGGCATTACCAGTAACGCCTATGTTTCCAGCATTATTATTAGGGTTTCCTTGTGCAAACCAGTTATTGAAACGAGATATAGAACCACCAATAGTACCGAAAGCCCCTACTTTCCATCCTGGTAAGGCATCTATTTGGGCTTGAATGGCATTGGCACGACCTTGAATGGCAGCGATAGAGTCTTTTTTTTCACCTAAAAGGGATTTCAATTCTTCTTCTGTTTGTGCGCTTAGCAAAGAAGTACTTAAAATAGCCAGAATGGCTAACATCGTTTTTTTCATGGATATCATGTTTTTCAATTGCGGTTGCAAAAGTAAGAATACTCCATCAGCAAATACAAATTATTGTTTACGTTTAAACAAGGGCACTGCTGAACAGGCTTCTCCGTACATCACACTTTTGGCCACGTTTTGTACCTTCTCAATGGCAAAAATATAAGCGTTCTGTGGTACGGGTTTGTTGGAACAACCTTTAATAATAACCGGTTTGTTCTCAAAAGAAGAAAAATCAAAATGTAGCAACAACTCTTGGTAAATAGCAGTTTCCAATTGTTCCTGAGTACCCACTACTACTTTTTTAGTATAGGGCCGAAGCTTTGAGGCCAGCAACATATAGGCCCAACCAGGGATAATAGCATCCGTAGAGCAGTGTAAGGCCACGAAATGATTTTGAAACTGCGTCCAGTCAAATGCTTGTGCTTTAGCTCTAAAATCCTTCTCCTTTAGAATTAAGCCTTCGTATAGCCAATCTTTAATATCGAACGACGTTCGGACTCCCTCGGGATATAATTCTTCCAAATCAAAAGTGATCAGTGCACTTTGAGAAACTCGATTTACAATGTCTTCTGCCATACAATGGATATAGGATTAATGCGAAGTTGTTCATTCAAGTTTTGAGGATGCTAAAGCATTCCTAACTCTAGTTTTGCTTCCTCACTCATCAGTTCTTGCGTCCAAGGAGGATCAAAAGTAATTTCTACTTCTACGTCTTTAATAACGTCTATAGACTTTACCTTTTCCTCAACTTCTACAGGCAAGGTTTCTGCTACTGGGCAATTGGGAGAGGTGAGCGTCATTAAAATCTTAACCTCCTGTTCTTCATTGACCAAAACATCGTAAATGAGTCCCAGTTCATAGATATCAACAGGGATTTCTGGATCATATATAGTTTTTAGTACCCGAACGATTTTCTCCCCTAGCTCTGCGGTATCTTCTGCTGTTGTTGTCTCTTCCATGTCTAGTTCATTTGTGTTTGATAGGCTACAGCATATAGCTTTAACTGTTTGATCATACTAACTAGGCCATTAGCCCTAGTAGGTGACAAATGGTCTTTTAGACCAATTTGATCGATGAAATCTGTATTCGCCTCAATGATGTCTTTTGGTTTTTGACCGCTAAAGGCACGAATTAAAATGGCGATAATTCCTTTGGTAATAATTGCATCACTATCTGCGGTAAATTGTAGTTGGTCATCCTGTAAGGCAGCATGCACCCACACTTTACTTTGGCAACCTTTGATAATATGGTCGTCCGTTTTATACTGGGCTTCAATCAAGGGAAGCGACTTCCCTAGCTCGATCATATGTTCATATTTTTCCATCCAGTCGTCGAAGAGGCTAAACTCTTCAACAATTTCTTCTTGTATTTCTTGAATGCTCATGGAAACTTTGTTATTAAGCCAAAAACGTATTGAATTGCAAAAATACGAGCTACTGGTGGCTTGTTCAACCGTATTGACAATTCCTTAAGGATTGTCTATACCAACATTTTTCGAGCTCTTTGGACCCCTTGTACGAGCGCATCAACTTCTGCCTTAGTATTGTAAAAGCTAAAACTAGCCCTTACGGTCCCTGGAATTTGGTAGAAGTCCATAATAGGTTGGGCGCAATGGTGCCCTGTGCGGACAGCAATACCCAGCTTGTCTAAAATAGTCCCGATATCGTAGGGATGTACCCCATTTATATTGAAAGATATGACTGATGTCTTTTCTTTTGCAGTGCCGTAAATAGTTAAGCCTTCAATTTTGAGCAATTCCGTAGTGGCATAAGACAGTAGATCCGCCTCATAAGCAGCAATGTTTTCAAAGCCTATGCTATTCATATAATCAAGTGCCGCTCCAAAGGCAATACCACCAGCAATATTTGGAGTGCCAGCTTCAAATTTATGGGGTAGATCGGCATAGGTCGTTTTTTCAAAAGATACTTCAGCAATCATTTCCCCTCCTCCTTGATAGGGTGGTAGCTTTTCAAGCCATTCGGTTTTACCATATAGCATGCCTACTCCCGTGGGACCACAGACTTTATGAGCAGAAACGGTATAGAAATCTACGTCTAAGGCTTGTAAATCAGTTTTAAAATGTGGCGCTGCTTGCGCACCATCTATCAATACCGCGGCGCCCACTTCATGGGCGGCATTAACAATAGTAGCGATGGGATTTACAGTGCCTAGTGCATTGGAAATGTGATTGCAAAATACCAGGCGGGTTTTAGTAGATAAGAGCTTATGAAAATCTTCCATAACCAATTCTCCCTCTTGATTCATAGGGATAACCTTAAGTACTGCTCCGGTACGCTCACATAACATTTGCCATGGGACTATATTGGAATGGTGTTCCATGGCAGATACCAAAACTTCATCTCCCTTGCCTACAAATGCTGTAAAACCGCTAGCCACTAAGTTAATGGCATGCGTTGTACCTGAAGTAAAAATAACCTCATGCTTATGCCGTATGTTATAATGTTTTTGAAGGGTGATACGCGCTTGCTCGTAGGCGTCTGTCGCTTCTTGCGAGAGTGCATGAACGCCGCGGTGAATATTGGCATTATAGTATTGATAGTACTTGGTAATTACATCAATAACTTGTTGTGGCGTTTGTGAGGTAGCGGCATTGTCCAAATACACCAAAGGCTTTCCGTTTACCTCGCGGTGCAGTATGGGGAAATCTTTGCGTATTTTTTGTACGTCAAGTTGGGTATCGGTTATCACAGCACTTTTTTACAATTCAAACCCTACGCGAACGCCTAACTTATTAGCGATAATTGTGTTAATGCGCACTTTAAGCTCTGGTATACGCACGCTTTCTAAGACATTATTAGCGAAGGCATACATTAATAGAGCAGTGGCTTCTTTTTTAGGAATACCACGCGATCTCAAGTAGAAAAGCGCGTCTTCATCTAACTGACCTATGGTGCACCCATGGGAGCATTTTACATCGTCAGCGAAGATTTCAAGCTGTGGTTTGGTATTTACTGTAGCCTTATCACTAATCAAAATATTATTATTCTGTTGAAAGGCATTTGTTTTTTGAGCGATTTGATCTACAATAATTTTTCCATTAAACACTCCGGTAGAACGTTCCCCAAAAATGCCTTTGTAGTCTTGGTGGCTTTCACAATTGGGTTGTGCATGATGTACCAGCGTATGGTGATCTACATGTTGCTTTTCTCCTAAAATGGTTACTCCTTTCAAGGTAGAATCAATATGTTCTCCTTGCTGGTAAAAGTTTAAATTGTTACGCGTGAGTTTTCCTCCAAAAGAAAAGGTATGCACACTCACGTGACTAGTGGTCTTTTGAGCGATATAGGTATTGTCAATTAATGAAGCGTTGCCATTATCGTTTTGTACTTTGTAATAGTCTATTCTGGCATCTTTCGCTGCGAATATTTCGGTTACAGAGTTTGTAAAAACTTCATTCTGCGTTAGGCTTTGGTGCCTTTCAATAATTTGTACTTCTGCATTTTGCTCTGCAATAATCAAATTACGAGGTTGTAGCATTAGGGCAGCTTCATTTCCTGTGGCTAAATGTACTATTTGAATAGGCTTTCTAGGGGCTTTATTTTTCGGGATGTATATGTAAGCGCCCTCTTTGCTAAAAGCAGTATTTAAAGTAGTTAAAGATTCGTCTTTAGAAGCTACTTTGTTAAAATAGAGCTCAATTACCTGACGGTATTCCGGTTTGGTTAAGGCGGCACTCATCAGACATACATCTACGCCATCATGTGTGGTTTCTGAAAGATAGCTACTGTACACTCCATCTATGAAAACAATTTTATACGTATCAATTTCATGAAGGAAGTAAGGCTTTATATCCTTGTATTCTAGTGTTGTTCCTTGTTTGGGAAATACACTAAAATCTTTCTTTTGAAGATTGTTGAGTGAAGTATATTTCCAGGCTTCCTGTTTTTTGGTCGGAAAGCCCTTGGTTTCAAAGTTTTTGATGGCCTCAGAGCGAATATCATGAACCGCATGGTTTACATCTACTTGGCTTTCAAAAGCGAGAAAGGAGGAAACTAGTTTATCTTTTAAGTCCATTGTTATAAGCGATCTTGTCCACTAAAGTGGTGAAATGGTTAACAATTTATTTAAGGGTGCTCTTTGGACCCATCTGTTAGGGGGCAACGAGGCAACCGTTACTGCACTAGAACTTCTTGTTTGATCCAGTCGTATCCCTTCTCCTCTAGTTCAAGGGCGAGTTCCTTTCCACCAGATTTTACGATGCGTCCGTCAAAAAGCACATGTACATAGTCTGGAACAATATATTCTAGTAGTCTTTGATAGTGTGTTATAACGATAATACCATTTTCGGCATTCCGCAGTTTGTTCACCCCATTAGCCACAATTCGCAAAGCGTCAATATCTAAACCTGAATCGGTTTCATCCAAAATGGCCAGTTTGGGTTCCATCATGGCCATTTGAAAGATTTCGTTACGCTTCTTTTCCCCACCTGAAAAGCCTTCATTTAAAGATCTAGAAAGAAACTTTCTATCGATTTCTAGCATTTCGGACTTTTCACGGATCAGTTTCAGCATTTGATTGGCAGGCATGTCTTCCAAACCTCTAGCTTTTCTGCTTTCGTTGATCGCAGTTTTCATAAAATTAGTAACGGTAACTCCCGGTATTTCTACAGGGTATTGAAAGGACAGAAAGATCCCCTTGTGTGCACGCTCTTCAGGTGATAATTCTTCCAAATCTTCCCCATCTAGTGCCACGCTTCCCTTTTTTACCTCGAAGTCTTCTTTGCCAGCAATTACTGAAGCCAGGGTACTTTTTCCAGATCCGTTGGGACCCATAATGGCATGAACTTCTCCTGGGTTTACAGTGAGGTTGATACCTTTTAATATTTTCTTGTCTTCTATACTAGCGTGTAAATCCTGTATTTTTAACATGATGCTGCGTTTGTGCTTTTAATTCTAATCAATCCTAGCATTTATTGGCTAGGTATCCTCGTACTTTAGCGTTTGCTTTTAAGGAAACCCAGTACTACTATCCTACGGAACCTTCTAGGCTTATTTCTAATAGTTTTTGTGCTTCTACCGCAAACTCCATTGGAAGTTTGTTTAGGACTTCTTTACTAAAACCATTTACAATTAGCGCAATAGCTTTTTCGGTATCTATACCCCGCTGGTTACAGTAAAAAATCTGGTCTTCTCCAATTTTACTAGTTGTGGCTTCGTGTTCGATTTGGGCAGAACTATTTTTGGCTTCTATGTAAGGAAAGGTGTGTGCCCCACAAAGATTTCCCATTAAAAGCGAATCACACTGAGAGAAGTTACGGGCATTTTCAGCTCTGCTATTCACCTGTACCAACCCGCGATAACTATTTTGTGATTGTCCAGCAGAAATACCTTTAGAGATAATAGTACTTTTAGTATGCTTTCCTAAATGAATCATTTTTGTGCCGGTATCCGCTTGTTGAAAATTGTTGGTGACCGCGATAGAGTAAAATTCTCCAATAGAATGATCTCCTTTCAGTACACAAGAGGGGTATTTCCAAGTGATGGCTGATCCTGTTTCTACTTGCGTCCACGATATTTTAGCATTGTTCTCACAAAGCCCTCGCTTGGTCACAAAATTGAAAACACCACCTTTGCCTTCCTTATCTCCGGGATACCAGTTTTGTACGGTTGAATATTTAATTTCCGCATTGTCAAGCGCTACAAGTTCTACCACGGCGGCATGCAATTGATTTTCATCACGCATTGGAGCGGTACAACCTTCGAGGTAACTTACGTAACTGCGTTCATCAGCAACCACTAACGTACGTTCAAACTGTCCAGTTCCTGCTTGATTAATACGGAAATAGGTAGAGAGTTCCATTGGGCAACGAACCCCCTTTGGGATATAGCAAAAACTACCGTCTGAAAACACCGCAGAATTTAAGGCGGCATAAAAGTTATCTTTCTGGGGTACTACGGAGCCAATGTACTTTTTGATCAGCTCTGGGTGCTCTTGAATGGCTTCTGAGATAGAACAGAAAATAATTCCCTTCTCTGCTAAAGTCTTTTTAAAAGTTGTGGCTACGGAAACAGAGTCCATTACAATGTCCACAGCCACTCCCGCTAATTTCTTTTGTTCGTCTAAGGAGATCCCTAACTTTTTAAAAGTGTCCAACAACTCAGGATCTACTTCATCAAGGCTGTTGTACTTCGGTTTCTTGTTAGGAGCGGAATAATACGAGATATCCTGGAAATTCGGTTTGGTATAAGTGACATTAGGCCATTCTGGTTCTTCCATGGCTTTCCAAGCTCTGAAAGCCTCCAAACGCCACTCCGTCATCCATTCTGGTTCATTTTTCTTTTGAGAGATAGCAATGACAATATCCTCGCTCAGCCCTTTAGGAAAAGTTTCTGAGGCGATATCAGTATAAAATCCGTACTCGTACTCTTTGGTTTCCAGCTCTTTTTTAAGCTCTTCTTCAGTATAAGCCATGTTTTCAATATTTAAAGTGAAAAACTCTCTCCACACCCACAGGTGCGTTGTGCATTGGGATTGTTAAATACAAATCCCTTTCCATTCAATCCTCCAGAATATTCTAAGGTTGTGCCTACGAGATATAAGAAACTCTTTTTATTCACCAGTATACGCACTTCGTTATCCTCGAATATTTTATCTCCTTCTTCTATCTGACGGTCGAAGTCGAGTTCGTAAGACAAACCACTGCAACCTCCACTTTTGACGCCCACACGAACATAGTCTTTACTAGCATCAAAACCCGATTCCCCCATTAGCGAGATTACCTTTTGGCGGGCGGTTTCAGAAACTTTGATCATAATGCTTTACATTTCTTCCTAATACCGTTCAAATATAGGGCTTAGGGGCGATTTCCCTAAGTGTCCTAACATTATTATAACGTATGTTTTGATAAACTTTCCTTATCCAACTCTTCAACAAAAAGACGGGTATCTCGCAATTCAGTACATCCATTGGATTTTATTGAATTGGTTTTGCTGTAAGAGAGAAGCATTAAACCTAAATTGGGAGGATAGTGTAATACCCAATTTTATCAAAACTCACTTAACGTATGGATTGTGAGTGCTTAAATAGATATGTCAGTAATTCCTTGTCCTTTAAGATGCCAATAACTTTTGAGTAATGTTACTCAAGTTTTGTTTAGGGATTTAGTTGAAGCGCAAGTAGATCGATGCCTCCGCCGTAGGTAATACCAGGAAAATTTTGGCTAGCTGTTTCGCCCACTACAATAATTTGTCCATTAATAGTTTCCAGTGCATCATACCCAAAATCTAGGCCTAAGCCTCCAAGGGATTTCTGCCATTGCAGCTGCCCTTGTGCATCAGTCTTAATCACCCAAATATCATTTTCACCAAAATTAGCGGTAGTATCTCCGTCCGAGCTTTTGGCATTTCCACAAATTAAGAACCCATTATCCTGTGTAGTGCGTATGCTGTGAGCAGCTTCAAAGGCTGATCCTCCAAAACTCTTTTGCCATAACAGTTCGCCACTATTGCTAATTTTAACCAACCACACATCGGATTGTCCGTTGTTTTGGGTTACTTGTACATCTGTGCTAAAAGTACTACCGACGATAGCATAGCCTCCATCATCTGTGGCCACAACATCTTCTGCCCTGTCGATTCCAGTACCGCCAAAGGAACGTTCCCAAACCAAACGGCCATTTTTATCAATATGTACTGCCCAAAAGTCATAACTTCCCTTAGGATTGCCAATGTCAAAATCTTCACTCTCAGAAGCGCCAACCATTACAAAACCTCCACCATGGGCATTAACAACGCCATAAGAGCGGTCGTTGTTGGTACCTCCAAAAAATTTGCGCCATTGTAGCATACCGTCGGCATCAATTTTAGTGCCCCAAAACTCGCCCACACCATGAGCGGTTAACCTGCCTTTATCAGTGCTTCCAGCCCCATTTGAGGAAGTTACATCTAAGAAACCAGAAAAAAAGAACCCTCCGTCCGGTGTTTCTACGATATCGTAGGCATGATCATGACCCGAAAATCCAAAGCTGCGTTCCCAAAGAATATTGCCTGAAGCATCGAGCCGCAATATCCAATTGTCGTGAAACCCTTCATTATTACTGCCGTCTCCATCATCGCTCATAGCATATCCCGCAATGGCAAAGCCACCGTCACTTGTTTGAATGAGTTGCTGCCCCTGATCGTCTTTGCTGCCTCCATAGGTGCGATGCCACTCCAGGTTGCCATTGGCAGCTAACTTGAGCAACCAGTAGTCATTAACGGGTAAGGACTTCGCACTAAGGTGGCCATCGGTACTATTAGTCATCCCAAAAATGGCTAAACCTCCATCTTGGGTTTGTACCACAGATCTCGGTGATTCGTTTCCGGAACCTCCAAAGGCTTGTGCCCAGGCCACCTCCTGAAAGGTTTCCGGAACTTCGTCGTTGCCGGCTATACGATAGTCATCTTCACCACAGCTACAAAGCAACCCAAATAATAGTAATAGCGTTTTTTTCATAGCTAGATCTTTTAATTGGAGGGTTGTATAACTATTAGTCCCGAATTGATGTCACTAACTAAAAGCTTACCGCTGGGTAAGTAGGGATATACGCTCCATGCTCCTTCAAACTGAGGGGTGTCATTAGCGGGATAGCTGTCAAAAAACCCTTGTTCTGTTACTACTCCTTGGTCGATTTCAGAAAGGTCTAAAACCCGTAAACCTGCGGTGTAGTTAGCCAAGTAGAAGGCATTGCCCAAAACGTAGCCATTGTGATCTATGGCTGAGCTAGGTCCTAGGTAAGTCATATGAAACGTAGGGTTATCCAGATCTTCAAAATCAAATATTAAAGTGCGGGAGTTAAACCCAAAGCGCGTTTCGTCCACCTCGTCACCTAATAAAAAATAGCGCTGGTCTTCGGTAAACCATCCTTGATGGGTGTAGCCCAATTGGTCATAGTCAATGGTAGCAATAGGCGTAGGGGTATTTTTATCAGTGATATCAACTAGGGCAATACGGTCCTCGTTTGCCCCAATAAATATTTCACGCCCTTGATAATCAGGGTCTGGGCCATTATAGGTGACAATTTGCGCATCGTGTGTATAGCCATCCAGGCCATAACCGCCCGTAGCTTGCGGTGCTTCTGGATTTTGAATATCCACAAAATGAACGCCTCCGCCAAAGGCATCATTACGTGCTGTGCCCACAGGATAGGCGAAAGCGGTATTTTCGTTAATAACAATATTATGGGCGGTGCCAATTCCATTGTATATCGCATCGGCAGTGAAAGTTATCGGCAGATCAGTAGCTTCCAATAATCGGCTAAGATCAAAGACCTGCATACCATGGCCTCCAGCTTCAGAAACAATAAAAGCATGATCGTTGTATACTTTAATGTCCCGCCATATACTGGTTCCCGTTGCGGAGGGTAATTTTCCAAAGTACAAAAGTCCAGAATTGGTAATCTCTATAAATGCGGTACCATTATCAAGACCCATTAGGGCAAATTCTCGACCTGATGCGTCATCCACCCATCCCCAAACATCATTGCCCTCGTTTGCAGATAGCTCTGATAGTGGAACATTACCAACCAAATCAAAGCCATTACAGGGATAAATGCCAGCCATGCCATCGACGCAAGGGACGATATCGGTATCCTGGTTATCCCCGTCGGGAGGATTCATATCATCGGCGTCATCTGTAGGATCTGTATCGCCTGGAATACTTACATTGTCGGGAGGGGAATCGCGGTCGTTATTACAAGAACTTCCTAATAAGGCTAGGACGATCAAAAAAGGAAAGCATTTTCTAACATTCATAATGGGAGGTCATATACTGTATTAAAGATACGATTTTAAGGAAATGCGCTTATTTTTGTCCTATGTTCGAAGACAAAGCCCCATCGCGAATTCCAGTAGAACAACTGGGAGAATTCGCCTTGATCAAGCATCTGACCAAAGATTTTGAACTGCATCATTCTTCTTCAATTAAAGGTATTGGCGATGATGCTGCTGTTTTACGCTTTGGTACTGAAGAGGTTGTAATGTCTACGGATTTGCTTATCGAAGGCGTTCATTTTGATCTTAGTTATATGCCCTTGAAGCATTTGGGGTACAAGGCTGTAATGGTAAATCTTTCCGATATCTATGCCATGAACGCCATGGCTACACAGCTTACGGTTTCTTTGGCAGTGTCTAATCGTTTTCCTTTAGAGGCTTTGGAAGAATTGTATGCCGGAGTAGCAATGGCTTGTAAAACTTATGGAGTAGACCTTGTTGGGGGAGATACGACCTCATCTACAAAGGGTATGCTGCTGAGTATAACAGCTTTAGGGACTGTATCTCAAGCGGAACTGGTACTGCGATCGGGAGCTAAAGCCAACGATCTGGTGGTAGTAACTGGGGATTTGGGAGGTGCTTATATGGGCTTGCAGGTATTGGAACGCGAAAAGGAGGTATTTAAGGTTAACCCGAACAACCAGCCAGATTTAGAACCTTACGCTTATGCCGTAGAACGTCAATTGCGACCAGAGGCCCGTAAAGATATTGTAGCACTTCTTAAAGAACTCCATGTATTACCCACTGCTATGATTGATATTAGTGATGGACTTTCTTCGGAGCTATTGCATCTTTGCGAACAAAGCAATTTGGGCAGTGTACTTTATGAAAATAAAATCCCGATAGACCCAACTATAATAAGGGCTGCAGAGGAATTTAAATTGGATGCTAGCCTTATCGCCTTAAATGGTGGGGAAGACTACGAACTACTCTTTACTATAGCACAAGAAGATTATCTTAAAATCAAAGGAAACCCCAATTTAACGGTTATCGGGCACATGACAGAAGCCCAAGAAGGCGCCCATTTAATAGCTCGGAATAACACCAAAATACCGTTACAGGCCCAAGGTTGGACTGCCTTCAGTAAGGATTAAGCAACCATTCCCGTAGAAGGATTTTGATTTGGACGAGGCTTGCTATTGCGCTTTTGATACATTTCCTCAAGGGTACGGTTGATCTCCTTAAGTTTTGGCGTGAGGGCGGAGAGTTTTCCACGCTCGTCTGTGGTCACTTGTTTTTGACAATGAATACAGGTGTATTCTTTAATATGTTCTGTTACGTTCTTAGTAACCACATAGTGGTGACCAAAAATGGCACAAAAAATACTAGTTAGTTTATTGCCTTCTGGGGTAGTTTTGGTTTTCATTCGCGGTGGATCATTTTGATACATACTTCGATTTGGGAACCGATTTATGTAGGTTTTTGTACAACTTTTTAAGAACATTCGGTATGGATTACCAAGAATGTCTTTACTATACAACGCCGTATTTCCAATTTTTATTTTAAAGCTCTCAATGCACTTTAGATATAAACCTTAAAAAATCGACGAAATCCACAAAAAAATCGATAACCGGTCAATGAGGGGAATGTACAAAATAAAACCAAACTTCCAACACCTTGAAGATTAACTAAATGCGAAAAAGTGATACCTATTGTACAACTTGGTATATTTTTCGTACAAGATGTACTTGATCTTCTGACAATTTGAGCGTGCCTTAGTATTTAGAGGGAATATCCTATCCTTAAATCAAAAAAATCTGCAACATGGCGATGCGCTTTAAGATTAAAGCCTACAAATAGCTTTTTATTGAGCTTGTAAGTAAGTCCCCATCGTTGATACACATCATCGGTGGTGCGGTATTGGTTAAAATAATAGATACCAAGCTGTTGGCTAAACGTAATGCGCCCCAACCAAAATTCATGACCTACAAGTAGCCCTGCTTGTGAAAACCAGGCATCGGCATCTTCGAGTTTAATTTGTTCTCTCCTCGAGAAGTCTACAATCCACTCCGTTCCTGCTGTCAGTGCGCTACGGCCCCCAATCCATCGACTAAAGTTTCCTGAAAACCCAAAGACATAAAAACGATCTCGGGCACCTACAGTAGCATTACTAAGTCCCGAGAAGTGTACCAACGACCATCGGTTTTTATCCTGAGGAGGTTCCCGTTTAGAGATTTTTGGGAGGTTGGGGTAGGTAATAGGTTCCAAACTGGTGTTGAGACCTAGGCTTATTGTTGGAAAGTTGAGGCCTTTATTAGGCGAGCTTACCCCACCATTAGAAATATGGCTGTACTTCGCAGCCAATCTCAGATTGAGTTTTTCATTAAGGCGATAATTAAGTCCGGCACCCAGTACTATAGAAAAAGCCAGGCGCGTACTGTAAGATTGGTTTCTAGGATTGGTAACGGGATCAAAGGGGTTGTTGAGAAGTGCTCCGCCGAGTCCCATTCGAACGAATAGGTTGATTTTTTTTTGGGTTAAAAAGTAGGGCTCTAAATAGGCTAGTGGTACAATGGCATTGCCCAATACTTCGGCATTGTCCCAGTTCCAATAGGCAAGGCTTACCCCTACTCTCGGGAAACAATTACAAAACTCCCATGACTTTCGAGTTAATAGTAGTTTACTGGCATCCAAGCGAATACCGAAAGGATAGGCGTTATCAATTTGTTGGAGGGATTCGGAGTGTTTTAGCAAAAATCCGTAATCGGCACTTATCCCAAAAATAAAGGGTTTACGCCCGAGCATGGTGGTATCTGGCTGTGCCCAAAAGACCCATGGCCCCAGGAAGATAAATAAGAAAAATGGCCTCCACTGCCTCATAACTGAAAGTTAGCGGAACTCCTGTAAAATGCCAACCTGTAGCGAGAGCTTGATGATTTTTTAAAGTAATAATTATGTTAAATTTTGGCTTTGTTTAGTGTAAGCATTTTGTTAAAAGAAGGGAAAAAAGCAGTATTGCTGTTAAACTTAGCACAAAACCAATGTTCAGAAAAACCTTACTTTATGGGCTTACGTATATCCTTACCTAATTATAAACTAAATATTGTGATGAGAACCAAGAATTTTTTTGCACCTACAGTAATGGGTCTTGCGATCCTATTTACTAGTTTTTCACAGGCCCAAGAAGCCGATATGCGTAAAGCTAAGTTGAAGGCCGAATCAACCGTTGAAACTGCCGTTGTTGAGGTAGGTGGCGCTGCCATGTACCCCACTAAAAACATTGTTGAAAATGCTGCCAATTCCGAAGATCATACCACTTTAGTAGCCGCTATTAAGGCTGCCGGATTGGTAGAGACTTTACAAGGCGAAGGCCCTTTTACAGTATTCGCCCCAACCAATGATGCCTTTGCAAAATTACCAGAAGGGACTGTAGAAAACCTTTTAAAGGAGGAAAACAAAGCAGATTTATCAGCAGTGTTAACATATCATGTTATTGCTGGCAAGTTTGACGCTAAGGCGGTGCTAGCAGCTATTGCAGAAGGTCAAGGGAAAGCTGAGTTGACTACAGTAAATGGCGCAACGCTAACCGCAACTTTGGAAGGCGATGCGGTAACACTTGTAGATGGCAACGGTTCCAAAGCCACAGTAACTATTGCAGATGCACTACAGTCTAATGGTGTAATCCATGTTATTGATGCTGTTGTACTACCTGGAGCAAAGCCCTAAATGCGAATAATTTTACTATGGCTAATAACTAGGCAGTAGTAGAATTGGTTAAAAGAAAAGGCACTTCGTCTCGGAGTGCCTTTTTTGTTTATGGGGATATCAGATTGCAAGGAAATTATTGCTTTCTTAAAATTCTTGCCACCACACGATACAATCGTGTGGTTTTGTCAGATAACTTTTAACTATAATTTTCAAAAACCAATACATTTTCAATAATCCCCCGCTAGCGCTCTTAGCAATAGCTCTCTGGATCACCAAGTGCTAAAGCAGAGTTTTAGGCACCTGCCTTACCGGCCGGTAGGTTTATAATTTTCCATTCCTGTCCTATTCTGGACCATTACTGGAAATAGGATCATTGCAACCCAAAAAAACCTTCAAAAAAGTTTAAATGAGTTCAGTAAAAAAAATCTTTAGAAACCGGATGCGGAAATCGGTTTTTAAGTATGGTAGCCTAACAATAAATGTGCGTATTTCTTTGTAAAGGACTTGGCGTCTATTTTTCCGCTAACCTCAAATGAAGTGTTTTCAATTGTTCCTCGTCTATAGGTGCGGGAGCATCGATCATCACATCTCGCCCGCTGTTATTTTTAGGGAATGCGATAAAATCGCGGATGGTTTCTTGACCGCCTAGTATGGCTACCAACCGATCTAATCCGAAAGCGATACCCCCATGTGGAGGTGCCCCATACTGAAAGGCATCCATTAAAAAGCCAAATTGTGCTTGTGCCTCTTCAGGGGTAAAGCCCAGGTGTTGAAACATGATAGCTTGGGTTTGTTTGTCATGAATACGGATGGATCCTCCTCCAATTTCGTTTCCATTGAGTACAAGATCATAAGCATTGGCTTTTACCTTTCCGGGATCGCTGTCTAACAATGCCAACTGGCTTGGTTTAGGGGCAGTAAAGGGGTGGTGCATGGCGTGATAAGTACCAGAGTCCTCATCCAGTTCTAAAAGGGGAAAGTCGACCACCCAAAGGGGTGCAAACTCATCGGGTCTACGCAAGCCTAATCTCTCTGCTAGTTCCATGCGTAGGGCGCTTAACTGTGTTCTTGTAACTTGGGCTTCACCCGAAAGCACACAGATGAGATCTCCTTTTTGAGCATTTGTAGCTTTTGCCCATTGGGCCAAGTCTTCCTGATCGTAAAATTTATCCACAGACGACTTATAGGTGCCATCGTCATTACATTTAACGTAAACCATACCCTTGGCGCCGATCTGTGGCCTTCTCACCCAATCGATAAGGGCATCAATTTGTTTTCTGGTATAGCCAGCCGCTTGTGGTACCGCAATGCCTACTACCAATTCTGCAGTATTAAATACTTGAAAGTCTTTGTGTTGTGCTACGGCATTTAGTTCGCCAAACTCCATTCCAAATCGAATGTCCGGTTTGTCATTGCCAAAGCGCTGCATGGCCTCGTCGTAGGTGATTCTAGGGAAGGCATCAACGGTTATGCCTTTAATGGTCTGTAACAAGTGCTTGGTAAGCCCTTCAAAGGCTTGTAAAATATCTTCTTGCTCCACAAAGGCCATCTCACAATCAATCTGTGTAAACTCGGGTTGACGGTCTGCGCGCAGGTCTTCGTCTCGAAAGCACTTTACAATTTGAAAGTATTTGTCCATGCCGCCAACCATCAAAAGTTGTTTAAAGGTTTGTGGTGATTGTGGCAGGGCATAAAACTGCCCTTCGTTCATACGACTGGGTACTACAAAATCGCGGGCGCCTTCTGGTGTAGATTTAATCAAATAGGGGGTTTCTACCTCAATAAAACCTTGATTGGAAAGATAGGTACGTACCGCCATGGTTACTTGATGGCGGAAGATAAGGTTGTCTTTAACCGGGTTTCTGCGAATATCGAGGTAGCGGTATTTCATACGGAGATCCTCGCCGCCGTCGGTTTGGTCCTCAATGGTAAAAGGCGGCAAAAGCGCCTCGTTTAAAACGGTGAGCTGGTGTACAAGTACTTCGATACCTCCGGTGGGCAGGTTTGGATTTTTAGACGCGCGCTCTACTACCTGACCCTCAATTTGTATTACAGTTTCGCGCCCCAGCGAACGTACTTGCTCCAAAAGTGCTGCACTACTGCGTTCTTGATCAAAAACCAATTGGGTAATACCATAACGGTCGCGCAGGTCAATCCAGGCCACAAAGCCTTTGTCTCGCAGTTTAGCAATCCATCCACTTAACTGCACTTTTTGTGCGATATGGGCAGGTCTCAGTTCACCACAGGTATGGGTACGATACATGAACAAGCATTTTTGGATGCGCAAATTTAGGGAGTTCCAATATGGCAGAACCAATTATTTTTTGAGAATAACAGACAAAAAGAGATCGAGGATAGGGATTTAAGCACTACGGCTTTAGTGAAAATTTAATTGTTTAAATTATTGAAATTCATTTGTTTATGGGATTAATGTAAATTTAATGTTATGTAAATGTTATTAATAAGTAACATAAATGTAAAATAATTTGTACCTTTGTTAAGTTATTGTTAGTGATTTAATGTGTAAACCGATATAATTATGAAGCAAGTAATAATAATCTTTTCAGTTTTGTTTTCAATGGCAAGTCATGCTCAGGATACAAAACCCGTTTTAGAAAGAGTAGGCAATATGATGAAAGCCACCTACTATCACGATAATGGAACAATTGCCCAAACTGGACATTTGTTAAAAGGAAAACTACACGGCACTTGGTTTATGTATGCGGCAGATGGTAAAAAAATTGCCTCTGGAAAATATGTAAATGGGCTACGTGAAGGAAAATGGTTCTTTTGGCAAGGAGCCATCTTAAAAGAAGTTGATTTTGAAAATAACAAGATCGCCGCTGTTAAGAATTGGGACCGCTATGAAGTGGTCGCTACAGGCCTTTGATGAGGGAAGTATTTATTTAGTACAAAAAGAAGCCGTCTCGATACCAGATCGGGGCGGTTTTTTCATTTTAGGTGATATCGGTTTTCATTATAGGTTTTTAAATATAGCCAGAGAAGTATTTAGGCTTGTTAAGCTGCTTTT
>JBCDGY010000006.1:0-33792 GCA_039414375.1 Bacteroidota bacterium | reverse complement strand
TTGCCGCAACTGGATGGAACATGAAAAAATTAATGGAAAAACTGGTGGAGGAAATTTTGTCTACATTTTTTAAAAGCGCAGTATCAATCCTAACTATATCTGAAACACAGATAGAACAGGTTCATAAGGATTGACTATTTAGCGAAAAGCCAATAATAAAAGAGCGATAACCGTTCCGAAAAATAGATTTCGAAGGGTGTTGAAATGGAGTAAGACAAGCGTTTTAAAATTCATAATTCAGTAGGATAAGTAGATAAGCAAAGGCCACTGGAATATTGAGTAACAGTAATAATGCAGCTTTCATTACCGTATGTTTTTTAGGTATGCGGGTCAGTTGAAGCAAAACACAACCTAGAAAGGTTATCAGATTTAAAAAAAATAAAACCAACACGATTTTAGCATACCAGTCTAATAGGGGTTTTGGGTCTAATAAGATATAGCTTCCTACTAGGTGTCCCCCGGTGAGCGCAGTGAATAGGCCAAGGCCATAGATCCATATTTTTATCTTTTCGTGTAATGTGTAGATGGGCATGATAATTTTTTGAGAAGGAGACTGGTTAAAAGCTAAAGGCTTTAATCCAGAGCTTATGAGAAGGTGGAGTTGCTCGTTAGACTATAATGGTGTCCCTTAAAGATTTTAAACACAGTCTCCTTTGGCTTTAATGAATGTATTTATTAGGAATGCGCCCAATCGATTTTACGTGAGGCGAACATGGTGGTGGCCAAGATGACAAATAGGCCAATACTGCCTACTAAAAGGGCATAACTTTCCAACTGAATGATTACAAAGATGAAGGCATAAAGCGCGGACAAGGATGAAAATATGAGCAAAACAAACTTGTTGTTCTTTAATATACTTCGAGAGTAGGTACTGATTAGCATTACAACGGCTATTCCGGCAATGAGATATGCGCTAAAAAAATTCTGATGCTCCGAAATGGAGATCAACAAGGTGTAAAAGAGAACGAGCGCGAGGCCTATCATTAAATATTGAAAAGGATGGATACTGATAGTGCTGATGGTTTGTATCAAAAAAAAGACCAATAGGGTGAGTGTAATAACCAAGTAACCATACTTTACGGAGCGTTCACTTTTTTGGTATTCATCCACAGGCACCAGCAGTTCGGTACCAAAAGCAAAATCTACCAAATTGGGAATACTCCCCAAAAAAGACTGCCCAAACCGACGATTGGTTTGTAGTACTTTCCAGTGTGCAGTAAAGCCTTCATCGGTAATTCGTTTGTTTTCATCCTCTTCTGGTAGAAAGCTTCCGGTAAAACTCGGGTCTTTCCAATTACTAGTCATAGTCAGTTCCGTGTTTTTACCAATAGGTACAAAGCGGAGTCGCCTACTG
Organism: Bacteroidota bacterium; assembly: GCA_039414375.1. Taxonomy (GTDB): domain Bacteria; phylum Bacteroidota; class Bacteroidia; order Flavobacteriales; family Flavobacteriaceae; genus Croceivirga. The sequence continues at coordinate 32,438 of JBCDGY010000006.1, read as the reverse complement.
CCGTTAACGGTCATTTGAAGTTTAAAAGGCGTATTCCCCTTTTCAGTCAGCGTGGTTTTTCCTAAGAAAGCACTTTCTAACTCATGTAGCGTCAAGGTATTGTAATGTTGTTGCTCGTTGGCAGAAGACTTCCTGTAGCGAGATAGCAAAGTGGTACTTTGGTCTCCCAATTGGACTACTACTTCGTTTTTGATGCCCTTAAGATTTGAAGTACGTATAAGGATAGTAGCCTTGTCCCAATCGACATCTTCTGGGTTGATATCATTTTCCTTAAAGTTTGGAGTTCCAAAATGGCCAGAAAAATCTAGGGTACTCGAAAACACAGAAGTTTCGTAGATACCCCGTTCCTTTTTTACGGCATCCACTTTAGCGTGCAGTTGTAGTGCATCGGGAAAAAAGTAAGCGTATTTCGTTTGTGCTTTACGCTCAGTGATTATTTTTTTGGTGTCAGAAATCACTTTGGTCGACTCGGTATACAACCGATAAGGCACCTTAAGCACTGGACCCATTACCAATACTTCTTTCCCCCATAAGGAGCCCACTTCGTTTACCACATCTTGCTGGCGCACAGAACGTTCGTTAATCAACCCTTTTACAAAAATGAGTGGTATTAACAAGACTAGCACAATGCCACCGACCATGAGCATTCGGGCCGTAATGCTTGTTCTAACCCATTGGGAAAACCCCTTGTTTGTTTTTGTTGTTTCCATTTATAAAATTTAAAGTACTTTGATTTTCAAAGTGATTATGTAAAAAAAAGCTAACTACTATTTTTAATCAGCCCTTCCAAGGCCGTAATATGTTTTTTAAAAGCCGTTTTCCCAAGCGTGGTGGCCTTGTATTTGGTATTCGGACGTCGTCCTATAAAGGTTTTTTCCACTGTAATATAGGCTGCTTCTTCAAGTGTTTTCGCATGGCTAGATAAATTGCCATCGGTAACCTTCAACAATGTTTTGAGGTGATTAAAATCTGCATACTCATTCACCATCAGTACCGACATAATGCCCAAGCGAATACGGTGGTCAAAAAGTTTATTGATATTGTCAATCAGCCCCATGGTTTTATTTTCCTTCCTTGAAATAGATTAGGCTGCCATACACTATGTGTAGCACCCCAAATCCGAGCACCCAAAACCAAAACCCATACCCGGGTAGGGCCGCACATACCAATCCCAATACAATTTCGGCGTACCCAAGATATTTGATGTTGCTCAGCGTGTATTTGGAGGCATTTATTAGAGCCAAACCATAAAAAATAAGCATCAACGCAGCTGTTAAACCATAATGCTGACTGCTCAGTTTTATGAGCATATAAATACCTCCGGTAACCAATGGTATCATGAAATTGAGTAACAGTCTTTTTGTAGTAGCATCCCAAATCTTTTCATGGTTCTTTTTCGCCTTCTGCACGGTGAGCAAATAGGCGGTTAACACACTAAGAAGGGCGATACCTGCCAATAATATAATAGTAGCTCTAAAATGCCAACTGTGTAGGGTTAACTGGGTGTAGCGGTTTGGAAAAAGAAAAAAATATGCTACCGCAGCTCCCACCAAAGCATAAGTACCGGCCAATATACCCGACAGACCGCTTAGGGATAAAAACCGCGAGGAGCGTTGCATCAATTGGCGAATCTCGGATAAATCATCAAGGTATTTTTCTGAATTCATTTTAAAGTACTTTGAAATTCAAAGTTATAAAATATTCCAGAACCTTTCTATCATTTGAATAGCTTATCACTTTTTTAACCTTTCTGTAAAGGTTTCATTCTTTTCTACCTTATTTTCTTGGTGCACTGGTTAAAAAATGGTTGTTTCGGTCTATGGGACCAGCCGAAGCATATATTTTAAACCAAAACGAACCCTTCCGAAGTATACTGCTCTACTTACAAGGTGTAATTCAAAGAGAACTACCTGAGGTGACCATGCGTTACAAATGGCGCATCCCTTGTTTTTATGCCGCTGAACATCCCATTTGTTACTTGAATGCAGTGCCTAAAAAAGGGTATGTGGATGTGGCTTTTTGGAATTCAGCACATCTCACCAAGCATATCGAACTTATGGTTGGAGCACATCGAAAAGTGGTTCGATCCTTACGCTACAGTACCCTGGCTGAAATTGATGAGATCGTTCTGTGCGAAGTATTACAAGAGGCCTATGCACTAAAGCACAAAGGATTCTATAAAAAGGATTAAAGTTGGTTTACAGCGGCTTTCAATCTTGAAAGGTCGGTCAATAACTTTTTTAATAAACTTAGGTCAAGCATATTCGCACCATCGCTTTTGGCATTGGCCGGATCAAAATGCGTTTCTATAAAGAGCCCATCTACCCCAGCAGCAATACCTGCTTTGGCCATGGTGCCAATAAGGGCTGGTCGCCCACCAGTTACACCAGACGATTGATTGGGTTGTTGCAAAGAGTGGGTAACATCCAACACCACAGGAGCATAGGATTTCATAGTTGGGATACCTCTAAAATCAACCACCATATCTTGGTAGCCAAACATGGTGCCTCGTTCGGTTATCCAGGCATTGTTGTTTCCAGAATCAGTCACCTTTCTTACGGCATGCTTCATGCTCTCAGGGCTCATAAATTGCCCTTTTTTCAGGTTTACCACTTTACCGGTATCTGCGGCAGCAGTTACCAAGTCGGTTTGGCGTACCAAAAACGCTGGTATTTGCAGTACGTCAACATATTCAGCAGCCATCGTAGCATCGGAAACCTCGTGGATATCGGTAATGGTGGGTACCCCAAAGGTTTCCGATACTTTATGTAAAATTTTTAATGCTTTGGTATTGCCAATGCCCGTAAAAGAATCGATACGGCTTCGGTTGGCTTTTTTAAAACTTCCTTTAAATACAAAGGGAATACCTAGAGCATCGGTAACCGTTACAATATGTTCTGCAATGCGTAGGGCCATGGTTTCTCCTTCAATTGCACAAGGTCCAGCCAAGAGAAAAAAAGTGTCTTTTTCGGTGTGCTTTAATTGTGGTAAGGCGTCCAGTTTCATTCCCTTAATCTTTTTATAAATCGTGTCCGGGTCAAAGGTAATCCTATTAGTTTTAACACCATGAGACGTTTGCAAAATTCAAAGTATGTGGAAAGTTCAACGCCCGATGAAATTTTAACCCGGAGCAACCTTCTGGTTGTGAGGACTTAAAATTTTTGAGAAGTCAGCAATTCTTCCATAATTTGAATAGCGTATCCCTCTTTAACACATTCTGCAAAAGGCTCACCACGCTAAAACCAAACCATGAAAAAAGCGGTCTTGTTTGTAGTAAGTATCGTGCTCTTATCTGGAAATATAAGCGCGCAACAATTCACTGAAAAGGGGATTGGCATTGTAAATCTTGAAAGGCATCAGCTCACACTGAACCTATTAGGTCCTGGTTTCCGATACGAATTGGGTCTGTTCCGTAATGTGAGTGTCTCCACTAGTTTTACACCTAGTCTGGCTATTTATGAAGAGGGCCATACTTTTGGTTATGCGTGGCACACGAGATTACGGTATTATTACAACTTTAAAAATCGTGTTGATCATAACAAAAATGTAGTCGGCAATTCCGCCAATTATATCTCTGCTGCACGCAGTGTGTTTTGGGGACCTTTGCAAATTACCGATAACTTGAATGGGCCGGATGATTTTGGATTAGCGTTTTATGGGGGTGTCTACGGCATACAACGTACCTATGCTAAAGGTTTCAATTTTAATGTAGAGTTGGGTCTTGGGTATTATCGCGGAGATGGTGTTTTCAATGGATATGGCGGTTTGCTTAACGTTACCTTTGGTTGGGTGGCTACCAAACGGCGCTCAAAAAAGATTCAATGGCTAAACAACTAGGGGACCCCCTATATAATTTAGAGCGCATCATACTTTTTTAACTTTTTTGCAAGGGTCTTCTTCGGTTTGGAATGAAGTTTGATTAGAAGGGGGAAATCAATAAAACTTGAACCATGAAATGGATAATTTTTCCTTTGTTTTTAATAAGTATGACCCTTTTTGCCCAAAATTCTCGGCAGGTAGCGGACCATCAATGGTCCCTTAATGTGTTGTTGCCTGGCGTAGGCTATGAATACGGTGTTGGAGATAATGCCACCATAGCGGCAGACTTGGCTTTTGGCTTTAGTTACCGAGACTCAGATTTTTTTGGAGATGACTTTGGATTGTATCCTGTCGGTACCTTGCAATACCGACACTATTATAATTTTGAACGTCGCCTGCGCAAGAATAAACATATTGACCGCAACACGGGAAATTATGTAGCCCCTACAATTATACTGCAAAGCGGACAGCCCATTATTGGCGATTTAGAAAGTAACACTGTAGGAGCGGTCGCTGCGCTCTATGGTCTGCAAAGGACTGGGAGGAAAGGTTTTCAGTGGAACTTTAGAGTAGGACCAGCTTATTTTTTTGGTGATACCAATTTAGATGCTGGAATAGTAGTCGATTTTAAATTGGGGTTTGTTTTGGGCAAAAAATAGGAAGTCCTACAATGGGAGCTTGGACGAAGTGAGACCTTTGCAGCATGGGTAAAAAAGTGATATGCAATCCAAACTATGGAAAATTTCTTCCTTCTCAAAAATTTTAAGTCCTCACAACCAGGAGGTTGCTCCGGGTTAAAATTTCATAGGGCGTCGAACTTTCCACATATTTTGAATTTTACAAAGGTCTCTAAGTATCTAAAAGAGACCTTTGTATATTTGGAAGAGCGGTTACTTTTTCGATTATTCCGCAAAAGCTTCCAGATGTTAAAGCATAATTTTTTTTAAGGCATCCATATACCCACGACTTACACGCACCACATCTTGATTCATTAGGGTTACCTCATAGCTTTTACCGTATTTCTTCAATTCTTGCACTTTATCCAAGTTGATCATGTAGGAGCGATGGACCCGAAGAAATTTTTTAGGGTTTAGTTTTCGCTCCAAATCGGTAATCCCAAAATTGCTGAGATACACCTGGGATTGCATATGCAATTTGGAATAATCCCCATAGGCTTCAACCCATTGAATGTCATCTACGGCAGTGGTCACCAACTTTTTGTGATGTTGTACCAATACTCTGGTGGGATAGTCCTCTTGCTCTAACAATAGCTGCTTTGTAAGGTCTCCTACGTTTTGAGTGTTGTCCGTGAGGCGACTTATGGCCTTGGTAAACCTTTCTTTGGTATAGGGTTTTAGTAAGTAGTCTACCGCATGCACTTCAAAAGCCTTTAGCGCATACGCATCAAAAGCGGTAGAAAAAATTACAGCCGGCAACTCGTCCAAATGGGTAAGTACCTCAAAACCCGTTTTCCCGGGCATTTGAATATCTAGAAATACCAAATCTGGTTTAAACGTATTAATGGCCGTGATCGCATCTACGCCATTGTTTACTTCTGCTACTAAAACCAGGGTTGGATGGTCTTCTAAAAACTCCTTTATTAAGGTTCTTCCCGCCTTTTCATCATCAGCAATAATCACCTTTTTCATAAGGCAAACCGTATTTTGAGCCCTCGGGGTTCGTTGTCTAGAATTTCAAGATGGCTCTGGTACATCTTTTGTAGTCGCAGCTGGGTGTTGCTTAATCCAATACCGCTACCGAACAAACTGTTCTTATCTTTTACTCCTATACCGGTATCTGCAATCTCAAACTTTAACAGGGGGCCGTCTCTAAAGATCGAGATGGAAATGGTTCCTCCTTCCAGTGCATTGGAAATACCGTGCTTTACCGCATTTTCTACTAAGGGTTGCAAGAGCATCGGCGGTATTCTTTCGTTCAATATAGTTTCCGGAACATGAATTGCAACCGCCAATCGTTCCTCAAAACGCGCCTTCTCCAGTTCTAGATAATTTTGAACGAATTCCAACTCTTCTCTTAAAGGGACCAATTCTTTTTGTGATGCCTTGAGTTGATAGCGAAAGAGATCGGAGAGGGTAGCGATCAATTGCCTTGTTTTTTCCTGTTTAGGGGGCACCGAAGCATTGATGGTATTAAAAACATTGTATAGAAAGTGTGGATTTAACTGTGCTTTAATAGCTGCCAATTCACTCTTTAGTGCTGCCTGCCGCAAGGCACCTTCCATCCGTAATTTTTTCTGCGCTAGCCGGTAGTGCTCATAGGCGTGAAAAATACCAAATTGAATCAGGTAGAAAAGCCCAGGGATATACAAATCCCAAACCTGTCCAGCTCCTCTTAAGTGTCCCCATCCCAAAGATTCTGATGCCCAATAATATACTCTTTGAGCAACCAGAATAAATATCGGTAAAAACAAGATATGCAATATCAAGCGTAAGGGGAGCTTCCAATGCTTTAGCCGTATAAAAATCAAGTACCATATGGGAACAGTAAAAAGAAACAAAATGCCATATTGTAACCCTCCTCCGTCTATAATTGCTTTAACGCCTAAAAGGGGTGGTTTTTGGGAGACAAAATCATTAATGCTCATCCATACCGCTAGATGATAGAAAAAGACCGCAAAACAATAAAATAAAAAAACGAGCAAAAGTTCTCGTACCGTAATACCCCAAATAACTGTTTTGTTCATAGTTTAGGAATTTAAGTCAAAATAGGAAGTCTTCATGAAATGCACCACTAGAATCTGATGAATGGTCCTATATACTGTTGAATGGGATGGTACTGGACCATTCGTCTGGCTATAGGACTACTGAACAGAACTTTCTTTGAGGTTAAACAGAATTTTTAGAGTTTTGGGCAATCAAAAAACGAACAGTCATGAAAATAGTTGCATTCTTATTAGCCTGCTGCTTTACGGTGCTAAGTAGTGCCCAAACCATTACGGGTAGGGTAGTAGATGAGAACAAAGCTCCAGTAATTTTTGCCACAGTAACGCTTAATAGTATTAAAGACTCTAGTCTCGTAAAAGCTACTATTACTGAGGATCTTGGAGTGTTTCAGTTAGAAGGAATTGCTCCCAGTACCTATTTGTTGCGCATTACGAATGTTGGCTACACCGGCTATAGTAAACAGATCAATTTTAAAGGAACAGATTTAGACCTAGGAGAAATCGATCTCAGTATGCGTACAGAGAATCTGGAGGAGGTAACTGTGGTTTCTGAAAAACCCATGGTACAAGTACTGGCCGATAAAACGGTGTTCAATGTAGAAAACACCATAACTGCAACTGGTACTAGCGCTTTGGAACTATTGCGGAAAGCACCTGGGGTTATTCTCGATAATGGTGGGGGACTTATTGTTGAAGGAAAAACAGGAGTGCAAATTTTTATCGACGGCAAACTGTCCGTTTTACAAGGCGAAGACCTCACCAATTTTTTAGAAAGCCTGCAAGCCACCGATGTGGAGGCCGTAGAGATTATTACCCAACCTTCGTCTAAATACGATGCTGCTGGCAATGCAGGTATTATTAATATCAAGCTCAAAAAAGACAAGAGCATAGGAACCAATGGTACTTTTACTACAGGCTTTACGGTGGGCGATTTTGGGCGTACCAATTCTAGTGTAAGCTTTAATACGCGTGAGAAAAAAGGAAATTTCTACGGCACCTATAGCAATCGCTTTGGTAAGAATACCCGTTTTATCAATCTATTTCGGAGTCAGTTTGGTACGCAATTCGACTCCCGCTCCAATACCGTTCAAGATCGCAATACCAATAACCTCCGTTTTGGCTACGATCATTATTTAAATGCCAAGCATACCCTTGGTGTAATGGTGAATGGTAATTTTAACAATGGGTTTGCCAACACCACCAATCGTACCCCCATCAGAGAAATTGGTACTATACCTAATGATAGTGTGTTGGTCGCCTTAAACCAGACCCAGCAAACTTCTTACAACGTCAATGGTAATTTTAATTACAAATATGCTGATACGCTGGGTCGCAGTTTTAATATCGATTTGGACTATGGGCGTTATAACAGTGAGCGGGATGCCCTGCAACCCAATACTTATTTTAATGGACCTGAAACCCTAGTGTTAAGCGAACGCATTACTTTTCAAGATACCCCAATAGATATCAATATTGCAACCATTAAATCCGATTATGAGCAGCGTCTTTTTAAAGGAGTCTTTGGCGTGGGTCTAAAACTGTCTTTTATCAATACCGACAATACCTTCGACTTTTTCAACCAGCTTAATGGGCAAAACGTTTTGGACATTACACAGAGCAATCAGTTTGAATATCAAGAAAATGTGAATGCCGCCTATATCAATTACAATCGCAAATGGGGTAAATGGAATCTACAGTTTGGTCTCAGAGTAGAACATACCGATTCTGACGGTATCCTTACCAGCGCGCAACAAAATGAAGATGATCGGGTACGCCGTAGCTACACGGACTATTTTCCATCAGGAGGGTTAACCTACCAAATGAACCGTAAAAACCAGTTCGCATTAACCTACAGTAGGCGTATTCAAAGGCCCAACTATCAATCTTTAAACCCTTTTGAATACCAATTAAATGAACTGTCTTTTAGTAAAGGGAACCCTTTCTTGCAACCGCAATATACCAACAACATTAAATTGTCGCATACGTTTAATTACCGGTTAACTACTTCGTTTAGTTACAGTTACATCACCGACTTTTTTGCGCAGGTTACTATTGCCGATACGCAAACGACCAATTTCTTAACCACGTTAAATGTGGCCAATCAAGAAGTGATTAATCTCGGGGTTTCTTATCCTAAAAAGATCTATGAGTGGTGGAATCTCTATTTTAGCCTCAATGCCTATATTAACGATTTTACAGCTACTAGCGAGGAGTTTCTACCCTTGCGCCAAGAGACGCTGAGTCTTTATGCCCAAAATACCCTTACCCTCTCGAAGTCACTAAAGATGGAGATATCCGGTTGGTATAGTTCGCCCTCAGTTTGGGGGGGTACCTATCAAACCGATGCCCTAGGCTCGTTGAATGTGGCTTTCCAAAAGAAACTATTCGACGATCGCTTTACTGCGCGCTTGTCTTTTAACGACATTTTGTTTACCGTACCCTGGAGGGGGATAACACAGTTTGGGGAACTGTTTATCGATGGTAATGGAGGTAGCGATAGCCGACAAATGGCTTTTGGACTTACCTATGATTTTGGCCGCAATGAAATCAAAAAGGCCCGAAAACGAAAAACAGGACTGCAAGACGAAAATGATCGTATCGACGGTTGACAATACCTTTAAAATCAGTCCGATAAAAATAGTGGAACACAGTTTTTGCAACCCAAAAATAGCGGTACCTTTGCCGACGAAAAAATTAGCGGTCATGCAAAAAATCAAGAACATCGCCATTATAGCTCACGTAGACCATGGGAAAACCACCTTGGTCGACAAAATTATGTATCACTGCCAGTTGTTCCGAGACAACGAGAACAAAGGCGACTTGATTCTTGATAACAACGATCTGGAACGAGAGCGGGGTATTACTATTGTTTCAAAGAACGTCTCTGTAATCTATAAGGACACCAAGATCAATATCATCGATACTCCAGGGCACGCCGACTTTGGTGGTGAGGTGGAACGGGTATTGAACATGGCCGACGGTGTACTCTTATTAGTAGATGCCTTTGAAGGGCCTATGCCGCAGACCCGTTTTGTACTACAAAAAGCCATTGATCTAGGGCTAAAGCCTTGTGTCGTGGTGAATAAGGTAGATAAAGAAAACTGTGATCCAGAGGCAGTTCATGAAAAGGTTTTTGACTTGATGTTTGAATTAGGTGCCGAAGAATGGCAATTGGATTTCCCAACCGTTTATGGATCAGCCAAACAAGGATGGATGTCTGAAGATTGGCAAAAGCCTACAGAAGATATTGCTCCACTGCTCGATATGGTTTTGGAACACGTACCAGAATTTAAACCAGAACAGGGGTCTACCCAAATGCTGATAACCTCTTTGGACTTTTCTTCTTTCACGGGGCGTATCGCTATTGGTCGTTTACAGCGCGGAGACCTTCAAACCGGACAGCAGGTTACCCTGGTTAAGCGTGATGGCGCTATGGTAAAGTCCCGTATTAAAGAAGTGTTTGTATTTGATGGGTTAGGTCGCAAAAAAGTGGAGGCCGTACAAACGGGAGATATTTGCGCCTTAGTTGGTATGGATGGTTTTGATATTGGAGATACGGTAGCCGATTTTGAGCTACCAGAACCTTTGGAGACTATTGCTATTGATGAACCTACCATGAGCATGTTGTTTACCATTAACGACAGTCCGTTTTTTGGGAAAGATGGCAAGTTTGTCACCTCGCGACATATCAAAGAACGCCTAGAAAAAGAACTGGAGAAAAACCTGGCTTTGCGCGTGGAAGAAACCGATAGCGCCGATAAGTTTATGGTCTTTGGGCGTGGCGTATTGCACTTGTCGGTATTGATTGAAACCATGCGCCGCGAGGGCTACGAATTGCAAATAGGGCAGCCCCAGGTAATTATTAAAAAAGTAGATGGAGTACAGTGCGAGCCCGTAGAGCAATTGACGATTGACTTACCTGACGAAGTATCCGGAAAAGCCGTTGAGATGGTTTCCATACGAAAAGGAGAAATGGTAAGTATGGAAGCCAAAGGCTCTCGGATGATCTGTGAGTTTATCATTCCTTCACGTGGGATTATCGGTTTGCGAAACCAACTGCTTACCGCCACTGCTGGGGAAGCGATTATGGCACACCGATTTTTGGAATACCAACCTCTAAAAGGGGAAATAACCGGAAGGATTAATGGTTCCCTAGTCTCCATGGAAAATGGCACCGCCATACCCTATTCTATCGACAAACTGCAAGAACGTGGAAAGTTCTTTATAGATCCGGGAGAAGACATATACGAAGGGCAGGTTATCGGAGAAAATTCTAGGCAAGACGATATGACGATCAACGTCACCAAAACCAAAAAACTGTCCAATGTACGTTCTGCCGGTGCCGATGATAAGGCCAAGATTGTACCCGCTATTAAATTCTCCTTGGAAGAAGCGTTGGAGTACATTCAGAAAGATGAGTATGTAGAGGTAACTCCCAATCACCTGAGATTACGTAAAATTTATTTAAAAGAAGTGGATCGTAAGCGCAACAAAGGCGTTTAAATTAATGGATAGCCTTTGAAAGGTTAGCCCTTTCGTTACGACTCTTGTATAAAATAAGCAGCGTATGTCTTTTGTATCAAGAATTGGTAGCTTTATCATCACCTTCCTTGTTATATATTCCTGTAAGCAAGAAGGGAAACAGGTAGTTAATACTATAGCTAATCCCTTATCTAAGGAAATTGAAGCTTACATCCCACAGTCATAGGTTGAGCTTAGGGTAGCAAAGACTGGTAAACGTTTAAAGGCTTCCCCAGCTGGTCAGGTTGTTTGGAATGCAATGGAAGCTCACGGCGGTTTAAAACAGTGGTATTCCCAAGGTCCCTTGGCTTTTCGCTTTAACTATAAACCTTTGGATGGTAGCACTGTTAGGGACACCTATCAGGTAGTAGATGTATGGCGCAATCGGGCGGTACATCAAAGTACTGTAGATAGTACGGCTTCCTTTGGATGGTCTGGTAGTGAAGCTTGGACAAAGGCCAAAGACACCACCCTCTTTTCCTATGACACCAAATTTTGGGCGATGACGCCCCTTTATCTTATGGGATTTCCCTTTGTATTAGATGGAGAAGGGGTAAATCTTGAATTATTACCACCCTCAGATTATTTGGGCAAGCCCAACGATGTGGTTAAAGTCACCTTTAGTCCTGGAACGGGTTCGGCTCCAGATGATTATTACATCTTACATTTCGATTCGGAAACCCATTTGCTAATGGGTACGCGCTATATCGTTTCCTATCCAGAATACTTTAAAAAGGGAGAACATCTTCGTGAAAAATTTATGGAAATAGGTCCTTTGGCGGATGTGGATGGCATATTACTACCAAGCGCCCTAAAAACCCATTGGACGGTAGACGGAAAACCAGGCGAATATCTAACGCACATTGAAATCAGTGATTATAGTTTTAAAGGCAAGGTTTCACAGACTTATTTTGACCCTCCCCTGGATGCCAAGAAGCGCTAAATAGATAATCTATCCCTTCTTTTATCTAATGCACTGTTTATTGAAAAAGGGTATTCCTTTTTAACCTAAGTTCAATATAACTATACGTTCAGATAGCGTTGTTTGGTATCGACGAAATTGTATTTGAGCGATGTTTTTCTATCCTTGAAGCGGTATGCTATTAGAGCTGCGAAAATAGTGTTGAAATCGTTTGCCACGCTCCGATATCCAGAAAAATGGAAGCGTACTTGAACCGTCATTATCTCGGAAAGGCTCATCTTCGACTTTCTGGTACGTTGTTTACCATTGGATAGTAGACTTTTTTGCCAAAAGAGGACAAATTCTTGACAGAAATCATTAGTGAAATATTACACAGTAAATTGAAAATCAAAACTTTAATTTACGAAATAGGCCGCTATTTTGATATTGTGATTTCGGAAGTCTAATATCGAACCCTCGTTATTCTAATCAAAGTTAGGACACTGCGCCTGTTCATTTCTTTGGGTCAAAATGAGTAAGGTAGCGAAACATAGCCCGCGGATTGAGGATCCCCGTCCTTTTAAAAATCCTAGTACTACCCCTAAATGAATTCTGGATATTGGATAAGAGATTTTGTGAAAAACTAAATTACACCTAAACATTTATGATAAATTAACAAAAAAAATGAGTTGTTTTTGTTAAAATCTCCTTCAAGGAATAGAGGCATATCAAAATGTGTCCTAAAAAGAACACTAATCTCCCAACAATGAACTCATGATTCCAAAAGTACCTTTTCTACAATTTCCATCATTAATAGACGCGTCTGCACCCTGGTGCAAGTCTATTCTCTTACTTTTATTGGCTTACGCGCCTTTAATCGTATCCGCTAATGATGTTGTTCAGGCAGAGTCCTATCCTGCCCAAATGGGCAACGCGCAAGTGTCTAGTCAATATCCTGGTTTTACAGGTTCGGGCTATGTTACCCAATTGACCAGTGAATGGTCGTATGTGGGTTTTGACAAAAGCAATCCGCAAGCACAACCAGCACAATTGATTGTCCGTTATGCGAATGGCAATCCTGCGCCCGTCACCCATTTGGCACTTCAGATAGGATCGGGTTTAACACAAATGCTGTCCTTTCCAAGTACCGGTTCATGGGACTCTTGGGAGGAACTGACCATAAACTTTACCTTACCTGCCGGTTACCAAAATATTCGGATAGATGGCCAAAGCAATTCTGCCACCTCGGTCAATATCGACCGATTCGAACTCCAGCTGGGTGTTGTAAAAGATCCCGTATCCCCAGGAGCTTTCAACCAAAACAGTCCTAGTAATAATAGTATTGTAGGTTTGACGCCAAATCTTTCATGGAGCGCATCATCCAATGCGGATAACTATACTGTGGTCATCGCTACCAATAGCAACCTTTCCAATCCGATCGTCAATACCGTTGTTAATGAAACCGCTTATACCATCAATGGGTTGTCTTATGACACTACTTATTATTGGGGAGTAACAGCTTCAAACGGTAATGGAACTACTGAGGCTAGTAACGCTGGTCTCAGTTTTACTACGGAGCAGGAACCCGTAACCGAAAATCCTCCGGGAGCTTTCGCACTGAACGGCCCACAAAACGGCAGCAGCGGCGTAAGCACCTCGCCCAACTTCTCATGGGGGGCATCGATTGGAGCCACATCCTATACACTTATGGTATCCACCAACAGCGACCTGAGTAATCCCATTATCATACAATCGATGGATGGAAGCACATACAGTGCCAGCGGACTGGACTATGACACCACTTACTATTGGGGTGTTACAGCTGTTAACAATTATGGTACCACAACAGCAAGCAACAACGGTTTTGTTTTCACTACAACGCAAGAATCAAATAGCGGCGGAAGCTATAGTGCCATTGGAACAGTATACGAAGCGGAAAATCTCAACTACGGCAATGTAGTGCAACAATCTGATATTGCGGGATATTCCGGTTCAGGTTACTTGACCCAATTTAACAGCGAATGGTCATACGCCAAATTTGAAAACTCCTATTCCGAGGTAACTACGGCGCAGATCAATTTCGTCTACAACAATGCCACGGGAGCTAATGTGACCAATATTAACCTAAAGGTGGGGTCACAGATAGTCCAAAACCTAGTATTCCCTCCCACAGCGAGTACAACATGGTCTGTGCTCACCAGTCAAGAATTTCAAATACCGGCAGGGTACCAAGGTATTGAGTTGGATGTCATATCCAATACCGGAAACTCCATCAGTTTGGATTTGATCGATTTTGTCATAGGCGGCGGGTTGGACGCTCCCCCCAGTCCACCAGGAGCCTTTACCTTAAATTCACCAAATAATGGCAGTACAGGGCTTTCGACTTCGGTAACACTGAATTGGAGTGCGTCTTTGGGTGCCGATAGCTATCAAGTGCGGGTGTCGGCCAATGCTGATCTTTCCAATCCCGTTTTCAACCAACCCGTAACGGGCACTGCTACCCAGCCTTCTGGTCTTTTGGCGGAAACCACCTACTTCTGGAACGTAACGGCAATAAACGACGATGGGGAAGTAGCAGCCTCCAATGGACCTCGTAATTTTACTACCGAAGAGGAACCTATGGATACCCCTCTCCCGGGAGCCTTCACTATTGGTTCACCTTCTAACGGGGCCGAAAATGTAAGTGTTGTGGCATCGTTCAACTGGGGTAGTTCTTCTAACGCGGACACGTATAACCTCATCATTTCGACCAACAGTAATCTCTCCAGCCCGCTTGTAGATGAACAAGGAATCACAGAAAATACCTATTGGGCCGGAGCCCTTTCTGAAAATACGACCTATTATTGGTCCGTTACCGCGGTAAATGCTTATGGAGCGACTACAGTAGATGACGGTACCGCGTACTTTACCACCGAAGGAAACGATACCCCTACCGATCCTGGAACCGTCTTGGCCACCTTTGAAGCCGAGGAATACGACGCTGCAAACGGAGTCAATATCTCAGAGGATGAAACCTTTATCTGGAGCTTGGACCATTCGGACTGGATTCGGTTCAATACTGTGGATTTTGGTGGAAATCCCACAAATTTTACGGTAAACGTGGCCGTAGATTCCGACTATGCCGGTCAGGTTATAGAAGTGCGGCTAGATGCGCCCACAGGCACCCTTTTGGGTAGTCTGACCGTGGCAAGCACTAATGGCTGGAACGATTTCGTGGAACAATCTGCAGAACTGGCCAATGCATCGGGCATCCATGATCTGTACATTGTATTCAAGGGATCGGTCGGTATCGGAAATTTGGATTGGATTCGGTTTGAGAATAACGAACCCCCTGGAGAATTTGACTTGAACGCTCCTGCCAACGGGGAGACAGATGTGGCTGTACAGCCCGATTTCTCATGGTCTGCTTCTCAAAACGCTACAAGCTATACCTTGATTATTGCGACTGACAGCGGACTTTCCGATGTTGTTAGGGAAACTGGAGGTATTACTGAAACCAACTATGTACCGGAAATCGCCTTAACAGGCAATACCACCTATTATTGGACGGTAAGGGCCTATAATGGACCAGTGTCTACCCAAGCCAATAGCATAAAAAGCTTTACAACATTTACACCACCATTGCCAGCGGCCTTTGCTTTAGTAACTCCCGGGGATCAAGAAGCGAACGTGGCAAGGATTCCCACCTTTGGTTGGAATGCCTCCGAATATGCGGAAAGCTATGAAATTACGGTGGCTACCAATAGTGCGTTCAGCAATCCGATTATCAGCGTTTCCGATATCAATAATACATTTTATGCCGCTCAGGTCACCTTAAACGCCGGCACTACATACTACTGGAGGGTAAAGGCGGTAAATACTACCGGCTCAAGGGGTGCCACTGCTTCGTTTAGTACTGGTTCTGCTTTAGGTACCAATTATTATGTAGCCACCGATGGTATAGATGCACCTGGGCAGGGAACAAGTTCAAACCCCTTTAAGACCGTGGCCTATGCCGCGCAATTTGCTTCTTCCCCTGGCAGTGTTATCAATATAGGGCCGGGCAGCTTCACAGAAACAGAGCCTATTAGGTTGGCGCCGGGTGTTGATCTTATCGGTGCCGGCGAATCGCTAACCACCCTTTATTCTACAGGGGTTTCTATCCCAGAGGGTATTGACCCCAATAGCAATGACTGGAAGTTGTGGTACGATGGGTCGCTCATTCAATTGATTTCCCCTAGGAGGGTGGAGTTCCGAAACAATAAAAGCGAGGCCATACCCCCGACCAACGGAGACCAGAGCCTGAGTGGCTTTACAATTGATGGTGGCAACAAATCACTCAAAGTTGGGGTGTGGGTCGAAAATAGGAACAATGTAACCATGCATCATGTAACCATCCAAAACTGCCAACAAAGGGGAGCCGTATTTGGCCCAGGGGACAAAGACTGGTATATTATGCCCGAATATTGGATGTACAACACAACTATACACGATGTTACCTTTATCGAAAATGGAACCGATATTCCCTATAACCCACAGACCGGAACGTGGCCAGAGACCCTAGGCAATCTATGTTTGGCCGCATTGGATGGCGCTGATATTTACAACGTAACCATAGACGACCAAATAGGCTACGGAATCAAGTTTATTTATGATGGATTCTTTAAAAATGTTAAAATTCACGATTGCTCGTTCAATCTGAATGAAAACGATAATCTGTGGGGCGAAAAGATTGCCATCGAACAATGGAATCTAGGGCCTGGCAATGAGATTTACAACATTCAATGCAATACTTGGCTGTCTATCGTGAATCATCCGGCGATGTTCAATGACCCGCAAGGCACAGAACACATGAAAATTTATAATGTTTCCATGATTGATCAAGATGGTGTTTCGAGCAAAGAGGGAATGGAAATTGCCCTACCCGGTTGTGAAGTCTATGATAATTACATTGAGAACAAAGGCTTTGCCATAGCTATTTGGGATATGGGCAGAAAGAATGTGGTTATCAGAAACAATATTTTTAGGAACACTCAAAAACAGTCCTATTTCTCAGGTGCAGGAACTGCGGTACATTTAGACAATAGCAGACCTTGGGACTATGAAAACATAAAAATTGTAAACAATGTATTTGATTCCTATTGGGGTCCGGCAGTACGTATCTTGGGTGCTAGGGTAGATAACGTGGATATTGCCAACAACATCTTTTTGAATACGCGATTGGAGGGCCAGGGTGATATCCAAATCAATGGAGCCGATTTGACCAATGTACGCGTAGAGAACAATTTGAAATACAACGCTACAGGTATCAACCCAGGATGGGAAATCATAGGGGCTTCTACCGAGGCGAATAATATTGTTGGCAATCCCAATTTAAAAATGACAGGGGCTTTTGAAGGGCCGTTCTACCAGCCCAGTTCATCATCGAGTGTGGTGGTAGATGGCGGTAAGGACGTTGGCTTTTCGTATTCCGGTAGTGCACCGGATATTGGGAAATGGGAATTTGGATTTTCCAGCTTTAGTCTTACCACTAATATAGGCACTTTAGCCACTGATGAAGCTACCATTTCGGATGAGGTTTCCATTTATCCCGTGCCCACTTCGGGAACGTTCCGAATCGATCTTCCCGAGCATATCGTTGCCATCAGCGCAACAGACCTAGTGGGAAGAAGTGTGGGCGTCTCCGTTGAAAATCCAACCGCGAACCATGGTCATAATTCATATAGCGCTTTTATTGAGGCCCCCAGTGGAATATATCATCTTACGATACAGCTAGATAATGGCGATGTCGTGCGAAAATTGATCTTAGTCAGAAAATAGTAGGCAAACAACCAACCTAACGGAACTGCCCGGTATGCATGGCCTAAGCCATGTATTCTGGGCAGTTTTTTATAAATCTAAGTTCGATTCACAAAGGGCCTACCTTTCAAATAGTAATCGAACCCAGGTTAATACGAATGGCTCTCGTTTATACTATCCGTGATGTGTCTCTCTCAAACAGGCAATAGCAGCGCCAATAATACCAGCGTGATTCATAAGTTCGGCTTTTACCACCTCTGTTTCGATATCAGTAATGATATGTTGGTATTGGTCCCATTTTTTTGAAATTCCGCCACCGATGATGATAAGGTCAGGAGCCGTAATCAATTCCACGTATTTCAAGAATTTTTTAAAGCGCTTACCCCATTTTTCAAGAGACAGTTCGTCCCGCTCTCTAGCCGAGGAAGAGGCATATTGCTCAATTTTTTTATAATCCTTATAAGGTATTTGACCCAATTCAAAATTGGGGATCAGTTGGCCATTAAAGAAAGCGCCACTCCCTAGTCCAGTGCCAACGGTAATCATCATCACCAGTCCTTTTTTGCCTTTTCCTACACCGTAGTTCATGGAAGCATATCCTGCAGCATCGGCATCGTTCAATACCGTGAACTCGTTCCCCGTAGCTTTGGTAAAAAGCGAATCGATATTTACGCCTACCCAACTTTCGTCCAAGTTGCCAGGAGACTTACAAATCCCATTCTTTATAATAGAAGGAAAACCGCAACCAACAGGACCTTTGTAATTAAAGTGTTGTACAATGTCTTTAATAACCTCGGCCATGGCCTCGGGTTTTCGGGAAGCGGGGGTGGGTATTCTAAAACGATCGGTCAACATTTGGCCAGTTTTGGCATCTACCAAGGCTCCCTTCATACCGGTGCCTCCAATGTCTATTCCCAGAAGTTCCATAAGAGGAAAAATTTCATTTCGAACAAAGAAACAAAAATTCTTTAAGGCTTGGTAAGTAATGGTAAATAGTTAAACCTCTCGTACTTTGCCTTAGGGTTTCGTTATTATACTGCTTTTTGAACCACCTCAAAAAGCTTACCCTCATCACATTTTAGGGTTTTGTGTGGATATTTCAAGATTAAGGCATAATCATGGGTGGCCATTAAAATAGTACGTCCGTTGGCATTAATCTCTTCCAAAACCTTCATAACCTCCACACTGGTTTGTGGGTCTAGGTTACCGGTAGGTTCATCCGCTAATATAAGTTCTGGATCGTTTAAAAGGGCTCTGGCGATAGCAATGCGTTGCTGTTCACCACCAGAGAGCTCATGCGGAAACTTAAACCCTTTTGTTTTCATCCCAACCCGATCCAACACCGCTTCGGTTTTGGTAGTCATGGTGGCGAGGTCTGTCCAACCAGTAGCTTTCAATACAAATATGAGGTTGTCGTTTACATTACGGTCAGGAAGCAGCTTAAAATCTTGAAAAACAATCCCTAATTTTCTTCTTAGAAAAGGGATTTCATTCTCCGTTAAAGTCTTTAGATCAAAATCAACCACAGTGCCCTGCCCTTTGGTTAATGGGAGATCACCATATAGCGTTTTCATAAAACTACTCTTACCACTTCCCGTTTTTCCTATGAGATATACAAACTCTCCTTGGCGCACCTGCAGGGTAACCCGATCTAAAACCAGATTATCTTCTTGAAGAATGGCTATATCTTTTAAGTCAACAACGGTATCGGGCATGGTATGCGTTTATGGAATCAATAGTTTCTCGAAAAACTATAATAGGGTTTTTAAGATATGGGATATCTGATGCGTTTTCAAGCTTCATTACCCTATTCTAATACATAGTTTAGGTTAAAAGTACAACGAATTGCGAAAGCCACAAGGTATATTGAGACCTTTGCAAAATTCAAAGTATATGGAAAGTTCGACGCCCGATGAAATTTTAAACCGGAGCAACCTCATGTTTGTGAGGACTTAAAATTTTTGAGAAGGACGAAATTTTCCATAGTTTGGATTGCATATCACTTTTTCACCCATTCTGCAAAGGTCTCATATTACCAGTTGCTTTGAATAGCGGTATACTTTAGTCCTAAATTTATCGTTTACACCTACAAGAACATGCAATTGAGAACCCTGTAGAAAATCATGTATCTAAATTATATTGCCGTACTGCTTTTTTGGTTGGGGGCGCTAGCGCCAGCTATTGCCCAGCAAACAGCCACTTTTACGGATGCCAATAAACCTTATCAAGAAGCCTTATCACTTTACCGCGTCCAACAGTACCGTGCCGCAATGGTACTGTTTGAGGATGCCCAGGCTACTTCTAACGATGACAATATCAAGGCCAATAGTGCCTACTATTTGGCCAATGCAGCGATACGCCTGCACCAACGTGGGGCCGATAGCGCTATGGAAAGCTTTGTAAAGCAGTATCCCACTTCAACCAAGCGCAATGCCGCCTTCTTAGATGTAGCTGATTACTATTTTGATACCGGTAAATACCCTTACGCCCTAAAATGGTACAAAAAGGTAGATCAAAATACCCTCTCTAGAAGCGATCTGGAGCGTTTTAATTTTAATACAGGATATGCCTATTATTCCTCAAATAGGCCGGATCAAGCGGAACAATATCTCGGTAAAGTATCCAACTCTCCCAAATATGGTTCTCAAGCCAAATATTACCTAGGATATATTGCTTACGAACAAGATGATTATGATGGAGCGAACGCTCGTTTTGATCAAATTACAGACCCAGCCGTTCTAGAAGAGAAGATGACCTACTATCAAGCGGATCTCAATTTTAAGCTAGGGAATTTTAAAAAAGCTATCGCTATGGCTGAGCGGCAATTGGCCAAGTCTAACCGCAAAGAAATCTCGGAGCTCAATAAGATAATCGGGGAAAGCTATTTTAATATGAAGCAATACGACCAGGCTATTCCCCATTTACAGCTTTATAAGGGTAAGCGTGGGCGTTGGAACAACACCGATTACTACCAACTGGGCTACTGCTATTACCAACAAGGAGATTTTGAGAGTGCCATAGGGCAATTTAACAAGATTGTAGATGGTACCAATGCTGTCGCTCAAAATGCCTATTATCATTTGGCGGAATGTTATTTAAAATTGGATCAAAAAACGGAAGCCCTGAATGCGTTCCGAAATGCTTCGCAAATGGCTTTTGATCCGGCTATTGAAAAGGATGCCTTGTATCACTACGCCAGGTTGAGCTACGAACAGGGAAATCCCTACGAGTCGGTGCCTGAAGTTTTGGGAGGGTATTTGAAAAAGTATCCTAGCGATGACAAAGAGCAGGAACTAAAAGAATTGTTGGTGGATTCCTATATTACCTCAAAGAACTTCGAGGGTGCTTTGGAATTATTGGAAAGCAATCGTCAATATGGTGACGAGGCTACTTATCAAAAAGTCACTTTTTACCGAGGGGTCGTACTTTTTACGGAAGCCCAATACAAAGAGGCGTTTAACCTTTTTGAAAAATCTTTAAAGGCTACTCCAGACCCTGATTTTGGAGCACGCGCTTGGTATTGGAGTGCCGAGGCGGAGTATGCTCAGGGTCATTTTGATAAAGCGCTAAACCGCTTTAAAAAGTTTCAGGCGCATCCGAGTGCCTCCAATGTTAAGGAACACGAAAAAGCAGATTATCAAGTAGGCTATTGCCATTTTAAGCAAAAGCAATATGCCCAGGCCGAACCTGCATTTGCAAGTGCGGTCAAAGTGCCCGGGTTACCCACCGCGATTAGAACCGATGCACTTATGCGGTTGGGTGACTGTCAATATGTAACAAGCGACTATCGCGCGGCTATGGCCGCCTATGCTGAGGCAGCCGAAATAAAGGGCCCTCATCAAGATCATGCAAGGTTACAAAGCGCTATGTGTCATGGTTTTTTAGGCAATACAGATGCTAAGATTACCGCACTTCGCAAATTCCTCAATGAAAATCCGAGCTCAACACTTCAGGACGATGCACTTTTTGAATTGGGCAATACCTATGTAAAATACAATAAAGAGGCAGAAGGTCTTCAAGCCTACGAAACCCTCCTCTCCAATTTTGGCCAAAGTTCCTTTGCTCCTAAAGCCCTATTACGGCAAGGTTTAGTACACTACAATGCCAATAGAAATGAGCGCGCCCTGGAGAAATTAAAAGGGGTGGTAGACCGTTATCCCGATGGGGAAGAAGCACAGCAAGCAGCAGCCACGGTTAAAATGATTTATGTAGATATGGGGCAAGTAGGGGCATATGCGAGCTGGGCAAAAGGGAAAGACCGTCTCCAAGTAACTGATGCCGAATTAGAAGAAGCCAGCTTTGAAGCCGCCGAGCGGCAATATATCGAAGGCAACAACGATAAGGCTATTGCTGGTTTTGAGACCTATTTAAAAGAATTTCCTGAAGGCCCTCGTTCTACCAAAGCCAATTTTACCCTTGCACAATTGTACTTCACCAAAGGGCAGAAGGATGAGGCACTGCCCAAATACCAAGTCGTAGCAGATCGTGGGACCAGTGAGTTTACAGAGCAGGCACTCACAAGAGTATGTGAGATTTATGTCGGGAAATCGGACCTCACAAGCGCCCTTCCCTTTTTGGATCGTTTAGAAGGAAGTGCCGAGATACCTCAAAACAGAACTTTTGCACAAAGCAATTTGATGAAGACCTATTACGATAAAAAGGACTACCAGAAAACATTAACCTACGCCGAAAAGGTACTCAAGGCCGACAATATTGACGATCGTATCAAAGCTGATGCTCAAATTATGATTGCACGTTCCGCCATTGAGATTGGGAATATGGAGCTTGCCGAAACCGCTTTCGCAGCGGTAGTAACTATTGCCAAAGGTGAGGTTGCCGCAGAAGCCTGGTATTATGATGCCTTCTTCAAAAACCGCAATTACGATTTTGAAGCCTCCAACGCATCAGTTCAAAAGTTGGCCCAAGACTATGCAGGCTATAAAAAGTGGTGCGCTAAGGGGTTGATTGTAATGGCTAAAAATTTTCACGCCTTAGAAGATGCCTTCCAGGCCACATACATTTTGGAGAGTGTAATGGATAATTTTTCTGATTTTCCAGAGCTGGTGGCAGAAGCTAAGGGCGAGCTAGCCTTAATACGTTCGAAGGAAGCTGAGCGCAATGCCTCGGTATCTCCAGAAGGTAATTGAAACGAAAAATGAAATGAGAAAGGTAGTACTACATAATCGATGGAAGAGGGTTTTGTTCTCAGCGATCAAGAACTTGCGCCCTTCGGACCTTTCCTACACGATATTTTTAGGAGTATTGCTCTTTATAAGTTTTACTGGTATAGCTACGGCCCAAGAACCTAAGGATATTGGCACACAAACCGTAACAGTGGTCAAGTCCTTCACGCCTACGGTGGCAGACGCTGATAAAATCAAATCAGTTCCACAAATCAACGACTCTTTAGAGCTACAAAAAAAGCAAATTGCGTATACTATTTTTTCAGTGCCTGTAGCTTCCACTTTTACACCAGCAAAGGCCAAGGCAGAACGGGTAAAAAAAGTGCCGCCACCAGTGTTGTACAATACCTATGCAGCACTGGGTCTGGGTAGTTTTAACAATGCTCAGGCAGACTTTTATACCAGCCAGGAAATCGGTCGAGACGAGCATTTGTTAGATGTCGCCTTTAATCACTTCTCTTCAAGAGGGGCTATTGAAGGAACCCCTTTAGAGACCAACTTTTATGATACGGATCTCCAGGTAGGCTATACCGTTAGTGAGCGAGATCGCGAATGGGGCGCTACGGCTACCTTGGGTCATCAACTATACCATTGGTATGGTTTGCAGCCAGATACGTTTACCGAAGCACAGGTGACTGCGCTGGACGAGCAACAAAACTACTTTGCAGCAGGAGCAAAGGGCCATTTTACCATGGAAGATTCCTTTTTTAAGCGTGGGGAGTTGGCCATAAATCGTTTTTGGGATGCCTTAGACTCACAAGAAAATAGATTCATCGGCACGGTACAATGGGAAGCCCCCATTAGTACAGAATTGGTCGATTTTGAGGTTGTAGCAGACTACGTTGGAGGTAATTTTGCAAATGCACCGCTAGATAGTATTGCCAATACCGAAGGCATCGATTTTGGTCATCTCATCTTAAGTGGAGGTCCTAGTTTAACCGTAATTCGAGAAGCACTTACTGTGAATCTGGGTGCAAATGTGACCTATGGAATGGACCTTGAGCGCAAAGAAGGTACCTTTTCCTTTTATCCAGCGATAACCGCTTCGTATCGGTTGATAGATGATCAAGTAATTGCCTATGGTGGTCTAGAAGGAGGCTTAGATCAAAACACCTATCAAAGTTTTGTAGATAGTAATCCTTTTGTATCTCCAACACTACTCATCCGCCCTACCGATCGCCAATACGATGGCTTTGCGGGAATTAAGGGGCAATGGACCTCCAATATTGGTTATAACGTCAAAGGTTTTTATCGCGCTGAAAACAACAGAGCACTCTTTCGTTTAAATCCTCAAAATACCGCTCGTATGGACTAGGGAGGCTATTATTTAGGCAATTCTTTTCAAGTAATTTACGACGATCTAAAAACTTTCGGAGGTTTTGCAGAGATCACCTTAGCGGTAAACCGGGATTGTACGCTAGGCCTTAATGGAACCTATTCCAATTACAATACAGTTTCCGATAATCCGGCTTGGAACTTACCAGAAATCGAGGGAAGCCTATTTATGGATTATCAAATTACGGATCAGTGGTATTTTGGGGCCAAACTCTTTTTTGTTGGGGAACGAGAAGATTTACAAGTGGTAGCTGCGAATAATGTGCCGCCAGAGGCATTCGTATCTGAGGCAGTAACCTTAGAAAGCTTTTTTGATGCCAATGCGCATATTGGTTATCGTTTTGGGGATCAGCTTTCTGCCTACCTAAAGTTGTCTAATATTGCAGGGACGGCCTACGAGCGTTGGTCCAATTTTAGAGTTCAAGGTTTTCAAGCCTTATTGGGCGTTTCTTACCAGTTCGATTTATAGGCCCAGAATACTTTTAGTAAAGTAGCTTTTGGCTTAAAAGACTAGTAATCATGAGTCAATATAACATTTGGGGCAATAAATGTTAAAAAATGTCGTTTTATCAATAAATGGCAATTACCCCCAATGTCCCGAATCTTTGCTGTTCTTTTAAGTTTTGTATGCCCTATATCTAACGTTGCTGCTCAAAATTTGATCAGCAATGGCGATTTCGAGGTGCTTCGCGCTTGCCCCGAAAATGTTAGCGGTCTGGCCTCACAGGGCTTGCATGTGAGCTCTCCAACTACGGGCACTGCTGATGTGTTTAGCAAATGCGCCACCGGCAAAGTGGCCATTCCAGATAATTTTAGAGGATCCCAAACTGCTTTTAGTGGCGACACTTATGCAGGACTCTATTTATTTTCTCCTAACAACTACCGAGATTATTTAAAGCTTACTTTATAAAACCCTTTGAAAAAGGGACTTTACTACGATTTGCATTTTCAAGTTTCCCTTGCAGAAACTTCTACCGTGTTTACTACCAGTTTAAACGCTTTATTGACCAATAAACCGTTACAGTTAGAAACCTCCAAAAATCTGTCGAAAAGACGCTTGACCCCTTTAGCAGACTATCGCCTGAACTTTGTGAAACTACAATGTATGGGTAGTTATAAGGATATGGAAAATTGGGTTACCGTTAAAGCGCGTTTTAAAGCCAAGGGCGGAGAAACCAATCTTGTGGTAGGTAATTTTGAGCCAGATGCGACCACCGAAAAAGGAAACCTTGAACAAGGTAAGCCGGGGGTAAAGGCCTTTTCTTATTACTATGTAGATGGTATGACTTTAGTGGAGTCCAATTTTCAAGGATACCAAAAAAACAAACCATACATTATAAAAGGATTACACTTTGCTACCGATAGCTACGATTTATCAAAACACGCCAAACACAATATACGCTTGTTGTATACCCGAATAAAAACCATGCCCAATGTAACCTTAACGGTTAATGGCCATACGGATGATGTAGGTTCTGAGGGCCATAACAAAGTGCTTTCCTATAATCGGGCTAAGGCAGTAGCTCATTTTTTAGTAAAGCTAGGGTTCCCTGAGGAACGAATGATCTGGAAAGGGCATGGCAATACCAAGCCCCTTGCTTCTGAACTTACCAAGGCGGGCAGACTTCAGAACCGTCGCGTGGATTTTGTGATTACCCAGCCAGCCAGACGTTAAGTTTTAGGTACCCCTGTTTGCTCATCCGCCTTGTTGGAAGGAGCTTGCAATTCGTTGCTTTTCGAAGTTTCATTTAAAATAGCATTCATAGCCGCGTTGTATTCCATAACAATTTCGCCAGCGTGTCCGCCACTCAATACAAATAGAGAAGCCGGTTTGTAGCCCTCATGAGAAACAGTAAGCTTCCAATGAAAGTTTTGATCGCTTTGAACTTCAAACTCCCCGTCGTAGTTGGTGTAGATAGGGCTCTCGTAGCCTTCCATAGTAATCGCAGCAAGATAGATAGGTAATCCAAGCTCATCAACGATCTTACCGGTTACCCGGTGTTGAGCTTGGCCTAAATAAGGCAATAGTGCGCCTAATAGTAATAGTAGGTATATGCGCATTTTCATAAAGATTTGGACTAAGATAACGGCAATAACCCCAGCTTAGTATCGATACACCTCGCTTAATCGACGAATGACATCAGAATGCCCAAAAAAAACAATATAAAAATGCTAGGGGCGTTTTATGAACTAACGAGGACGAAAATTCATACAAGTATGAGTAATATCTACATTCGCCTATTTTCAATTTTTTGCGTAATTAGTTTTAATGGTCTTTTCGGACAGAATCTTTTAGTCAACGGAGGTCTTGAAGCGCATACGCAATGTCCTCAAAACTTTATAAGTCTGGATGCTGTTTTAGATCAAGTATCTACTCCAACAACCAGTTCCGGGGATTACTTCCATTCCTGCAATACGAATGATTTTAATGTCCCCAATAATTTTAAGGGGACTCAAGTAGCCGTGGAAGGTACTGCTTACGTCGGTCTTTATTTTTATGCTTTAAATGACTACCGTGAGTATGTGCAGCTGAATACAAGTCAAACCTTAAGGGAAAATTATCCTTACGAGATTGAGATTAAAGTTAGCCGTGCCGAGACTTCTACTGTTGCCCTCAAAAATATGTCCGTTGTATTTGCCAACAAGGCTTTAAAGCGTGACAACAGTGCTGCACTTACCAAAAATCGATTAAGTAGAGAAACGGATTTTGAATATCACGAAGTACTGCTAGCGTCTGATGGATCGTTGGAGGATACTGAGGAATGGATAACACTAAAAGGTAGGTTTGAAGCAAAAGGCTTTGAAAGCCACATGGTAATCGGAAACTTTAAAGACAATGCCCATACCGCTTTATTGAACCAAACCAAAAGTTTAGTGCCCAGTGATTTTTCCTATTACTTTGTAGATGGATGTACGCTTACCGCCTTGCCAAAAACAAATTATGAAAAGGATAAGATTTATGTACTAGAGCAAAATCCTTTCGCTCCTAAAGGGTACAAGCTAGATGCACTAGCCATTTCCAACATAAGAAAGATATTCAAGCATCTCAAAGCCAATGCCGAGTTGCAACTCAAAATAACAGGACATTCTCATGATGCGGGTAGTACAGCCTACAATAAGTTTGTTTCTTCATTAAGAGCCCGAGCGGTAGCGCTATATCTCAGAAAGCTAGGCATCAACGACGACCGAATTGTTTGGGAAGGCGTTGGTGATACGCAGCCGATTCGCACACAAGAAGAAGCAGGAGCACGTAGTGTAGAATTTGTTATGACCAACTTTGAGGATAAATAATGGTATTACCAACCTAACTTGACCAGTTGATATGCGTAATATTTGGGGAAACCCATACGCCCATGAATCACTTAAGAAAACCCCTAGCGCCTTGAATGTCGCTAGGGGTTTCTACTTTAAAAGATTTTGGTATGAAGAGACTTTTGCAAAATTCAAAGTATGCGGAAAGTTCGACGCCCGATGAAATTATAACCCGGAGCAACCCCCTGGTTGTGAGGACTTAAAATTTTTGAGAAGCCAGCAATTCTTCCATAGTTTGGCTATTGCACCGCTTTTTCATTCATGCTGCAAAGGTCTCATGAATTCTGGTTATGCTTAGGCCACTGATGTCGTTTATGCTTGCTCATCTGCCGATAATGTAGTCATGCTATAGTCATGTATTGGCCGAAAGCGCATAACAAAAAAAGACCTCAGCGATAACTGAGGCCTTTCGTTTTAGATTCGTTGTAATGCTTATTACATCATTATAGGGGTGGCTACGCGAACGGTTCCCCAACCCATTACCAAGTGTGCGCCACCTTTTACTTCTTTAAAGGCCATAGAAAAGGCTTCTAAGGATTCTCCATCTTGAGAAGCTGCTGCTTTTACTCTAGCAACATCAGCGGCGCTATCGTAAGAATAGGCGCCCCATTGATTTAAGTTTTTGTTCAATATCACAGTCCACTCACTTTCCCCTGGAATGGTAAAAAGTGCGTAGGTACCTGCTTTAACAGCGGTGCCACCAAAAGTAACGTCTTTATAAAAAGTAATTTCTGCGGCCTCATTCGCACCGGTACGCCATACCTTCCCTTCGGGCGCTAAAACGCCAATTGATCGACCCTTTAGTTGCGGACGACTGTAAATAACACGAACCGCTTTGTCAGCTACCTTATAGCTGCTAGGGAACGCTGTAATATCTGCTGGACTTTTGTCCAAACCACTAAACTTTTGGGCGGTAATCCCGGAGGTACAGAACAATGCTGCACAACATAGGCCTATGACCAAATTCTTCATATGTCTTAAATTTTTTAGAATGGTCAAAACTAGCGGTTAATACACGGGTGTATTTTAAAAATGCGTTAAAATTAACGGCTTTCAGTTTTTAAGGCAGTAGATGAAAACAGGTCCTGATGATATCAATTTATTCTTGTTTTGCTTTAAAAAGTGATAATATGAAATAAGAAAACGATATTGTGTTTTATTTTATAGGAATTCAAACCATATTTGTGCTCTTAAGTATTGCAAAATAAAACCGATATGTGCGGAATAGTATGTGCCTTTGATTTAAAGGAAAGTTCAGAAACGCTAAGGCCTCAATTGTTGGCGATGTCTAAGAAAGTACGGCATCGTGGCCCAGACTGGAGTGGTATATATGCTGATACCAATGCTGTCTTGGCTCATGAACGATTGGCAATTGTAGATCCTGCCTCTGGTAAGCAACCTTTGTTGAGCAATGATGGTAATCTGATATTGGCCGCTAATGGAGAAATTTACAATCACCAAGAACTACGCAAGCAGTTCGAAGGCAAATATGATTTTAAAACCCAGTCGGACTGCGAGGTAATCTTGGCTTTGTATCAAGAAAGGGGAGTGGATTTTGTGGATGAGATGAATGGTATTTTCGGATTTGCCATTTACGATAGCGCTAAAGACGAATACTTTGTAGCTCGCGATCACATGGGCATTATTCCCTTATATATGGGATGGGACAAGAATGGAACGTTTTATGTAGCCTCCGAGTTAAAAGCTTTGGAAGGCACCTGTACCAAGATAGAACTTTTTCCTCCAGGACATTATCTACATAGTGCCTCTGGAGAATTGGTACGTTGGTACCAAAGAGATTGGATGGAGTACGAAGCAGTAAAGGACAACAGCACGAGTATTGAGGATTTGCACGATGCTTTGGAAGCCGCTGTAAAACGACAACTGATGTCTGATGTGCCTTATGGGGTGTTGTTATCCGGGGGGTTAGATTCTTCGGTTACCTCAGCCTTGGCTAAAAAGCATGCGCAAATGCGGGTAGAGAGTGGAGGTACTAAAGAAGCTTGGTGGCCACAACTACATTCCTTTTCTGTGGGATTGGAAGGATCGCCAGATCTGGCTGCAGCACAAAAAGTAGCCGATCATATTGGTACAGTGCACCACGAGATCAAGTTTACCATACAAGAAGGGCTGGATGCCATTAGCGACGTAATTTACAATCTGGAGACTTATGATATCACCACCATACGCGCCTCTACACCCATGTACTTAATGGCTCGGGTTATTAAGTCTATGGGGATTAAAATGGTACTCTCTGGCGAAGGAGCCGACGAGCTTTTTGGAGGATACCTATATTTTCACAAAGCTCCTAACGATCAAGAGTTTCATGAAGAAACGGTGCGTAAGCTTAAAAAGCTACATATGTACGACTGTTTAAGGGCCAATAAATCCTTAGCCGCTTGGGGTATTGAAGGTCGGGTACCTTTCTTAGACAAGGAGTTTATGGATGTGGCTATGCGCATTAACCCTAAGGATAAAATGATAACCAAGGAGCGTATGGAAAAGTGGGTAGTTCGTAAGGCTTTTGAAGACTACCTACCACAGAGCGTCGCTTGGCGACAAAAAGAACAGTTTTCCGATGGTGTGGGGTACAGTTGGATCGATACCCTGAAATCCCTGGTCGATGAAAAGATTAGTGATGAGCAAATGGAGAATGCCCATTTTAAGTTCCCGCTACAAACACCAACTACGAAAGAAGAGTATTATTACCGCTCTATTTTTGAAGGACACTTTCCTTCCGATGCGGCGGCATTGAGTGTGCCCCAAGAGCCTTCGGTAGCTTGTAGTACCAAAATTGCTTTAGAGTGGGACGAAGCCTTTAAAAACATGAACGATCCTTCTGGTAGGGCCGTCGCCAACGTGCACGAAGAGGCTTATTAAACAAGTTAGCGCATTTTACCTGTCGGTATGTCAATAAAAAAGGGGCTTATTGCCCCTTTTTGTATGCTTTGTTGATAATCAAACTATAAGTGGATCGCAAAACCTACTCGGAGTTCAAATATGCCAGAATCGGAAAAATCACTATTCAAGCTTACATTGTATCGCAACCCAGGTTCAATGCTAACCTTATCTCCTAGAAAAATGGCGTAGCCTCCTTGTAGCCCTAGCCATAAAGGATCTTCGAAAAAGAGATCCGAGCTGGCCCCTGTAATATCTATTTGAAAAGGCACACTTCCCTTGAGGTAATACTTGGCTCCAGCTTTGTAAGAGAAAATAGTAAGCCCATCGAGGTCAGAGTATCCCAAACCTACTTTTAAGGCCAAATCATCACTAATAAAATAGCCGCCTTCACCGCCAACAGACCAGGCTGTAGTTCCATCACTAACGGAAAGTCCAAAACTAGTGTTGGCACTTTTAGCGACGGCAAAATCACCACCTCCAAAACCAGTATTGGCCTCGATAAGCCAGCTACCCTTGTCGGTCTGCCCCTCGTTTTGTGCTTGTAGCGTAACTAGTGCAAAGGCGATAGATACAAATAGTAAATGCTTCTTCATTGAATTTGAAATTTAAATTTTGCGCAAAATTAGGTACTTCATTTTAAGCGCAAAAGCTGGCTACATTATTTTAAACCTGAGTTCGATTATTATTACTTTTACAGAATGCTATAAATCGCTTTAGATTTGTGCTAAAAATGCGCCGGAAATCGCGTGCTATTTTCAAGAATTTTTAGTGAAAAGATGAAGTATTTTGAGCATTTCCTTTAGGACTTCCTTCTTTTCGCCGTAAATCTGATAAAATCCTCTCGCGATATCCAGATATCCCTCCAAAATTTTATCAGATTTCCAATCAAAAATCAGTGAAGCTGTATTTGCAATAATAGTCGAACTCAGGTTTTAAGTATACGGATTAGTAAATAGGCTTTCCATCATTTTTATGCGGCGGTGATGCTCATTTTGGTGAGCACGCAAGGGTCCTATAAATAGGCTATTTTGTGCCTAATTTCATTGGAAAACGAGGGAATATTTCAATTGTTTAAAAGGGGTGGTTTTTCCACAACACCATGTTGATAACTCTGCCGGGGCAATAATGGGCGACCCCTTTATTCTGCTGGGTTTTGCGTATATTTGTAAGATTTGAATTTTTGAAAAATAACACCTAAAAAATATATGAGCGAAGAAGTTAAAACACCACAGTATTCTGCCGACAGTATCCAGGCCTTAGAAGGTATGGAACACGTGCGTATGCGGCCTTCCATGTATATTGGAGATGTAGGCACAAGAGGGTTACACCACTTGGTCTATGAAGTCGTGGATAACTCCATCGATGAGGCTATGGGAGGACACTGTGATACCATAACCGTTACGATCAATGAAGATAATTCGATTACCGTTTCCGACAATGGACGTGGTATTCCCGTAGGCCTTCATAAAAAAGAAGGCGTCTCAGCTTTAGAGGTGGTAATGACCAAAATTGGAGCTGGCGGGAAATTCGATAAAGACTCTTACAAAGTTTCCGGAGGGCTACATGGGGTTGGGGTGTCTTGTGTGAATGCACTCTCCTCACATTTAAAAGCCACCGTCCACCGCGAGGGTAAGGTATGGGAGCAAGAATACGAACGCGGAAAAGCCTTGTATCCTGTAAAAAGCACGGGAACTACTACTCAAAATGGTACCCATGTAACGTTTAGTCCAGACGATACCATTTTCACCCAAACGGTAGAATACAATTACGATACCCTTGCCAATCGTATGCGCGAATTGGCTTACCTCAATAAGGGGGTGACCATTAGCCTTACTGATAAGCGAAGCAAAGACGAAAAAGGGGAATTTATCGCAGAGACCTTTTATTCGGAACAGGGACTTAAAGAATTTATAAAGTTTTTAGACGAAACCCGAGTACCTTTAATACAAGAGGTGATTTCCATGGAAGGCGAAAAAAATGGCATTCCAGTAGAAGTTGCGATGAT
>JBCDGY010000005.1:0-35612 GCA_039414375.1 Bacteroidota bacterium | reverse complement strand
GTAGTAGACACCAGTGGCGATGGCGTAGCGGACACCCCGGTAGACATAGATGTCACAGGTGGTATCCCAATGCCAACAGCAGACACCGATAGTGATGGTATTGCCGATTATCTAGATTTAGATAGCGACAACGATGGTATAGTAGACATCGTAGAAGCCGGCGGTGTAGATACCGATGGCGATGGGGAAGTAGACTACCCGACTCCAGGTGATCCTAGCTCCATGACCGACGCCGATGGCGATGGACTAAGCGATGATCCAGTAGTAGACACCGATGGTGATGGCGTAGTGGACACCCCAGTAGACATAGATGTCACAGGCGGTATCCCGATGCCAACAGCAGACACCGATAGTGATGGTATTGCCGACTATCTAGATTTAGATAGCGACAACGACGGTATAGTAGACATCGTAGAAGCTGGCGGTATAGATACCGATGGCGATGGGGAAGTAGACTACCCCACTCCAGGCGATCCTAGCTCAATGACCGACGCTGATGGCGATGGTCTAAGCGATGATCCCGTAGTAGACACCGATGGCGATGGTGTAGCCGACACCCCAGTAGACGTAGATGTTACAGGCGGCATTCCCATGCCAACAGGAGATAGCGATAATGATGGTATTCCGGACAGTTTAGACCTGGATTCCGACAATGACGGTATTCCAGATGTTGTAGAAGCCGGTGGTGTAGATACCGATGGCGATGGGGAAGTAGACTACCCCACCCCAGGTGATCCTAGCTCAATGACCGACGCTGATGGCGATGGACTAAGTGATGATCCCGTAGTAGACACCAATGGCGATGGCGTAGCCGACACCCCAGTAGACGTAGATGTCACAGGTGGTATCCCAATGCCAACAGCAGACACCGATAGTGATGGTATTGTCGACTATCTAGATTTAGACAGCGATGACGATGGTTGTTCCGATGCTAATGAGGCGTATCTGGACCTAAATGCCGATGGTGGCGATGGCGGTCAGTATGGTACAGGAACACCAGCAGCTACCGATGGTGATGGTTTAGTGATAGCTGCGGCTTACGATACGGGCAGTGTTGCAGGGGTAACAGACAATACAGATACTTCAGCATGTGATGATGCCGATGGCGATGGCATTCCGAATGTTGTAGATCTAGATGACGATAACGATGGTATTCCAGATGTGGTCGAAGGCACAGGTGATAGTGATAATGATGGTATCCCCGACAGTTTAGACCTGGATTCCGACAATGACGGTATTCCCGACATAGTAGAAGCTGGCGGTGTAGATACCGACAATGATGGTGTCATCGATAACTTTACAGATGTTGATATGGACGGTTTGGATGATGACACCGCCATAACACCACTGCCAATTCCTGATACCGACATGGATAGCTTCCCAGACTATTTGGACATCGATTCCGATAATGATGGCATTGTCGATGTAATAGAAAGTGGTAACGGAGCTTTAGATACCAATGGAGATGGTGTTGTCGATAATAACGATGACGGCTTTGTTGATAGCAATGGTGATGGATTTACAGACAATGGGCAAGCACCCGTAGATAGTGATAGTGATGGTTTTGCAGATTATATAGATATAGATGCAGATAATGATGGTATTCCAGACAATGTTGAAGGGCAAACAACAGCAGATTATCTTCCGCCAACGGGAATGGATGCTGATGCTGATGGTCTTGATGACGCCTATGATCCAGATGAAACAGCCGACCCTCTTTTAATACCAGAAGATACCGACGGGGATCTTACCCCAGATTATTTGGATATAGATTCTGACGAAGATGGCTTGCTAGATACTGATGAAGCTGGTTTCGTAGATGATGGATCACTTGCAGATACAGATATGGATGGTCTGCTAGATGTTTTTGAAGGAGCCAATATCAACGATGGTTTTGATGTGAATGATGAACTGGATATGGGTGCGCTAGATACCGACGACGAAATCGCAGCTACCCCGGAGGTAAACTTTAGAGAACAGCCAGATACAGACCAGGATGGTAATCCTGATGAAACAGATCCTAATCCAACCGTGCCAACAGCTGGTAACGATACAGTTAGCGGCTTAATTCCTGGAGAACCAACTACAGTTGATGTTCTAGGAAATGACGATTACTTGGGCAATGATGATACCAATAATCAAGGAACTACAACCATTACCAATACCGGAAACGGAACGGCAGCGGGAGAAATTACCTTTGATCCTGTTACTGGCGCACTTACCTACGTGCCTACTATAGGAGAGTCAGGCAGTTCGGTTACCGTAGTATATGAGGTTTGTAATGACGTAAGTGGGGCACCAGTATGTACCACGGCTACAGTAACTCTAGAAATAGTAGCCCAGGATATCAATATTATTGATTTGTTTGATCCAAACATGAATGATGGCATTTTAGTCATAGAAAACATTGAAGGCTTCCCGGATAATACATTTAAGTTGTACAACCGTTGGGGAGTTAAGGTCTTTGAAACCAAAGGCTATGACAATGCCTCAAGAGCTTTTAGGGGTATTTCTAACGGTCGAGTAACCATTCAAGAAAACGAACAACTACCAGTAGGAGTTTATTTCTATGTGGTTGATTACGTTGACAATGGAGAAAACAAATCCAAGGCAGGCTACTTATATATTAACAGATAATAGGAATAAAATTCCATAGATAATAATAACATGAGAAGATCATTTGTAACAGCCATATTGCTAGTTGTATTGTCTTTAGGGATACACGCACAACAAGACGCGCAGTATACCCAATACATGTATAATACCCTAGCCGTAAATCCAGCCTATGCAGGGTCAAGAGGGGTATTTAGTATTGCGGCTTTACACCGTTCGCAATGGGTAGGGTTAGAAGGAGGTCCTACCACGCAAACCTTAAATTTTAATACTCCGGTTTCGGAACGTGTGGGTTTGGGACTTTCAGTAGTAAATGATGAGATTGGTAATGGAACTAATCAAGACACTTATATAGACGGGGTGTTTTCCTATACCATTCCCACTTCCGACGTGGGTAAATGGTCTTTTGGATTAAAGGCTGGGGGGCATTTTTTAAATGTAGATTTTACGAAACTAGAAAACTACCAAGGGTCACCTGCAGTTGGTGGCCCCACAAATATCGATAATAAGTTTTCACCAAATTTTGGGGCAGGTGTTTATTATCATACCAATAAGTTTTACGCTGGACTTTCAGTTCCTAATGTTTTGCAAACAGAACACTTTGATCGTTCTGGACTAGGGGGGGGCAACGCTTTCTTGGCGCAAGAACGTATGAACTGGTATTTAATTTCTGGATATGTATTTGATATTAATGCCGACCTTAAGTTTAAACCAGCCCTATTGTTTAAAGCAGTGCAGGGTGCCCCTTTACAAGCAGATATTTCAGCAAACTTTCTGTTGCAAGATAAGTTTTCATTGGGGGCAGCATATCGATGGAGTGCTGCATTCAGTGCGCTTTTTGGGATGCAGTTAACCAATCAATTAATGTTAGGTCTTGCCTACGATAGAGAAACTACAGAACTGGGAAATGCAGCTTTTAATGATGGTTCTTTTGAGGTTTTTCTTCGATACGAGTTTAAAAACCGATATAAACGTGTACTAACCCCAAGATTCTTTTAATATCTTATCATGAGAAGTATAATTATACTATTTGCCATAGTTGGTGTTTTTTTAACCAACGCACAAGAACGAAAAATAAAAAGGGCTAATGAAGACTTTAAAGACTTTGCATATATGGATGCAATAGCCTCTTACGAAGAATTAGTTGGTGAGGGCTTATCAGACGAGGATATCTATAAAAAGTTAGGGAATTCTAACTACGTTAACGCCAGATACAAAGAAGCATCAAACTGGTATGCCAAGTTAATTGATTTAAAAGATGTGGAAATAGACCCTGAGTACTATTACCGCTATGCCCAATCGTTAAAGTCTATAGGTGAGTACGGTGCTTCGGATAAGTGGATGCGCACTTTTAAATCTTTGCGGTCTGATGATCAACGCGCTTTGCAGTTTTTAACCAAGTCAGACTATTTGGAGCGTATTAAAGCAAATTCGGGAAAGCATACTGTAAAGAATTTAACCATCAATTCAAGCGCCTCGGATTTTGCACCCTCTTTTTATGGAGCTAGCCTGGTATTTTCTACGGCGCGCGATACCGGAATAACCGCTCAGCATATTCATGAATGGAATGATAGAAGATTTTTAAACTTACATACCGCAACGATTGAGGCGGACGGAGAATTAACAGATCCAAAGCGTTTCACAAAAAATTTAAACACTAAAACCCATGAATCGTCTTCGGTATTCACCAAAGACGGTAACACGCTCTATTTTACACGAAACAATTCAAAGAGCGGGAAATTTGCTAGAGATGACGAAGGTATTAGTCGCTTAAAGATATTCAGATCAGATTTTGTGGATGGTGCTTGGCAAGATGCTGTCGAATTGCCTTTTAATGGGGCTATGTACTCAGTTGCGCATCCAGCATTAAGTGCTGATGAAAAGTTCTTGTTTTTCTCTTCTGATATGCCTGGTAGCCTAGGGGCTTCGGATCTTTTTAAAGTGGCTATTCAAGAAAATGGGGGTTACGGAACCCCGGAGAATTTAGGAACTCTTGTCAATACAGAAGCACGTGAGTCTTTTCCATTTGTAGACGGTGAAACCTTATACTTTAGTTCAGATGGGCACCCTGGTTTAGGAGGCTTGGATGTATTTGCGGTAAAAATAGATGATTCCAGCGAAGAAATTATTAATCTAGCAGAACCGATCAACAGCCAACAAGATGATTTTTCCTATGTCGTAAACGATAGTAAAGGATATTTTGCTTCTAATCGTCCCGGCGGAGTGGGTAGTGACGATATTTATTCTTTTATCCAAAATGAACCCTTGTCCTTTGAATGCAATAAGGAATTATTAGGTCTAGTTAGAAACAAGGAGAACGGTGCTATTTTACCCAATGCTCTGGTGAATGTTCTGAATGAAGAGGGAACTGTTGTTGCAAAAACAGTCTCAGGAACTACCGGGGAGTTTAACCTTACCATCTCTTGCACAGATGCTGAGCTTACGGCAATCGGCAGTAAAACGGATTTTGACGAAGACCGAAAAAACTTCCGCATAAATCAGTTATCTGGAGCCTTAGAACTGCTTTTGCAACCTAACACCATTATTGCAAAAGGGAGTAGCACGGTGCCAGACATTGCGTTGCCTATTATTTATTTCGACTTTGATAAAGATGCTATTAGAGCAGATGCACGAGTAGAACTGGAGAAGGTTTTGGCTTATATGAACCAATACCCAAGTGTTACGATAAGCATCAAGTCACATACCGATAGTCGGGCAAACCAGGTTTATAACAACGATTTAGCAGAGCGAAGAGCAAAATCTACAAGGGATTATCTCATACAAAATGGAATAGCTGCGGAGCGACTTTTGACCAATTCGTATGGTGAATTACAGCTCACTAATAACTGCGCAGATGGACAGAACTGTTCTAAAGGGGAACATCAGCTTAATAGACGTTCTGAGTTTAGTGTAGTAAAAAAATAGGCGCTACAACCAACTATCTTATATCTATCTGACATTGCAATACACAAGTTTAAACGTACTTTCATGAATTTGTCAGATGGATTTTCTCTAGACTTTTAGAGAAACTATTCAGCTTGCCTTAAAAAGAGTACGCGGTTTAAAGGATAGAAAATTGCAGCGAGATAAAAACCTTAACTCCTCAAATCAATAGATTTCAGCGGGTTAAAATATCAAAGGGCTTCTAACTTTTGGCATACTTTGAATTTTTTGCAGGTCTTAAGTTGTAATAACTAATACCACATAATCGACATTGCAGTAGACAAGTTTAACCTCACTCTTGTATTTTTAGGGTGTCCTGTATAGCGCTTGTGCTGTCTTCCGAAATACTATCCAAAGTTGTTTCAGGTGTAGTTTCAATAAGCGGCGGTGTTATTTGAGGTTCCGGATCGTTGTCTACAAAGCGGTCAAAGAGCGCGATATAGTCATCCAAAATTTTATCTTCTTTTTTAAATAACTCAGTATCTTGATTGTCCGATAAAATATAGATGAGCCGTTGATAAGCTTCGAGATCTGTTAATATTGCCTCAAAGTTTTGGTATTGTTCATCTTTAGGTACGTCCGCATAATATTCCAATCGATCTTGATAAACGCCTTTCAATTTTTTAAATAAACTTCGCGCCTTTTCTTGTTCTCCTACCTTATAATACCCATCTAAGAAAGGCTCTAGAAAAGCGTAGAAACTGAAATGTTCAAAGGGAATATGGGTCATTGCCATATCAATAACGGCTTTGGCCTTGTCTATTTTTTGCTCTTTAATAAGTTGTTCGCTAAGTCGTGCTAGATTACTCCTAAACGACAGTCCTTGGGAACGGGTCTGTGGATCGTGGTATATATCAGGGTCCGAAGCGTTACCCCATTCCCATTCCTTAACAATATCGTACATTAAATCGGTATCTATGCGTCCCATTTCGAAAGGACTTTCATTTTTGGTGCGGATAGGGACCAATTTATAAACGAGACCATCCAGCTGTAAATAGTCTTTCATCCAAATATATTCTGCGTTGTCAAAGCTTCCTCCTGAAAAATAAATGGGGCGTTTCCAATCGTTGTTGGCAATTACATCCAGCATAAGGATGCGTTGCTTGGTTAAAGCACTCTCAGGGAGGTCAATGTCAATATAATCTAAGATAAGTGCAGTGTCTTTTTCTTTTACCAACCCACTCTCCAAAACATTTTCTTTGTTAACTGGGATGCGAATTTTATTGGTTGGGTAATACACAATGTTTAGAGTGCTCTCAGGATATTCTTCGGTATCTCTACCTTGCTTTTCAAAAAGATACCTAAACTTTGTTCTAGGTTTGTCGTCTCCAATCCACTTAATGAAGTCTTTGATATCCCAACGGCTATCCGTAAGTTCTTGAAAATATACCGCATCTCTTGTACCATAGCTGTAGTTATCATGGGTAAGCTGTGAAGGAATAGGATCACTTTCATAAGCTTTGCGTTTCATTTGGTCAATGTACCAATCTGTAGCAAAGAGACTGGTGTTGACGACGCGTACATCGGTTCGGTATCCTTCGATTTCTTGGGCATACCATAGCGGAAAGGTATCGTTATCGCCAATGGTAAATAAAATAGCGCCAGCATCTTTTTGGCAAGAGTTTAGGTAAGCCATGGCAGTGGATCGGGCGGTATATCGCCCAGAACGGTCATGGTCGTCCCAATTTTGAAACCCCATAAGAAAGGGTACTGCTAAGAGACATAGCCCAACGGTTAAGGGTGCTGCCAATTTCGGTTGTAGTAGTTTTCGTGTTTCTTCAAACAATCCGTAAACGCCCATACCAATCCAAATACAGAAGATAAAGAAAGAGCCTACAAGTGAATAGTCACGTTCACGGGGCTGAAAAATATAGGGGTTGGTGTAAAACTGAATGGCAAAACCTGTGAAAATAAAAAAGACAAAAAGTACCCAGAACTGCTTGGGATTTCGAGAGATTTGAAAAACCATACCGATAATACCCAATAGTAAAGGAAGGAAAAAGTAGGTATTTCGGGCTTTATTGTCCAATACCTCCTGAGGAAGATTTTGTTGGCTGCCTAGTCGAATACTATCGATAAACGAAATACCACTAAGCCAGTGTCCTTTATCATTGTAACGACCTTGCATGTCGTTTTGCCTTCCCACAAAGTTCCACATAAAGTAGCGCATATACATGTAACTCCATTGGAACTTAAAAAGATATTTCAGGTTTTGTCCTAGCGTTGGAGGTTGGACCTCCAAGTAATCGGAAAAACTCTTTAGAAATTGTAGGTACTGTTCAGTGTCAATTTCTCCTTTAGCATCTAAGGCTTTAAAGCGCTTAACGGCATCGCGAAGTTCGCCATAGGAAACGTATTCTGGCTTAATCTTAAACTCTAAACGGCCAAAATATCGCATGTAATTTTCAGCATGTTGCTCGCTCCATAATCTTGGTAAAATACCTACATGATCTTTATTTGGACCTTGAAGGGCGTTTTCGTAGTCATTCACGATGACGTATTTACCCAATTTTATATCCTTTTCGTATTTGGGACGGTCGTCTTTTTCATCTCCGGCACCTGCAAAACCATTAGAGTAATAAGCCCCATAAAATGGACTTTCTACCCCAGGATACTGCTCTCTATTGTAATAAGCTAATAAGGAACGTGCGTCTTCCGGATTATTTTCATTTACCACGGTTTTGGCATTTGCTCTAATGGGTAACATTAGCCAAGAAGAAAATCCTAGGAATAAAAACATCAAACAAAGCACAATCAAATTGGCGGTACCATAGCCATTCTGTTTGGTGTATCGCAACGCAAAGTAAAATACTGCTATAAACAGAAGTCCCATGATTAACGTTCCAGAGTTGAATGGTAATCCTATTTGATTGATAAAAAATACTTCACTCCAGCCAAACAATTTGAGGACATAGGTCAGTGAAAACTTGTAAACCAAAAGGAGTACGCCAACCACAGCGGCATTGGCCAATAAAAAATTCTTGAGGGTAACTTTAGGCGTCTTTTTGAAATAATACAGTAAACCAATAGAAGGAATGGCTAAAAAGCCCATGAATTGGATACCAAATACCAGTCCTATTACAAAACAAATAAGCAGTAACCATTTGTTACCTCTCTCATCCTCGGAATGATCCACCCATTTGAGGCCTAACCATAAGAGTAAGGCCATAATAAAGCTGGCCATTGCATACACTTCTGTTTCAACAGCATTAAACCAAAAACTATCAGAAAAGGTAAAAGCTAACGCCCCTACAAAACCACTCCCTAAAATTGTCAAGGCACCATTTTGGGTTAGCGCTCCTTTTTTAAGTAATAGTTTTTTAGTAAGATTAGTAATAATCCAAAAGGTGAATAGCACTGCAAAAGCACTGGATACAACAGAAACAATATTTACCATAAGTGCCACTTTAGTATCACTGCCAAAAGCAAACATCGCAAATACGGCACCTATCATTTGCAATAACGGTGCTCCAGGGGGGTGACCTACCTGAAGTTTAGCAGAAGTGGTAATATATTCTCCGGCATCCCAAAAACTACCTGTCGGTTCAACAGTGAGTAAATAGGTTATTAGGGCGATACCAAAAGCAACCCAGCCCAAGCGGGTGTTCCATTTATCAAAGTCATTCACAAGCATAGGATACGTGGTTGTCCGATGGGCGCGAATTTACCAATTTTAGTAGAGATCGTTTCGCACTTTATCAAAAGGTTTAACACAACTCACATCGAATGTGCTTAAAATAATTTGGAGGGCTAAAACTTTGTTTTAAATTTGCACGCTCAAAAGTATTTACTTTTTGAATTGGCCTATGGTGTAATTGGCAACACTACTGGTTTTGGTCCAGTCATTCTAGGTTCGAGTCCTAGTAGGCCAACGAAGTCGAACAATCCCGATGGAAGTCGGGATTTTTTGTGCAATAAATTTAGGATGAGAAGTTTATCTCGAGCTTTTTAGATTCCGTGAGGGCGAAGCAGGCCAAGGGAAGTTCTAATATGACCAATAGTAAAGACCTCTTAAAATATTGTTTTAAGAGGTCTTTTTTAGTTCATATCATAGTCCTCATAGTAGTGGTTAGGGCTTAACATACTGGCTATTCCTGCTAATAAATTTTCTGAATCTTGAATAAATGGTAAGCTTCGGTTTAAAGAATTAAGCCAATCTGAACTTGAATTCCGTTCGTTGACTATACTTGTCTCCCTTTCTTAAAATGGCCTCCGGAAAATGGGAGTGGTTCATGGAATCGGGTGGTAGTTGGGTTTCTAGGCAAATTGCTGGATAAAAAGAGTAATCTATAGCGCTGTTTTTTGGAGTTCCCGCAAAATGTAGCGCTTGTGGTGCAAAAATAACTACAGCGGGTTGATCGGTATGGACTGCCATCTCTAGGCCAGAAGACTTAGAATGCAATTTAATCTTTGGTTGCGTAGCTGGAGATTCTTTGAGTAAGAAAACATGATCCAGCCCTTTTAGCGTAGTCAAGCTTTCTAGGGAAGGGTAATCCATAAAATCATAAAGCGTCTGTGGGGTAGACATGCGTTGCCCAGTCGGTATTTGATTAGATGTTGTCGCTAAAAATGCTTCACTATCGAGATACAGGTGCTGTGTGGTCATTGTTTTTTCTCCCAAATTAAAGTAGGCGTGATTGGTGAGATTCACCAGGGTATCTCGATCCGAAGTTGCACTATATACTATTTCAATGGTATTGTCTCGGTGTAAAGTATAGGTAACCGTGGTTGTCATTTCCCCAGGATATCCTTCTTCTAAATGCGGGCTATTGTAAGCAAATGTAACCGAAGGGGTATCTGTTTTTTCTAGATGTTTAATAATCCAATTTTGTCTCGCAAATCCATAGACTCCCCCATGTAGTTGTACGCCATCTTTATTTGAAAGCGTGTTGCTTTTTAAGAAGGGATGTACACCATTACAATTAATACGCCCGGCATACCTTCCAACAATATTTCCAAAGAAATAAGGAATTTGATCATACTGTGTTAAGTAGCCCTCAAGGGTATTGGGAGCCACGATAACATCGATTGGATTATTGTTGTTATCAGAAATTGTATAAGAGTGCCAGGTTGCCCCATAACTAAGAAATTCTGCTTTAACGCCATTCTCATTGCTAAGGGCCACACAGAAAACGGGTTGGTCAAGGTATTGGCCAAAGGTATTTACACTAACGGACATTGGTTGATTATAAAAAGTTTATTCCAAATCTCATCATTTCTTTTTAATCAAGGTCAAGAAACGCTCTTCATAGGGAATAGGATAGGCTGTAATCCACAGTTGAGGTTGCAAATTGGTTTTTTGACCATCAAATGCCAGGACAAACGCCTCAATAGATTTGCCTGCCATATCTGGACTTAAGGGAAGGTAGTACGTGTAGTTCTTGTCTGACTGAATCACGCGATATTCCCAGGTGTTACTTTTATAAGAAGGACTGCGATCTGGGCACCCCACATAATTCCCATCAACTTTAAAAGCGGCTATTGCCCCTTCTTTTCCGTGCTCTCCATTAATGGCCACACAGAGATAGCTGTCTTTAGGAATTTCATCCAAAACTACAGTTTGACTCCAAGCTTTTTGGGCATAATAGTGCTGGGTTTTGTCCCAGTGCCAATCAAAAACATAGGGCCTTTGCAAGTTAGAGGCGCGCCAACCTTTTCTGTCAACCAATTGCCCGTCCAGAAAACCTTCTACTTCTTGAAGGCGCTGTATGCTATAGGGAAATCGTAGATAGCGAATGGGCTTATCTTTATTTAAAGGCAGCTGCATATGAGTACCTGTCAAAAAAGGCATGCTCTCCCATTCCTTCAAATCTTTGGATACCATAACATATTCAACCTCGCCAGATTTGTAAGGTTGTAGCCTCATTTCGTCCACTACATGCAGTACTAGAGAGTCTAAGGAAACGGTAGTTCCCAAATCAATACGAAGTGCAGATTGTAGTGGATGATAATTGGTGTGTCGTGTGGAAATGGAAAAAGCGGTTTGTAAATCGCCATCAAAAAGATATTTATCCCAAATTTCTCGTTCTTTAAATATACGCTGCCCAAAAAATGCGTCTCTTGCCGCTTGTGCCTGTGGAATTTGAGAGTCTCCCGAACGCTTTAAAGAACGTACTTCTAGAGCGTTGTTGTCTGCTGCAAATTGTGTGGCCTCGTAAAGCGACAAAGCATCTTCAGGAATAGGACAGGGCTCTAGATCACTTAATTTACGATGGTGTGGCAGGGCTAAAGGTTTTCCTGGGAAGCTGATGGGCAATTCTTTCGCTTTCAGCAGTTGGTCTACCGCATTACCGTCTAAAGCAACATTGGAAAATTGGGCATAGTCACCAGTAA
This sequence comes from Bacteroidota bacterium, assembly GCA_039414375.1. Classification (GTDB taxonomy): domain Bacteria; phylum Bacteroidota; class Bacteroidia; order Flavobacteriales; family Flavobacteriaceae; genus Croceivirga. The sequence continues at coordinate 23,723 of JBCDGY010000005.1, read as the reverse complement.
GTTGTATGGTCTTGGAAGATCCCGGTAAGCCCAATAATTTTATTTGTATGGTGTCTTTGTCAGCATCTACAATAGTTTGAAAATCGACTCCTGAAATACCGAAGTCAACAGTTTTTGACGTATTTGAAATTTTGATCAAACAAGAACGGAAGGGTAGTACTTCAACCGTAAATGACGTGCCGTAGCCTTGTTCCTCAAATACTTTTTCTATAGGATGGTATTGTCGTAAGGCAACTTTATTTCCATTAGGACGAAGTCCTATCGTGGTATCCAGCGCAATGGGGATCTTTATTTTTTCCCAAGAAAGGTTACGCAATGTAATCCACCGGCTATGAGAATCCCCTCTGGAAACCGCATTTAATCCATAAGGGTTTTTGGAAGCTGTATACCATCTACCAAAATATCACGATTCGCTCGATGCAGATTAAAAATCCTTGCCAATTGGGGATACTCGTCTTCACGCAATAACCAAGGATTGCCATAAATCTGTGGTGCTAATATCAGGTTTCTATTAAAAGCTTGTAACACCAAATCATCTTCCCAATAATCAAGGCAGGAAGATAGGCAAACGCCATGGTCTTCTGTTAGTCGGGTTAAATTTGGGGTTAGCTCTCGTGCCATTGCTTTGACCCTATGATGGGGTGCTGTTTGCTCATTGGCCATATGCACATCAATATAAGTTTCTGCCCCTCCTAGTAGTACCGCAGTGGCATGTGGCATACCCACTTCGCCTAAGTCCAGTCTATGGTTTAGCACAATTAAATCTGGACTATAGTTTCGGCATTGGGTCATCATACGGGCAAAAGCATCTTGTTTTTCTGGCCGTAAGTGGCCACATACCCCGTCAAATTTGAACAAGGCAAAATTGTAATCGCGGCATAGGCCTACCATAAAATTGCTGCGTTCCAGTTCTTCATCTTTTGAATTTCCAAAACCATCGGGACCACCCCATATTCCCAAACGCGTATTTATGGATGCTGCATTTTCAAATACCTTTTGAAATCCATTGGGGAATTGTGTTTTAAATCGTTCTGGATATTGATGCCCATAAAAATTTCTGCCGTCCCAAGCCCCCGCATCAAAAGCATAGATATCTACCTGCATCCCGTAAGTTTCCCGCAACCATTTAAAAAAATTAAGGTTGGCTAAGGTTTGTGCCTCTGAAGGGCCCTCATTGGTATGGTTTATCCATGAAAAATATTGAGAACGTGAGGGAGTCTTTTCATCAGCACCAGGAAATACCTTTGTTTGCGCCGTCAAAATAGGGAAAAAACAAAAGCATCCTAAAAACAGATATTCTCGAATAATGCTTGAACAACTTGCCAATAGATAATTGAGGTAGTGACTCATATCATCCGGCTTTTTAAAAGTATGCTATTGTTGTATTGTCTCATTCCCAATGAACAACCAGGGTTTCTTCATTGTCTATATTTAGAACGGTGCCTTCTACACCACCAGTTTTATTAGCAAATAAAACAGTACCCTTCCAATTTTTTTTCGAAGACGTACGCAAAGGCAGTATTTGTTTTTTCCCTGATTTATTAATGCATATGGTGGTTAATCCTCCATTAGGAGATTGTAGGGTTTGCATTAAAACATCTTCGGTAGGATTTTCAAACAAAAAGAGGTTGTTTTCATCGGGTTTGCATTCTGTTACTAGCCAATCTGCTAAGGGTGTGATGCTGTTTTCCCACGCCCCTAAACCTATTAGTGAAGGAATCCAAACTACTTGCCCTAAGCCATATTGATTGCGTACTCCTAGGATTACGTCATCCTCATTAACTAGTGTTGTGACTCCTTCCTTTTTAGCAATAATTCCTTTGAATAGCACTCCGGAAAGGGGCTGTTTGGTATTATTTACAGGGAATGGGAACACCTTATCGATATACTTAATTTCTGAAATATTACCCCCAAATAAGGCTTGAAAAGGAAAGCCAGTCAACATCACATTATGCACGTTTTCATCAAAAAGCCCTGTTAAACCGCTAACAATTAGTTTTCCCCCTTTAGTAACAAAATTTTCAAGCTTGGAAACACTAGCCTTGGGTAGTGCAACCTGATTGGCGAGCACTATAGTATGTCCTTCATAATTATCTCGAGAAAAATCGAATTCTTCATACGCTGCAATATTAGCATTTATGCCGCTTTCTAAAAGTGCCTTGTAATAGCCAAGTATCTCTTTAAATCCAACATTTCGTCCGTCGGTTGCTGCTACTCCGTTACGTGTTTGAATCGTCTCTGTCCAAAAAGATTCTTTAAAATAGATTAGGTTGATCTTTGGATCTTGTTTAAAGGCTTTCGCTATGATCTTTTTATGCTTTTCAATGGATTTGCTAACGTTAGCAACAGCTAAGAGTCGGTCGGTTGGTTGATGTTGAAAATCCAGTAGTGCCCAACCTCCGGCTTCTATCCCTGAGGCCCTAGGATTGAGCGACCAAAAAATGGCCCCTTTTCCTTCTGCACCAACAGTGAGCCATAGCCATTGGGTAATTTCTTCAGGTGTCGGACACATGGGATTGTAGCCACTGTAAATATTACTACCTCCTTGCAGTTCGGTCATCAACCATGGCAGTTCTCCAGATCCAGATCGTATGATCTCGGCATTCGCAGCCATAGCCATTGCATATGCTTTACGTTCAAACAGACCGAAATGCCAACTAGCATGCGCAGAGCCTCCTAAGCTGTTTAAGAATGTCTGCCAATAGGGGAAGTCGTATGCTTGGGCATTAGAGAAAATAGCATGGTTGTTCACATGGAGATGGATATCCTTGTCGTACTTCCTAACCTCTTGTGCAATCCAGTTTAACATCCAAGAAGTCATATAGCGCTCAAACGCTTGATCTCTAAGATCGGCCAAAATGGGATATCCATTTTCTACTTGGGTTATTTCTGGATTTTCATTGTCCCATATCGCTCGCTTCGATCTTGAAAACGCAGTGTCGTACAGCCCACCACCTGGTTCATTGATTAAAACCCAGGCATATAGTGATTTGTAAGTTTTGAAATGTTGAACGGTTTTTTGAATATAGGTTGCGAAGCTATTGAGTTGTTCATCGTTTTTAGGGAACTTCCATCCTCCGATATCTGTTTTTGAAGTGGCTGGGAAAAAGGTGCCCATGACCTTTACGTCGTATTTTTCCGCCATTTGGAATGCGCGATCGAATAGGGAAAAGTCCCAATCTCCCTTCTCGTCTATCATGTATGATTCAAACATCCTTATTCGACAGATGTTCATTCCATGCTCTGCAAGTGTTTTGAAGAGGCCTTCAGTTTGTTGTTCGGTTTGTCCGGGTTCAATAAAAACTTGGGCTCCAAGCATGGGTAAATCCTGCGCAATAGGGAATGCAGGAACCATGCAGATTAAAAAAGTCATCAGCATAGTGACCTTAATGACTGAACGGCAAAGAAAATATAGTGTTTTTCGTAGTATCATAGTTTGGTGCTCAATATAAATACCTATTGGCCATACCGGAATATTTTTTTGCGATAACGGCTCAGCTTTAAGGATTAACCGCTATAGTTGTAGCGTAACAGATTTGGAAGCACCTTTGGATATGGCCGCAATAGGGGCAGAGAATCCAATGGTAACTTTTAAGGCCCCTTTGTAGGGAATTTTTTGTCCTTCCTCGTTGTAGTAGAAAATGTCTTTTGAGTCTATGGAAAAGACCACTTCTTCTTCAACTCCCTTTTTTAAATATACCCGCTTGAAATTCTTTAGTTCGGCTTGTGGCATACCACTAGGGCCATCTAAAAATGACGTATACAGTTGTAGTACTTCATTGGTGTCATATTTACCTTCATTCATTAACCTACCTACAATTTTTAAGGAATCGTTTTCCTTTTTGGCTTCCAATTTTTCTATCATTGGTTTACCATAAGTCATCCCATAACCAAAAGGGAATAATGGCGGTTTTGTCATGTATTTATAGGTCCTCCCCTTCATGGAATAATTATTGAATGGGGGTAATTGATCTACATGCTGCGGAAAGGTAATGGGTAGTTTTCCTGAAGGAGACACATCGCCAAAAATGATATCTGCTAGTGCTTCTCCACCGGCTTCACCTGGATACCACGCAAACAAGAGGGCATCGGTAAGTGGTAGCACCTCGGTTAAATCCACGGGACTTCCAGAACATATTACGGCAATCACAGGCTTTTCATCAGTTGCCAACTTCCGAAGCAGTTCTAGCTGACTTTCAGGTAGTTTTAGGGTAGGATTGTCACCGTGTGTTGTGGAGGCTATGGCTTCTCCTTCTTCGCCCTCTAACATAGCAGTAAAGCCCAAAACCACCACGGTAGCATCAGCCTCGCGGGATTGAACACTAAACCAGTCTATAGGGTTGGAGTTGGGTGTGTGTAATAAGGCCCCTGGACGATATTCTACCCTTGTAATAGGAGATACTTTTTCGGTAATGCCTTCCACAACTGTCTTTAGGTCGGGAGAAAGGCCATTATAGTTACCCAAAAGGGAGAGTACATTTCCCCCCATTGGCCCTACCATATATAGAAAGTCTAAGTCTTTGCGAAGGGGTAAAACTCCTTCCTTGTTTTGTAGTAAAACAATAGATTTTTGCGCTGCCTCTTTACTGAGTGCCTGATGTGCACTGCTATGAATGTCTTTTTCTCCCAAATGGGCATATGGCCTTTGATCTTGTCGATTAAACATACCCAATTTAAAACGAGTACTCAGCAAAGGGGCTAAAAGGCTATCTACTAAAGATGGTGCTATAATTCCCTTTTCAACTAGGGCAGGGATTTCTTGGTAAGATTGACCGCAGTTTAAGTTAATGCCCGACTGCATGGCTAAGGCGATAGAGGCTTCTAAGGATTCAGTGTAATGATGCCCAGAATGGAAGTCTGAAATGGCCCCGCAATCGCTTACAAGATGACCTTTAAAGCCTAACTGGTCTTTTAAAATATCTTGGAGTAGGTAAGGACTACCACAGCAAGGTTCTCCATTGGTACGGTTATAAGCACACATCACAGCTTCTACTCCTGCGTCAATGCATTTTTCAAAAGCTGGTAAGTACGTTTCGAATAAGTCTCTTTTATTGGCTTTGGCATCAAAGCCATGACGCTCGGCTTCTGGGCCACTATGCACCGCAAAATGTTTGGCGCAGGTAGCTACTTTAAGACCATTAGGGTCATCGCCCTGCATGCCTTTTATAAATGCCGCTCCCAAACGCCCAGCCAATAAAGGATCTTCACCATAAGTTTCTTGGCCCCTTCCCCAACGAGGGTCTCTAAAAATATTCACGTTAGGACTCCAGTAGGTTAGCCCCATATACTGGGCCATTGGTTTATCATGTTGCTGCAAAAGATTGTATATCGCTCGACTCTCATCAGATATTACATTCCCTACGCGATTCATGAGGCCTTCATCAAAAGTTGCCGCTAAACCGATCGCTTGTGGAAATACAGTAGCTTTAGCTGAGCGAGCTACGCCATGTAACGCCTCGTTCCACCAATTATATGCCGGAATGTTGAGTCGTTCGATGGCAGGGCTATCATAACGCAATTGTCCTACTTTCTCTGAAAAAGTCATTTCGCCTAACAATAACTGTACTCGAGAAGATACCGTTAAGCTGCTGTCTTGCCAGGCATACTGGTATGTAGTTTGTTCTTGTGTGCCTTCTTTTGGTGTTGTTGCCAAAGAGGATGTATTTGTATTTTGACAGGAACCAAATAATAGAATGGTTAAAATATAGGCAATAAGGTACGCTACAGAGCGAATTGTTTCTGGTTTTTTTAACAAAGTATGCATTTTTCGATTATTCTAGGGTATACGTTTTGTTTTCAGGTCCGACACCTTTTAAAATAAGCTGCTTCCATTTTTTGGGTAGGGGTACCGCTTCTTTTACCAAACCTTTATCCGTGATTTTTAGGCCACCAAAACCCATAAGTAGGGTTTGCAAATTACCACCAGCGGCAGTCACGAAATAAGGATTATACGAACGGGGAGCTTCCATAATAACGCGAAAGGGTCCCCACTGGTTAGGTCTATGAGCATCTAAAAAGGCTTCGTATGCTTTTTCGGTATCACCAAGCCTTGCGTAGAGTAGCGCAAATATGGATTTGGTCATTGCAGGGGTTCCGATGTCAGGTATTTTTAACTTATAGTATTCGAGGTCTTTTCGAATTTGATTGGCCTCTGTAACGATATTAAGGGGATATGCCAACAGGTTTACATCGGCTTGCTTTACAGGTTCACCATCATAAGTGCGATGTTCCCGAGTTGTTCCATCCGGAAAGCGTTCAATAATCAAATTGTTGGCTACTTGAGACCAGGCGGTATTCAAAGGCTTTCCTAGTACGATTGCGGCTTGCTTAAGATTGTTAAAATGGGTTTTTACAGCTCCATTGGTCCAAGCATCGTTGTCTATATTTTCTGCCCACTCATCGGCCCCTACAACGTTTTTAATATGGAATTGGCCATTACTATCCTCGGTAACCCTACTTAACCAAAATTCACCAATAGCTTCCATCATTGGCCAACCTTTTTCTTCTAGCCAAGTGGTGTCTTGTGTAACGGAATAGTAATTCCAAGCGGCTATACCTACACAAGCCGAAATGTGATGTTCAAAAGGGCCAGATAGGGCCCAGGTTGGGGTTTCTTCATCACCTGTCACAGCACTCTCCCAGGGGTACATAGCGCCTTTGTAACCGTGCATCCAAGCATTGCGTTTTGCTGCGTCTAGTCTGTCAAAACGATATTCAATTAGGCTTTTTGCCAGTTGCGGTTGCAAAACTAGTAACGCGGGGAACACCCAAATATCGGTGTCCCAAAAAATGTGCCCGTTGTATCCCAATCCGCTTAGTCCCATAGGAGATAATGAATATGCAGATTCTTCTCTGACAAAAGCGTACAAGTGATATAGCATGTTGCGGAGATCTTGTTGCAATTGCGGATCTCCTTTGACAATAATATCACCTTCCTCCCATAGGGTTTTCCAAGCTGCTTCGTGAGATTCCACCAGCTGGTTTCTTCCTTGTAGTGCTCCATAAATGGCTAAGCGCTCACTTTCGTTATAGGGGTCCGCTTGGTGTGCTGAGCTTAACAGGGCACTGACCACTGAGAAAGTATAACTTTCCCCTTTTTTTAGGGCCTTGTTAAAACGCATCAGTTGCCTATTCGCATCCCATTGTTCGTGAATAATGACAGGTTCTTTTGCCTTTTCTTCAGGGAATAGTAAAGTGCTGCAGGCAGCGAGTTCTAACTTCTCAGAAGGGCTTTTGGCTTTAGTAGTCATCAGGTTTAGAGTGCCCCCGGTCACATTAATCTGGGTATGCAGGTTTTGCGGTCCTCTAAGCGATTCGGGAGTGTCAATAATAGAACCTGCATTCATCAAAAAGGGTTTGTGTGCGGTAACGGTAACCTCCACCAAGGTGTTGTACGGAAGCTGCCGTAGTGCACGATAGGTAACCTTAACAGTGGCCTTGTCTTCAAAATTGAATTGGGAACTAAATTTACCCCTGTAAAAGTCCAGTTGTTGGGTGTGGTTGCTGGCATTGGCACTGCTGATTCGATGCCCATCGACTTCTACAAAAAGGTTGAGCGGGTTTATATTTCGGATAAAGTTGCTTACCCGCCCTCTACCATTAACATCGTAAGCCCCTGCCATTACAATGTCTTTCACTTGAAAAGGATTGGGGGACGAAACCACTCCAATTATTCCATTGGCAACTGTTACGCCCGCGTACTGCTCAAATTGATCTAAATCTGCTTCGATGGTCCATGGGGCTTTCTCTTGCCCCCAAATTAGCCCCCCATGGAAGAGGAGAGCTATGAAAACCGTAATAGTTCTGAATTTACAATTGGTCTGCCCCATTGTTTTGTAATACTAGATTTCCTTTAACAAAAAATGATTGCTTTTTGGTAGTTTCTTCCTGGCCAGTACTGCCCATAACCTGAAGCACAAATTCTCCCTCTTGTACTTCAGATTGATAGTTAGCGTTGATTAAGGCCATTTGATCAGGATTAATGGTATAGCTAACTTCTTTTGAGGTGTTCGCTTCCACATAAACGGTTTGGAAGGATACCAATGCTTTTTTAGGGACGCGAACATCCGCCTCCTTATCGGTTAAGTAAAGCTGTACAACAGCATTACCACTTTTATCACTATTGTTGGTTACAGTTACTTGTACTTCATAAGGCGTTCCTGCATTAATTTCTTCTGATGTCGCGGTAATTTGATAGTCGAAGGGAATATAGCCTAGGCCATAACCAAAGGGATAAAGGACGTCACCCTCAAAAAATTTATAAGTGCGATTTTTCATGGTGTAATCGTCAAATGCGGGTAAACCTTCTAAGGATTTATAAAAGGTAACTGGCAAACGCCCTGAAGGGCTATAATCTCCAAAAATAAGCTGCGCTAAGGCTTCGCCCGTGCGTTCTCCAGGATAGAAGGCCTGTACAATAGCGTTTAAATTCTCATTCTCCCAATTAAGTGCCATGGCACTACCGCTAAAATTGATGAAAATCACTGGTTTTCCTGTGGCTTTTAGCTTTTTAAGTATTTCCAATTGATTGGCAGGTAGGTTTAAATGGGTACGGTCTCCATGGGCAAAACCATCAATGTCTAGTTTCATTTCTTCCCCTTCTAATCTGGGGGAAATACCTCCACAAAATAGAATCACATCTGCTGCTTCAGCGGCTGCCAAGGCTTCAGTTTCATAGGGCAAATCAAGGTTAACCCAGGTTAGTTGCGCATCTGGGGTAACAGTGTTCCCCCACCAAAAAGGTTTAATAATATAGGTGATTCGTAAGGGGTATGTTTTTCCTGCGGTCAACTCCCAAAAACCATCCTCGGTTGCCTTTCCATTCACATAGATTGCGGCATTACCATATAGGCTTGCCAGGCGGAATTGATAAGCACCTGAAGTTTCCGGTTTAAGAAGACCCGTCCATTCCACCGCAAAGGTTTCTTCTACTTTTTTGCTAATAGGGGTCTCTTGCCAAATAAAATCAATAGCACTATCAATCCTTTCCAGATCAGGATTTCCCGCCATTTCGACATCCTTAAAATATTTTGCTTTCAATCCTTGTTTTAGAACACCGCCTTCTTCATGAAAAAGTACAGACGCCGGAATTGTAGTCATGTTACCGTAAAAACCAGGAACTAAAGGAGTGCCTGCGGCATAGTTAACTTGTGCTTTACCCAAGCGATCTTGAAATGCTTTTAGTGGGGTCGTGGGATTGATGGGATTACCATTGTAATTACCCACCAAAACATCAATATTGTCGGTGTTGGGTCCTATTAGGGCTACTTTGGTGTCTTTTGATAGTGGTAGTGTGCTATCATTTTTTAGCAATACAAGAGACTGTTTGGCGGCATCTAAAGCGAGTTTTTGATGTGCTTCGGAGCCAACAACCTCCATTGGGATTTCTGTAAAGGGCACTAACTCTTGGGGGTCAAACATTCCTAATTTAAAGCGTGCTTTAAAAAGGCGTTTAAGGGCTTTGTTGATATCACCCTCGTTAAGCATCCCTGTTTCTAGGGCTTGTTGAATATTGTCTTCTATAAACTCTTTGTTCTCTTCGCAGTTTAAATCGGTTCCTGCCGCAATGGCCCATCCCCAGGCTTGTGAAGGCCTTTCAACTACATTGTGATGATCTTCCTTATAAAAATCAGTAATCGCCCCACAGTCTGAAACTACATATCCATCAAAACCGAGTTCTTCGCGCAGAATTTGGTCCAATAGCAAATTCGAACCACAGCAGGGCTGATCTCGAAAACGGTTGTAAGCGCACATAATAGATTGTACATTGGCCTCCTGTACGGCTGCTTTAAAGGCAGGCAAATAGGTCTCGTACAAATCTCTATCATTCACGAAATAATTGTCGGTATGGCGGGTGACCTCAGGACCACTATGAACACCGTAGTGTTTAGCGGTAGCTACAGTTTTAAAGTATTTGGGGTCATCTCCTTGAAGGCCTTTGATAAAGTTCACTGCCATACGCCCAGTTAAATAGGGGTCTTCGCCGTACGTCTCTTGTCCACGTCCCCATCTGGGATCTCGAAATATGTTGATATTAGGAGACCAGAAGGTGAGCCCTGTGTATATACTACGGACGTCATTACTTTGGAAGTAGTGATGTTTGGCCCTGCCCTCATCCGATATGGCCGTGGCAATAGTATGCATGAGGGAGTCATTAAATGTTGCTGCAAGGCCAATGGCTTGTGGAAATACGGTGGCTTTTCCTGCTCGAGCTACACCGTGTAAAGACTCGTTCCACCAATTGTAGGCGGGAACATGTAATCGTTCAATAGCAGGTGCTTCGTTAAAAAGTTGCAGTACTTTTTCGGCTATCGTCATCCTGGCAATGAGATCCTTTACCCGATCGTCAGTTTCTAGATTGGGATTGAGGAATGGAAATTCGTAGTCTTGGGTTACAATGTCGGTTTTTTCATCCGTAGGCTGTTTTGAAGTACAGGCCATGCCTATCAAAAGCAGTAGGATTATATATTTTCCCATTAGTTGTATTGTTCTTTTAAAGGTGATTCATTTTGAGATTGGTCAGCTAAATCATAGTCTTGATTAAGGGCATCGATGTGCTCTAATAGTGGCTCATTGGCCCTTCCATCGGCTAATAGTTTTTTCCAAAAAGCATAAATGGCAACGTTCCATCCCATATTGGGTTTCCAAGGTTCTCCTGTTATAGTATTTAAACATTCGTACGTAGTGTTCCCTATAGCAAAATCCAAACCGATACGCCATTTTAGGGTTTCATAGGCGCCCGCTACATTGTGCAAATAGGCATCCAAAAGGAAAAGGTTATCGTATAGAAAGTAAGAACCCCCTCTAAAGTAGCGCCCATCAGGCATTTTTTCACGATTTACTTGGGATTGATATCCTGGAATGTCATACGCTTCTGGTGGTAGATATTCCCCTTTTGGCGTAGCTACGATTTTAAATCCATAAGGTGTTTTGGCATACTTGACCATGCGATTAAAATGCTGTGTTACCTGCTGGTCGGTTAGCATTTTTTCCTTGAGATAAATTTGAGATAGTAAATCGGGTACTAATGGATCTGGACCCAATATTTCCTTTTTCCTACTAATGGGCATATATCCCATATCGTCATTAAAAAGGTCCTGATACAGGGCGAGTGCCTGTTCTGGTTGAATTTCGGTTTTTAATCCCATATCCCTCGCCATGCGTATGGCCAAAGCGAAAAGACCTTGATTATAAGAGATAAGATCATCTTTTTCAAAGGCCATAACATCCCCCCAATATTGAAAATCTAAACGCCCATCGCCCTCCCAATAACTGTAATACCCATGGTCATGTACTCTTTCCTCAATAGCGTCAACATATTGCTGTAGCTGTGCATTGTCTACATGAAAACCTTCGCTCCATACCCGATAAGCCCAAATAAGTGCGAAAAGGGGATACTCGGCAAAATGATTTACTTCAACCAATTCACTTTTAAGACATTCTCCTGCAAAATTGGGGGTTAGCATCGTTGAAATCCAAAAGGCATCTCTACCATACTGTGTGTTAGCATATTCTACTGCAGGTACTACCCAAAAGTCACTCTTACCAGAGTCATTACGCCTAAGGTTCATGTAAGCAGTTGTAAATGACAATGCTCCAAAGGCGTCGTCATATGTTTTTTTGGAAAAATGAAGCGCCGCATGTTGAATAACATCTTTGCGCATGCCTTTAAAATCTTTGGCCTCGCTATGTAATACCACCGCCGTAAATTCATGAGGAGTATCGGAAGTAACCTTATGGTATTTGGGGAGTACTTTGCCTGGAGTAAAGATCTGAGTTTTTTCGGCGTTGTAATCCAAATCCATAACCTTAGAAGTATCTGGCTGCATCCCTGGTGAAGCACCGCTGTCTCCAGAATTTAGAAAAACAGTTTGTTTGTCGGTATTAAATTCTTGACTTGTAAAATTCTCGTAGTGTACTGGAGAATCGCTAAACGCAATCTCAAAACCTAATGGCTTCTTAACAGCTACTAGTGGCATGGCCTGCATGGGGATGGTTTTTACAATCCAAGCATTTACATCATGGGGGCTCTGCCGAAACATCTCTGAGGAAGCAACGCTTCCATTGAAATTATAAGGGATTTCATTATCTCCATAACTGTACTGTAAGGAAAGAAAGCCCTCTCGGGTTTGTCCCTGTGTACTATTGTTAACCAAAACCTCTAGTTTGGTAGAGGCGTCAATTGGAGTGGTTTTGATGGTAAAGTCCAACCCACTTTTATTGATATTAAATTCTTTTCCCCGTAAAACACCTTTGGAGAGTTGTGTAACAGGAATAGCGCCATTTTCTGGGGTTACCCAGAATAGGGTCCAAACATTCTGTTCCTCGGCTTGGCAACCTCCAAAAAGGATGGCCAGCAACATCAAGTATGAAGCAATTATTTTATTCATTGGTTGTTATTTAGGTTCAATAGTGTCCTAGTTCCATAAACTGCATGAGGCCCATAAGGGCACCCCAATGGTAGTATGGATCGCAGTTGAGCTGATCGTCTGACGCAACTACCCCTTTCTCTGCATTGATATTTTCAAATACATAGCGGTGTTTTAACCAGGCTTCTTCAAAGAGCTCATAGGATTGGGATGCCAATTGCTTAGCAGCCTTATCGTCATAATTCTTTAACCCTAAATATACTAGAAAGTTCATAGGTCCCCAGATGGCACCTCGCCAATAGTCGTTGTTGTAGGCAGCATCATTTCTAGCGATTGAGGGTATCATATAAGTTCCATAAAATTCGTCAGGATTAAAATAGTGTTTCTTAAGTATAGTTTGTGCTTGTTTTTGCGTAGGAATCCCTGCTATCAATGGATACAATAGGGTAGGGCTTATGCTATTGCTAAAGGTATTGGATTGTAGCCATTTGTTTAAGAAGATCCCATGTTCTTCTGACCAGAGAGACTGTACTTTTTTGGTGTATTCTTTTTCTCTATCCCGCAACTCCTTTACTATTTCTTTTTTGCCTAAGGCTTGGGCAATTTTTTGAAGGTATTGGCAATCCATGACATAGAGGCTATTTAGGCCAACATCAGCTAGATTGAACAAGGAATTGTTACCCACCGTTTGCATTTCTACTTCTTCGTACATAGGACTATTATCCAATCCTGACTCCCACCGACCGTCCTGTACATTAGCGTTGGGCCATGAAGCTCCCCAGGTTAAATATCCTTGATTGCGCCTGTTGTTAACCCACCAACGGTTCCAACTTAACAATCCGTCAAATACTTCTTCCAGGAACCAGGTTTCTTGATACTTTTCATATAATTTCCAGCAGACCATACTGCCCACAGGAGGCTGGGAATTGTCTGCTAGTTGATTTCTAGGTTGTTGGGTAAATGCCACTGCTCCATAACGGTTAACACCTTTTGAAACCGCCATCGCATTGCTATAGGCATATTCTTTATGATCTAATCCTAACAGAAGGGCTGCGAAGTAGGTATCCCACTCAAACAAGACAAAGCCTTGCCATGCTTCGTTCCAGCCTCGGGTTACAGGACTAACTACACGGTTGAGGTCAGCATCATAAAGTGTATTCCATCCCAAAACACTTTGAGCGGCTTTGTAGCCCTCAGCTAGTTCGCCGTATGCTTCGGCTTTGGCTTCATATGCTTCCTTAGCTACTTGAATAGCTTTCTGAATTTGTGTTAGCGTTTGAGAAGGTCCGGTATAGACGCCAAATGGGATATTGGAGTTTATGGAAAGGTAAGACGCCATGTAAGGACGCGCATTTTCAGCAATACTCCCAGTAGTATTTATGCTTATGGTATCTTTTGCAGTTATCGCAAGAAGTTGGTCTTTTTCTTTTTGTATATGGCCAGTATGGTTCCATAAAAAGCCGGCTTGTAGTTCCACAAAGTAAGTAGTACTTGAGCTCGTTATGGGTTCTACGAGAACCACAATATTTTCATTTATTTGGGCAGATTGCACTCTTATGGTATTTCCTTTCCATCCATCGATAATAACATCGGTGTAGGAACCATCAAAGGTGTGTGCTTGTGGTCGTACCCTTCCCGTTTTGTCAACGGTAATTTTGTTGTAGTGATAGTTGGTATCGTAAGGGGTTCCCAAAACGCTTGGGCGAAAATTGATGTTAAAAGCCAATCCTTGTGGTAGCAACACATGACTCAACATACTCTCATAGTTCCAGGTATTCCAACCTTGTGCTAACTGATCGTTAAAATTGGAGTAGGCAGGGGAATCTTGTCCTTGAATGCCCAAAATGCCGAGTAGAAAAAATATTAGAAATGATAAACGATTAAATAACATTTAAACTTTTGTTTGGAGAGAGGTAGTACAAAAATGGAGGCTAAATTTAGCCTCCATTTTATTACTAACCTTAACTTAAATTAACTATTAGTCAACTTTAACTAAACTCAAATTATCTACTGCTATACCATCTCCCATAGATCCTTCAAAAGTTCCCCATTTAAGGACAAAGAAATAGTCTCCGCTTGCGTCAAGTGTAAATGTACCATCAGCTCCGGCTGAATTGCCATTTGTGTAATCATACTGTAGTTCTCCGTCGTAAGCTACGGCATCTACTCCACCTCCCCATGGGGCATGGATGTAACCTGCTACTCTTGGAATAGCGTTATCTTCAGCATCTTTTGGAGAATAACCAACTTCAAATTCTGGTTCTTCAGTGTACACTAATATTTCCCACCAGTATTGAGACATACCGCTTTCAACACCGCCTAATTTGACTAAGGCATCTAGCTGGTATGTTCCAGCCTCTAAGTTTCCAATGTATTGGTATAAAGTAGAGCTAGAACTCTCCACGTCACCAGGAGTATAAAAGGCTCCACCATCGCCGCCAGCTGGGGCATAATCTGTATATCCAAAAATACCTTCTGCCTCAGGTAGTCCGGCGTCTGCCTTTAATAGTGTCCAATATTTATCGTCACATTCTTCGAACTGTCCACCTTTAATAAGGTTACCTTCTTGAGTACCATCCCAATCAAAGCATGGGTTTCTGTCTCCTACACGGGTTAAATAGAAGTCGTCAACAGCGATACCTTCTCCAAAAGAACCAGCACCAGCTTTCCCAACTTTTATACCTACGTAGTAATCTCCAGGACTTAGGTTTAGACGTCCTTCGCTAGAGGCGATGTTACTCGCTAAATAATCGTGTACAAGTGCACCATCGGTGGCAGGTATTTCATAACCCCATCCAGTCCACGCTCCAAAGAACCATCCTGAAACTTGACCATCAGTATAATCATACTGTTTGGGTGAGCCATCGTCATTCACTTCATCTGAAAATTCTAAATCTTGTGGCTCTTCGGTACCAATATAAACTTGGAACCAATAGTCTGTCATTGCAGTTGCAGGATCTGCCTGATTTTCACCTTGTAATTTAACCAAAGCACCAATTTCATACTCCCCGTCTTGGGTTACTGTAATTTTTTGGTGGATAAAAGCGGCTTCTCCATCATCTGAAGTCAAGTTATCAGGTGCAATATAAAGCGCACCATCAGAACCTCCTGCTGGTTTGTAAATTTCATAACCCAATTCGTAAGATACTAAGTTTGGCTGTCCTACTTTAAATACGGTCCAAGCATCTACGTCACCTCCTTCAAATCCTCCTCCAGCAATAAGGTTATTAGGGTCTGGTGGGGTAGAGATGGTACCTTGTTCAGCTGTTACAGAGCTAGATGTCTCGTTATTACCTTCTGCGTTGGTCGCTGTTAACTTTACCGTGAAATTGCCAGCGGTTGCGTAAGTGTGTACCGGATCTTTGGCTGTAGAGGTATTGCCATCTCCAAAATCCCAGCTGTAAGAAGTTGCATTTTGAGAGGTGTTTGTAAAAGTAGCTTGTAGTTCACTCATAACTACAGTAAAGCTAGCCGTCGGCATTACCGGATCTGTTGTGCCATCGTCACTATCATCGGACGAGCAGGCCGTAAAAATTAGGAGAAAAGTAACCGCTAGGCTCTTTATCAAATTAATTCTAAAGTTTTGTTTCATAATTCTTTCGATTAAAAATTTGTTATCTACACATGCGTTAGGTAGCGCATCTGTATATAAAAGAGCGGTCGTTGCGGATTTAACTCATTTTTTTATAAATTTTTTAAGATTTCGTGAAAAAAAAGAGATCTACTTATAAAAAAACACTGCTCACATCGAAAGAGCGGAAAGCTTTAGATAGGAGATATGGCCAAGTATTAATACTCGAAGGGGCCAATATCTGGCGAAGATGCGTTAAAAGCAAAGCCTACTTCTTGTCCTGCGTTTATGAGGGGACTTTGTGCTAAAGGTTGATAGAAAGTATCCCATCGATCTCCAGAACTCTTAATCAATGCATCCCCATAAAGGTTATTTTCCAAAGTGGAAACATTTCCTAAAATGGACCAATCGGAAAGATTGTTGCTATGCTTAAAATTATTAGAAAAGTTGATGCTGCCACTTTCTATGGACAAGTCTGCGGTACTAGAATTAATAAAAAGATTATTCTTTATGGCTATGTCTAAAATACGTTGTCCACGTACTCTAAGTGCATAGACATAAGAATCAATAACATTGTGGTATATATGGATATCTTCAAAATCCCAATTACGACTGTTGTCAATATAAATGCCGGTGCCACCTGCCCAATTGTTAATTGGGTTTTCATTCCTAAAAATATTGTGATGGATGGTAACGTTATTATGTCCCATATTCCAAAGCGCCAGTCCTATAGCCTTGTTTTCAATATAACAATCATGAACTTCGGTATGGGGAGTTCCAATTTCTAATCCCTCTTTTGGACCGCTACCGTCTCCATCAATAATATGGGCATTGCGCAGTATAAGATTTAGCTCATCTCCTAAATTAGGGAAGACAAAAGGATGGTTCACTAAAGATAACCAAGTGTTTGCTTTGATATCTTCAACAATATTCCCAGGTCCTAAATTCCATAATTCGATAGCTATATCTTCATCCCAAAGCTTGTCATCTTCGCTTAAATTCGTTTCTATGTCATGAAAATGACAGGATTTGAAGTAACCATCCCAAAGAAACTTAATACCGTAGCCAATATTATCGGTTATACGAATATTGTAGACTTCAGCACCTTCCAGTTGACCTAAGTTTAAGTTGCCCGTGGAATATTCTGCAAAATCTTGGCCGGAATTTTCGAAATAGCAGTCAAAAATGGATACCCCGGTAATATAGGTCTCTGGTAAACGAAACCATGGTTTTTCTGTTGTGCCGATTGCCGCTCCTCTAAAGTTTACATCTTTAATAGTAATATGATGCATGGCAATATTATTTCTGTTGGCCGCCCAAATGCCTGCCTCCAACTGCTTCTGCATACCATCGAGTGTAAAGTGGGCCAACTCATGATTTCCATCCAAATTCTGGTCAGATATCATTTGAATTAAAGCGTATTCGTATTTATCTTCTATTTGTTCATTGGGTTTAAGATTAAATTCCGAGGGTAGTTCTACTCCTCTGGATTGTATGATTACGCCTTCGGTACTTTCTCCAATAAGATTTGTTCCTAATGGGAGTAGTATAGGTTGGGTTTCTTCATATTTGCCATTGAAAACAAAAATGGTATCATTTTCTAATTCAGGTACTTGTTTAGCTGCATATGCAATTGTCTTGAAAGGGTTTTGCATAGAACCGTTGCCAATGGCATCTTCCCCGTTAGCAGCCACAAAATATTTTGAGATCAGCGGTGAGGGTTGCGCCGTACCATTGGCGACGGTATTAAATGAAAAGAAGCCGTTCATGGCCTGAAGGTCATCTTTATCGTTTTTTGATGCATATACGGTCCAATAGAAGGTGGCATTCCAATCTAATTGACTTTCGATAGTGAAATGAGTTTCGGTTATCCCTGATTGTTCAATTATTGGTTCAGAAAAATCAGGACTTAAGGCAACCATTAAACGATAGGTTGCCCCTTGACCAGCACTTGCCCATTGTAATACAATACCCTGATCCAAATCCAAAGCCCCATTTTCTGGAGATTGTAAAGAGAATTCCTGAATGTCGTCCCCTATTCCAGGATTATCGGTATTAATACCTTCTTCAGATGAACAGGACCACAAGCCGGTCATAATCGCGACTATTACAAAAAGGAAAGAAGGTATTGTATTCATGGTAATTGCGGGGATTTATTTTTAATCGATATTGTTATTAAAGCTGCTTTCTGCTACAGGAATAGCCCATATGAACTTTTCGCTAGTGTAAGGTTCAGGAGAAGCAGCCTCGCGGTCGCCTGGTGGAATGTCCATCTTTAAGGCGCGCAAGTATTCAATACGATCAGGCTCATTGAACATTTCTACCATACGCTCGGTATGAATATCGTCCTCAGTAAGCTGCCCAGAGCTAATGGGTTCGTAAGGCATTACACTTTCATCCCAAGCGCGACGGCGAACCATCTCTAAATCCTCAGCAGCTCCACCAATGTTACCAGATTTAAACCGAAGAATAGAACGGGTTAAATAAATTTCGGCTAGGCGTACTAATGGTACGTTGGTGTAAAAAGAATCTCCATTTCTAAAATATTTAAATGGCCATACGGTTGTTTCTCCACTAATTTCACGTCTTGGATCTCTACCATCTCTGTTTGGAGTAACGCCCGAGGGATTTCTATATTCCATGACCTGCTGAAAACGCTTGTCGCGAAGGGCTGCATCATTGAATTGTGTGGTCGATAAATCGTCTATCCATCCCAATTTATCTAACAAAGTTTTGGACATTCGCGTTTCAGCCCATTCGCATAGTCTTCCATTTTCGTAAGTGTTGTTTAAAACACTTAAGTGATGTGGTCCTTGGAAACTTGGATCAGAATAAGGTATATAAAAGATAACTTCTCTACCGCGAGCGGTACCCCCTTTATTAAAGGCTTCAATAGGATCTTCTGATAAATTATAAGCCCCTTTATTTTCATCAATAATAAAATCGGTTAATGCTAAGGCCTCATCATATTCTCCTCTAGAGAAGTGTATTTTCATTAACATAGAAGCCGCAGCAAATTTGTTTCCTCGTACTTCGAAGCTCGGATGGTGTTTGCCACTATCGAATCTTTCGGGCAATAGCGAATAGGCTCTCTCAAAGTCACTAAGCATCAAATCGAAGATTTGTTGTGTAGTGCCAATCTCAGGATTGGTGGCTTCCTCTACATTATTGGCAAATTTTACACGATACGGAAGAATAGCATCATTATTAGCTCCATTAGGATTATAAGGATGGCCATAAAACGTTTGAAGGTAGTAGTACGCCATACCTCTGGCAAAATAGATTTCACCGAGTATGCGATTAAAATTATTGACCCGATCATCATCCGATATTAGTGGATAAGGATCTCCGTTGTTTTCAGCTACAAACGCTATGGCATCGTTTGCGGTTCCAATAGTACGGTACAACAATTGAAAGTTAGCATCTGACCATATATTATTTTGTTTGGAATCTCTCAAATATCCCCAACTCGGGTCGCTCACATAAGCAATATCATCGCCGCCACTCACTTTAAACATAGCGTAATTAGAATATGCTATTTTCCAGTGGTTACCACTATACATAGAGTGATAAAGGCCAATAGGCACACGTTCGAACTCATTTAAAGTAGTCCATGGTGGTTCAGGTGGTTGATCTAATTCAAAGGCATCGTCACTACATGATACTAAAAGAAAGAAAGAAAAAATGAAGGCTAGTAAAAACACATTTTTTTTCATAGCGGAAAAATTAATGTTAAAATTGTAAGTTTAATCCAAAGATAATGGATTTGGTTTGTGGAATCCGTGATTCTAAGTTCTGATTGATAAACGTAGCCCCTTCAGGATCAAAACCTGGAAAATCAGTAATGGTCCACATATTATTGGCTTGTGCGTACAGTCTTAGATTATTAAGTTGAAATTTGTTAACTACCTCTTTAGGTAGGTTAAAACCAAAGGTGACATTTCTCAGTCGGATAAAATCTCCTTTGTAAAGTTCTCTGTTGTGAAAAGCATTTGTGCCATCAAAACCTCTTGTTGAGCTGCCATCTACTACAAACTCTCCCCGAGCTCTAATTTCAGGATATCTAGCAATATCCCCAGGTTGCTGCCAACTTTCTTCTAATACTTC
The DNA here is from genome assembly GCA_039414375.1 of Bacteroidota bacterium. Lineage (GTDB taxonomy): Bacteria > Bacteroidota > Bacteroidia > Flavobacteriales > Flavobacteriaceae > Croceivirga. Next base: position 3,677 of record JBCDGY010000005.1, on the reverse strand, counting down.
AGATAAAATATTTCTTGTCACATTAGGAATAGTTGAAATTTGGCGATCATAATCAAGAATATAATTTCCTCCAGAAAAGGAGAACAAAAAGCTAAGGTCAAAGTTTTTGTAGGTAAAGCTGTTGGTAATACCTCCGTAATAGGTTGGGTCTATTGATTTGTTATCTTGATAGAAAGGATTGTCTTGAACATTGGTGTTTGTTGCCGGAAGCAAAACAGGATTACCAGATTCGTCCAAAAGCCTTCGAGTATCACCGGTTTCGGCAAAAAGCTCCTGATCCATTGCATAAATTTGAGGTACGCCAGTTTCTGAATCTACCCCAGCCCAATCTGATACAAACCATACTGCCCTTCTAAAACCAGTCCGAGATCGCAAAGGAAAATTATCATCTTGCAGGCCTTGTCCATTGCTATCGATAAAGTCTGCTAAACGTTCAACTTTAGTTTCATTGAAGGATATATTAAAATTGGTTCGCCACGAGAAATTGGGTTTTGAAATATTTACGGATCTCACTTCAAATTCAAACCCCGTATTGGACATATCACCAACATTACTAAATATCTGATTACTAGTAATATCATCAGCTTGTGTGAAAATATCAGTATTGTCTGAAGAAATACCGGTGGAGAGTGGAAGCGGAACTAATAGCAAGAGGTCTTCAACAACTTTCCTATAGTAGTCTGCAGAAATAGAAAATCTATTGTTTGAAAAAGCAAGATCAAAACCAGCATTAAAGCTTTGAGTAGTTTCCCAGCGTAAGTCTTCATTCGGAATATTTGTTCTTAGAGTACCATTAACGCCTCCAATTCCTATATTACCAAAGGTAACGCCGCCAGGGCTGTATAATGGTGAGTCTAGGCCAGGAGGGATATCTTGATTCCCTGTTTCACCATAACTTGCTCTTAACTTTAAACTGTTGTTTATTCCAAAATCTCCAAAGAACTTCTCGTTAGAGATATTCCAACCTGCCGAGTAGGCTAGGAAGTTTCCCCATCTGTTTTTTTCTGTAAAATTTGAAGATCCATCGCGTCTTGCACTAAATCCTAATAAGTATCTATCGTCATAGGTATAGTTTACGCGACCGAAATAGGCCCTTAGGTAACGCTCATTGGTTAATCCGCCAAAAACCCGTTCAATTTGGTTGGGACTTCCAATTTGCTGGAAAGTACCATTGAGGTCAAAGCCCTCTAAGGTTTTAGCATACGTTTCGGTGTCTTGGGTTTCATAGCCTGCTACCAGGTTGATGAAATGTTTGCCAAAATCCTTATTGTAAGAGCCGTAAACGTTGAAAATATTGCTACGAAAAGTCACCGCTTCTTCTCTTGCACTAGCTAGCGATTCTCTGTTCCCCAAGAATTGTACATCTCCACTGATCCATTCAATAATATTACTTTGAATGATGTCGGCTGAGAATTCAGATCTTATAGAAAGCCCTTTGATGAAAGGTAATTTGTATTCTAATGAGGTGCCTATTAGTGCTCTGTATTGTTCCACATTATTGCGTCTATTGTCGGGATCAACTAAGGCAGTTGGATTTGCACCTGTTTGGGGATTAAAATAACGTTCTGGGTTGGTGGGATCTTGAACAGGGAACCAGGGTAAAGCGAAACTAATTATAGAGGTCGTTCCTCGATTTCTACGCTCATTTTCAGTACGTGCTAGATTAGCCCTTAAAGACCATTGTAAATTTTTCAATGGCGTTATAGTAGTGTTTGCAGTTACGGTAAGCCTTTCAAAATCATTGAACTTTTGTACGCCCTCTTCATTTCGATAGCTTGTTGAAATATAAAAGTTACCTCCTTTGAATCCTTTTGAACTGGAAACATTAATCTGGTGGAAAATACCAGATCTAAAAATTTGATCGGTCCAATTGGTATTTACAGTATCAATTTCTTCACGGTCAAGTCGTACGACAGCATTTGGAGATCGTAAAAAGTGATCATCAGTAAAAAAGTTACGACCAAAGCTGTTTTGATGGGCGACGTCTTGTATGTCCAACCAAGTTTTCGTGTTGGCATATCCCAAATCTTGTGGTGTTCTTGTTAGTTCTGAAATACCGGTGGTATAGTTGACATTGGTTTGTAGTTGTTCTCCCTTGCCTTTTTTGGTAGTGACAATAATTACACCGCTAGATCCTCTTGAGCCATAAATGGCGGTAGCAGCAGCATCTTTAAGTACCTCAATACTTTCAATATCAGCTTCATTTATAAGTGATAATGGACTTTGGTTTGCGCTACCTACCCCAGCAGGATTTCGTTCAGTAATCATTCCATCAATTACCCATAAAGGATTAGTATTTGCATTAATAGAATTGACACCCCGTATACGTATTACCGTGGGTGCTCCTGGACTACCACCTTGGGTTTGAACAGATACCCCAGAGGTTAGCCCTTGTAATCCAGATTCTACACTAACAGCTGACTTAAAGTTTAGATCTTCGGATTTTAGTGAGGCAATTGATCCTATAACATTGGACTTTTTCTGGGTACCGTAACCCATAACAACCACTTCATCCATTTTTACTACATCTACAAGTAGTGAAACATTGAGTGTGGTACGACCGTTAACTTTGATCTCTTGCTTTACAAATCCAACATAGCTAAATTCCAGAGTTGCATCTGAACGAGATACTGAAATAGTGTAGTTTCCATCAAAATCAGTGGTTGTTCCATTAGTAGTTCCTTTCTCCAAAATTACTACACCAAGCATCGGTATTCCAGAAGAGGCATCTAGTACTGTACCCGAAACACTAAGTTGAGGTAGTGTAGCAAGTTCTATTTTTTGGGCAGAAGGTGTGCTCAAAGGATTTGAAATTTTGTCTTTTTTCTTCTTTAGAACAACTCTATTATATTCTTCTACGAAATGGATATCAGTATTCTTCAGTATAATTTTAAGTAAACTGTGAAGGGCAATGTTTTGATAGCTACCATTTATGGTGATATCCTTGTTCAGTATATTAGACACATAAACAAATTCTACATTTGTTTTTTGCTCAATTTTTTCAATGGCTTGCGGAAGTGGATCTTCCTTAAATTCAATGCTAATTACCTTAAAAAGTACGGAATTAACATCGTTTGTGGCTGCTTGTAGGGGTACGGTAGCCAACAAAATGAATGCGGTACACAGTAAATACAAGCTACAAGCAGCACTTCCAAACTTATGTAGTCGGTTAGGTGTCATTTATTTTATTTAATTGGTTGGTGACTGTAAGGATAGCTTATGGTCCTGTAGCTATTCTCACGGTCAAAAAACTAAGTAGGGGGGTGTTTGTTAATTATAAAAGTCAGTTACAACCACTGCCTACTAATGTTAATGTGTTGTTTTCAAATTGGTATTCGTACCCTACAGCACTACAGAGAAGAGATATTTTCTCCATTAGTGGTATATCTACGAGGGAAGCATTAAAAAAGCAATGGTTCAAACTATCTTGATTCACTACTACTTCAATGCCATAAAACTGTTTTAATTGCTCTAATACTTCGCGAACAGGGGTGTTTCTAAAAATAAAAGTTTCGATTAGACCATCGTCATATGATTCTTTTACAAAAGAAGTACCATTATTATTGTAAGTTAACTTTTCGCGATCCCCTACAATGGTACCTTTAGTATCTCCCTCTTTCACGAAATCCTCTTGTTCTTTTTGATTAAAAACTACGACTCTTCCACGAATCACAGCG
>JBCDGY010000004.1:0-37034 GCA_039414375.1 Bacteroidota bacterium | reverse complement strand
GTCGGGATGACTGGATTCGAACCAGCGACCACACGCACCCCATGCGTGTACGCTACCAGACTGCGCCACATCCCGTGAAACAGTATTCACTGCTTTATCGATACCGGTACCTCAACTTTAAAATTGGTTACCAGAATAAGCCGACAATGATTCAATTGCGTTTAATCCCTCAACAATTCCATTATCTGCTATTGTTATTGGGATGGCAAAATTAAAAATATAAAGACAATTATTACCGCAAAAAAGGGGATTTAATTTCCGGATAAGAATTCGCGAATATCCATGAACATCGCCTCTCGCGCTTCTGCTGAATCATTTTGTGGATTGAATAAAAAGTAGCTTAAAGTCTGTTTTTCACAAAACTCTTCCAAATCAGTACCTTGCCACATCCGATAACTCAACAAAAGCACATTGTAGTCGATTTGATAGGGCTTAAAATTGCTATCGGTACTATTGAGGTATAGGTTTAATTTAATTAGAGAAGCCGCGTTAAGCTCTTCAATTTCATTGCATAGGAAAGACCTACTTTTAAATTGGGAACGCTTTTTCATTTAGTCAGGTGTATAGTATCACTTTAAAAGTACACTTTAAAACTAAAAAACACAATTTGATAGACAATTAATGCGATACCCGAGCAAATATGCTATATGGCAGTATGGCAGCGCTACCTAAAAACTGGCCAACAATTCGGGTACAATGACGACTTCAAGTCTACAAAATCATAGGAGTGGTATTCAACCTTCCCTAACGATACAAAGTAAAATGCCCTACAAATTGCTGTTTTTCAAGATCATTGGCATTTACCACATACCAATAGTCTCCGGTAGGTAATGGATTACCCTCATAGTTACCATCCCATTCCTTCACTTGATCCAGCTCTGCAACTACCCTTCCATAGCGATCGTAAATAATTACTTCGATATTAGGGAAAAACTCCCTGTTTCTTGGGAACCAGGTATCATTGGTACCATTTCCATCAGGCGTAAAGAAATCTGGAAACTCTGGCATTCCTTCAAAATCAAAAGGAAATGCAATTTGCACCAAGCAACCTCTCGAGTCCCTGACCATAATATCTACAATAGCGTCAAAGCTAATATTGAAAATATTATCGCCGCCTTGCGAGGTATCGTTGAAAAAATACTCGTAGCCACCAAAACCTCCGGTTGCGGTAACAGTTATCTCATCTGGGCCGGTTTTAGCAGCCTCTACAACAAGGGGTTCATAGGCATCTATCGTAAAGTTGACCAGCGTATTACAGCCATTGGGGTGATAGAGGTATACCACATGATCGCCTGCAGGTAAATCTGCCCACTGCCGTTCTTCCGTAGCAATGGTGATATCGTCTACATCTAAAGAGAATAAAACATCTGAAAACGATGCAGAATTGATAGGCGCTACCCTGGCAGTACTATTCGGGAAAATACCTTCGCAGCCATATTCCACTATAGCCTCAGCATTGAGGTCTACCCCAACTTCAATAGATACAATGACATTAGCCGTACATCCATTGGCATCTCGAACGAAAAATACATAGTCGACCCCACCTTCTAGGTTATCAAAAAATAGACTATCGCTTCTCGCAAAGTCAATATCTTCTACGGAATTTTGACTTACTTCATAATAAGCAACGCCGAGACCGTCTACAAATGGTGTTCCCCCTGTTATGCTCAATTGGGCAGTACCGTCTGAGAAGCCCAAACATATTTCTGGGGTTTCTACTGCCGTTACTTCCAGCTCATCAGGTTCAATAATCGATACTATCGTCGTTTCTGAACAGCCCTCAGAATCTTGAATCAAGATGGTATATTCTCGACCCGTTGCGGCGCCTTCCAAATCTTCGAAAGTAAAGGTACCTGGAGTAGTAGGGTCACTAAAGAATTCATTAAAGTTAGGTCCAATCGCAAACTGCACTAGGCCTACACCCCCACTCGTTACCGCTATGGTAATGCTACCATCACTTTCCCCACTACAACTAATTGGCGTTGCTACCGTGTTAAAGAGTATGGGATCTGGTCGACCTACTTCAAAAGGACCTTCAATATCCTGACAAGTAAGACCACTGGTAACTGCCAAATAATAATCGGTGGCGTTATTCAAGCCTTCGAACGTACCGAAATCATTGGAATCGATCAAAGTGGCACTCGCGGCTGGACTAAAGGCATCGACCGGATCACCTCTATATAAAGTATAGGTATTGAAGCCTACCCCTCCTGAGGAGAAAGACTCGATACGTCCATCCAATTCGTTGGCGCAAGAAATATCATCGGGTTGATTGACCACCAAATCAATATCCTGAGCATCGATTAAGGTTAGTCCATTAGAGTAAATCGTTCCACAGGTGTTGGTGGCGTTAATCTTTCTTACTTCATATTGGTAGAAACCTTGAACACCATCAATAAGTACTTGGGTAACCGGATTGCCACCAATATCTTCCATTTGTACAAAGGGATCTAAAGGATCGCCACCGGCCATTACGGCAAGGCGATATTCATAGGCAAACCCGACCTCAGGATTTTCGATACTTAGACGCATTTGTCCTAGGCCACCACACCCTGGTGCCTGTACCTGTACTAAATCTGGAATTATTGGCGGTGGTGGATCTACATAATAAGGCGTAGTTAATCCAGAACAACCAAATCCAGAAGAAACTTCTATCGCGTACCATCCTGCACTTATAAATCCTCCGGAAGCACCAGTAAATGTGGGCGAGTCTTGCAAACCACTTCTTGATGACTCTGTAAGGGTTAATGGATCTGCTGCAGGATCGGTTTCAGCATAATAAATAAGTTGGTATTTATAACCTGCTCCGGGTACACCCCCAGAAGCGCCCGCTACTCCTGTAATAGCATCGCCTGATGCTGGATCAAACACTTCAAGCACCGCATTATTTCCATCGGGACAAACCAGTCCTTCCGGCTCTCGAATACCTGCCTGTATAGGATCTATGGGTTGCAATTCAACATCAAAAAATGCAAGGCAACCTTCAACATCTCTAAACTCAACCCTGTAAAACCCGCTAGAAAGGTTCTCGAAGCGATCGTTAGCTCCCCAGGTAACTACTTCATCTTCATACACCGTTAAATCTCCGTTATTGTCCCGTAATAGGCGGTATTCATAAGGTGCAATATCCCAACCTCCGGTTAGATTAGACCGAATAACCCCAGTATTATCATTGCAACTAACATTGCCAATTTCTTCAGCAAAAGGCACCAAAGGTCCACTAGGTCCTCTAACGGTTGCCACAAGGCTTGTAGCTGGACAACCAGGATCGTCTACCGAGACAATATCAACCACGTAATTACCGGCAAACAAACCACCTATCAATGCAGGATCTCCATTCACATCTGGGAAGTTGGTTGTATCAAACTGCCCGGTATCTACAGCAGTAGCACTACGAATACCACTTTCATTTACGGTATATACTTCATAGTCATATCTCCCGACATAATCCGCCACTTCTACAAAAAGACCGCCATTGTTATCGCCATCGCACTGTACGGGATTGGCCTCGGAAATGGTAACCGTAGGGAATATAGGGGCCACTACCGTATATACCGGGATCGGATAGCTACAGCCATTTGGATTGTTATCTTGCACCTCGAAGAGATAGTCTCCCGCATCAGGTAGATTTAAAGTCGTGGAACTCGCTCCCGAGACATTAACGTTGGCTATCGCAGTGCCCGTAGGCGCCGTAGTGATCACCGTGAATTCTGTAGTACCCACCACCGAGATCTCTATAACTTCTGGATTTGTACAGGTTAAGACACTTTGGGGCGTCAAAGAAGGAACAACATCCGTAGGCGGAGACACGGTAACCGTAAAATCACTTTCACAACCATTGGCATCAACGGCATAGATGGTAATATTTTGCACGGAACCATTGTCCACAATATCAAAATCTGGACTGCTTTGGTAACTATCTGCGGGATCTAGTCGGTACCCATAGGGTGCTCCATTACCGATATTCCCAGGAACAATTTGTGCTGAAATCGTTACGGTACTAAAGCGATTGCGTCCACTCTCACAGACAAGGGTTGCATCCAATGCGGTAATCTCAAATACTGGCGGCTCATCAATAACTACCTGCCTTGCATCGGTACACCCTTTATTGGTGACCACCTCTACCACATAGGTATCGGCATCTAAATTGTTAAAGGAACCAGAACCATTGTCTGCCACTGGTGTTTCTGAACCGGTTAAGGGGAAATTGGTAGTACGATACAACCTAAACTCATCAATACCATCGCTGTCCGTACCGGGGGTCATGACCACACTAATACTGCCATCCGCAGCGCCATTACAGCTAATATCCGTTTCTCCAGTATCCGCTATAGCGGGAAGTACCGGAGGCGCACTAATCACATTATTAACGGTAGTCGTACAGTTATTAACGCCATCCGTAACATTGTTATCGGTAACTTCTACTTGATAAGATCCTGGTGCTATATTCTCAAAAATACCATCAGCATTAGGATCGGTAATGTTCACGGGAGTCCCATTGAGATCCGTACCCGTTAAAACATAGGTAAAAGCACCACTACCGCCATTGGCCACTATAGTTATAATACCATCGGCATCCTCACAGGTAGGATCGGTAGAAAACCCACCGGAAGCGGATAATAGTTGGAATACTTCGGCTGTAGTTTCTACACTACATCCATTAATATCCACAACCTCAATATCATAAACCCCAATACTTGGCACATTAAAAGTGGCTATAGTTGGATTAATACCATCATAAGGCGGCGTTATGGTTTGGCCGCCCAAGGTAAAGGTGGGCTGGTCTATATTTGGAGGCATTTCCACATCAATCTGGAAGGTAGCCGGTGGTGTACCAGTTATACATTGATTGTTCACTGTTACATTTGGCACTGGTAAATCTGGATTTAACTGCACAATGGTAGCAGATGTTTGGAAAGTACATCCACTAGCATCACGAACAAATATATCGTAAGTGATACCTGTCAATGATCCTGGTAAATTGATAGTCCTGTCCGTACCGTACAACAAAGGATCGGTGTTTGATTGTTCTCTAAAGGCATATTCATATGGAGAGTCATTGGGCAACGATCCTGGTGGAAAAGGCGTTCCACCACTTCCACGAATCGTTAACTGCCCATCTTCATTACAATTGGCATTCTCGTTACTAATTACATCAACCCTAGGTTCATTTAATATAGCCTCCGCAGAAGCCCCCCCATCACATGTATTAGTTGTTTCCCTTACGGTTATGGTATAAGGGCCTGGTGGAACGGTAAAGCTTCCGTTTATTGATGGCAATGCAGAAGGGGGAAGGGTAGTATCTTGAACCACAGTACCAGTATCGGTATTGATCAATTCAATTTCAAAATTATAAGGTCCACTAGGGGAAGTGGTGGAAACGGTATAATCGAGCGTTACATCAGTACCATTGCAAGTGGCGTTATCGATAGCCAAGGTTACAGCTAAAGCATCTGTACTAGAAGGAACGTCTAATACCTCCGTATACTCACAGCCATTGGCATCTCGTACTTGTACAGTATAACTCGCTCCCTGAATTAATCCTGAAAAGCAATGCCTAGTCGGCCCGGAATTGGTAGGACCGTAAGTACTCGTTGGATCAGTTACCAAGCGTACCTCGTAAGGCGCTACACCCCCTACAATATCAATACATTGAAAAGTTCCGCTAGAGTTACAACCAAGAGGAGCGGAATAGTCCGGTATTATTTGCAAATCAATAGAGTCGATACTCACCTGATCTTGATCAATACAGCCTCTGGAGTCGAAGGTGATTACCGTATAATTCCCTTCGACGAGCAAAGGATCTGAAAAAGAAAATGGTGCGGTTACATTATCAAAACGGAAGAGTTCATTTCCAAAATTATCTTCTATCAAAATGGTATAGTTAGGCACTCCGTCTACTATAGTAGATACGTTGATACCACCAGAGACCACACCCCCAGCGGAACAAGTGGCGGGTATTGCAGCTACAGTGGCGTCAGGAGGATTGGTAGTATCGGGGTCCACCACCACGGTTTGAACTACAGTGGTACAATTACGGGAGTCTTTTACAATATACTCATAAGTGCCAGCCGCTAAACCAGAATAAATTGTTCTAGGAGAATAATTGTAAATATTATTAATGGGGTCTGGATTGTTTGGATCGGTGGCGTTCAAGTTTGAACCCAATGGAGCCAATACTGTTTGAAATGGCGGATTTCCCGAAGAGACATCGGGTAGTATTTCTACAAAACCACTATTGGGATCTCCACAGCCCGGTTCAGTTGAAACAGCTGTGGCCACTATGTTGACAGGTGGACTAAACGTTAAGGGAGGGGAGATATTTGTACATCCATTGTTATCGGTTACTTCTACAGTATAGTCTCCAGCACCCCCTATAGGCACCTCATAATCAAAATTGGCTGATGGCAATTGTACGCCTGTATGGCCAGCGACGGGAGTACCATTTAAACGTATTGTATACTGGGTATTGGTAAGATCTGATATATCACCCTCACGTACCCGAATTCGCATATCACCTTCTCCCACTCCCAATCCGCCGCAGGAGAGTTCTGCAAGAATAGCCAATTCAATACGCAATTGTCTTGGAATTACTACAGTGAGCTCGTCATTACAATTATTACCATCTACCACCTGTACGGTATAGGTGCCTGGCACTAAACCATTAAAGGTTGGACTGGCTTGTAAAGGCCCGCCGTTAATTCGATATTCATGCGTGCCAATAGCTGCAGAACCCGCCGTTGAACTTACAGTAATTGCACCATCGTCACCAGGCCCAAAACAATAATCCACGGCACCCAAAGCAATCGTTGGTGGATCAACCTCAGCAAGCGCAAAGGTCACGGAAGCGGTGCATCCTTCCCCATCAGTAACTGTTAAGGTGTAGGTACCCTCGGCAGTCAAATTACCAAACACGCGTCCACTTTTTGGACCTTGAGTAGGCACTCCCGAAGCCGGTGGCCATTCCAGTTCGTATCTATAACTTCCGAAGCCTCCAGAGGCATTCGCCCCTACACGCCCAATATTGTTGTTTGCACAGCTCATATCGGTAACATCGGGCGTTAAACTCAAAGGATTTGCAGGCTCTTCCACCGTAACCGTAGCGGTATCTTGGCAACCGGTATCAGCGTCAGTTACTGTAATGGTATAGTTACCATCTGCCAATCCAGTCAAGTCAACCTCGGCATCATTTTGTGGGGCGCTCTCTGTACCTCCATTGATATTAAAGGTGTAGTTGTTTACAAAACCATCCACAATAAAAGTAGCCTCGCCATCACTATCTCCAGGACACACCCGTAAATCTCCTCCAGACTTCACTCTGGCTCGTATGGAACTGATAACGGCTGGTGTAAAGTTCTCTTCGTAAATACAACTATTGGCATCAGTTACTCTAAAAACATGGTTCACATTATTGGTGAGCCCAACAAAAGTATCGTTAGCCCCATTGTTGATAGTTACTGGGCTGATTACCTCAAAACTAACAATGGCTGCATTGGCGGTAACAGCGAGTTGCACATCGGAGGTATTCGCTGCACAGTTGGTATTGCTTTGGGTAAAGGCAATATCAGTAGGCGGATCTACATCGGCAATCGTTATTGCGGTAAAATCTCGGCGACAACCTGATCCATTTCTTACGGCGGGGGCATAATTCCCTGCGGATAGATTGTTAAAGGTTTGCTGCGGAAAAAAGTCTACCCCATTAATACTAAACTCAAAAGGCCCTCCACCAGCTCCGGTATAGACGCCAGGGAAATCGATAGACCCATTGATAACACCCCCAGCACCATCACAGGCTAAGTCCACCCAAGTGGGATCTGCACCATTAATGGCGCCGCTCTCCGTAACGGTAATAACATCTGGCAGGGTAATAAAACAACTAAAGCCGCCTTGTTCGTAGCGTACTTGTATGGAATTATAGGTGCCTGCGGATACGGATAGTATAGGATCGTTACTCCAAGGATCCCCAGGATCCGCTCTAAAGGATAAATTATAACCTTTGGCATCAATAACAGTAATATTTAGGCGTGCTCCTCCATTGGTACAGGTGCCATCTACCCCCGCAACGCTAACATCGGGAGGCGTTAATTCTTCTACGTCGGCAGAGGCGGTAATCTCGCATCCTACGGCATCGGTAATCGTAAAATCATAAGATCCTGCAGTGGCAACATTATAGGTAGTTTGCGTAGCATAAGACCCCCCAGAATTTCCACCATCGCTAACTGTAAAAGTATAAGGCGGTGTACCCCCCGAAGTTCTTACAATGATATCTACCGAAGGTGATCCACAGCCAGGAACAGAACTAAGACTCTCGTTAACCTCGGTAGAGGCGGATAAAGCCGTAACGCCATCGCCAATGACTAAAGGATCGCCATTGACATCAAAATCTTGTCGAGGAGCAGGAATTCCATTTAAAGGATCCCCTAAACACTGTTGCGTCTCTACTTGGATACTATAGGTACCAAAACCTACCGCACCAAAAGTATATGGATTATTGGTGATGAAAGTGGTAAATTCTTGTGGTATGCCATTTTCATCTAGTAAGGTGTATCTATAGGGACCAGGAACGTCATTTACCGTTACTTCAATACTTCCTGTATCCCCAAAACACAGCGCATCTACGAGCACTACGTCCATGCTTATGTCCAATTGTTCTATGACGATAGGATCATAAGGATATTCACAAGTATTAGGAGTGTTCTCTAATCTAGCCTTAACTATGTAAGTGCCCGGAGTTAAGTTTTCAAAAATCGGAGAGCTTTGCCATGGTCCAAAACCAAGTCCACTATCAATACTAAATTCATAGGCGCTCGATAAATTGGTAATTTGGATACGACCATCTTCCCCACAAATAAAGTCTCGTTTGATACTCGTTTGCGTAATGGTACTTTTCTTAACCTTGAAGTAGTAGGCCAGTCCATCCACAAGCACCCTGAATTCGGTACCCGATCCTGCTGGGATGGTTGCCGCATCTAAATTAAAAGTCTGTCCAGTTCCTACCGTTGTGTAGCAGGTCGTTGTAGTATTCGGACAATCTTCGTTAACATCAGGTGTACATGAGCCACCCAAAATCTGCCATTCCACCGACCCATAAGGACCTCCGGCAAGGGATATGGTGCGATCATCAGAATCGCCGCACAGGTTAAACCGAGCTACGGTAAAGCCGTTATCACTACATCCCACTTCTTCGTCTGCCCCTTGAATAACGGTCATAAACATGGGGTTCTGCGAAGCGCTAAGCTTTTGATTTAGCGCTGAATTACTTTTGGTGGCTGTGTTTTGATAAAGATTGGATGTTCCTTGACTACTGGAAAAGAAAGAGATATCGTTGAGGTGGAGATCTTTCCTAATCACAGCAGAAAAGACCGCTACAGAACATACGGCCAAAATAATGACGAAAACTAATCGTCTTGTTTTATTGCCTGACATAGGTTAAGCCTGGTTTAAAAGAAACTTCCGGATTCGGGGGCCTTTAGTTTCTGATTGTAAAAATTTAAGCTATAGTTATGACTTTAAATCTATTAATTGCCTTTGGGGCTCTATATTTATGATATAACTTATAACATAACAACGCTAAAAGTATGAAAAATTGTACGGTGGTCATTTATTTTTTGATGATTACACTTGTTGGATGTGCGCAATCCATAGACCAAACGATCAATACGCCGAGCGCCAAAACCATTAACGCTAAGCTCATTGTTCCAGAGCTTGAAATACCCTGGGGTTTTGACTTTTTACCGGATGGTTCCCTCCTTTTAACCGAGAAAAAGGGAACACTCCTACATTTCAAAGATGGAAAGAAGGCGGAAATAAAAGGTCCACCAGAAGTAGTTGTTATGGGGCAAGGAGGTCTTATGGACGTTAAGATCCATCCAGATTTTGTAAACAACAGATGGATTTATTTGTCTTATGCATCCAGTGAGGGGAATGGTAAAGGGGGAAATACAGCCATAATGAGGGCCCAACTGCGTAACAATCAATTATCACAACAAGAGGTATTGTATAAGGCAGGCCCCAATAGTGACAAACCATATCATTTTGGTTCCCGTTTGGCTTTTGATGATGAGGGTTACTTATATTTTTCTATTGGAGACCGCGGCAATAGAGATGAAAACCCACAAGACATTACTAAGGATTGTGGTAAAATCTATCGCCTTCATGATGATGGTCGTATTCCCAGTGACAATCCTTTTGTTAACAAGAAAGACGCTAAAAAGGCAATTTTTAGTTATGGTCACCGAAACCCTCAAGGGATGACCAAGCATCCTGAAACAGGAGCTATTTGGATTCATGAACACGGACCAAGAGGTGGTGATGAATTGAATGTTATTGCAAAGGGGAAGAACTATGGTTGGCCGGTAATCACCTACGGCATCAACTACAGTGGAACAAAGATAACCGACGAAACTACAAAACCAGGGATGGAGCAACCCTTATACTATTGGGTACCCTCTATTGCCCCATCTGGGTTGGCTGTCTTAAGTTCAGATAAATATCCAGGGTGGAAATCCAATGTTTTTGCAGGCTCTTTGGCCTTTCAATACTTAGAGCGACTTGTTATTGAAAATAATAAAGTTGTGTATCGAGAAAAACTTTTGGATGGTATGGGTCGTGTACGTTGTGTTAATCAAGGACCAGATGGGCTTTTATATGTGGGAATAGAAGGCAAAGGTATTTATCGCCTAGATCCAGTCCAGTAGTTTCTTGGGGTAATATTGCAAACAAGAATAATTAGAATTAGATCCCCTATCGCTAATTATTAGGAGATAACCCTTAAAATATCTCTAGCAGCAACTTATAACAATATGCCTAAGGTCTTTATGGCCTTTGTGCGGACTGCCTTTCGATCGTCTTGTTTTAGTGTTTCTAAATGGGGCAACAACCACTTTTTTAACGCTGGGTCTTTACTGGCCCAGCTACCTAGGGTATTTCAGGTTTGGGTAATTACAATCCAATCTAAACTATGGGTCAAATTGTGCTTCATAATACCAGTTGCCTTAACTTTTTCAGACCGCGTCATTTCTTTTTCAAGTGCTAAAAAAGTTGGGAGAGCGTCCACCGGGCAGAAGCTTGGTCAATTGCTGTTATTTCTTGCAAAAAGCGGGGAATATTAGGGTGCTAATAAGTCCTTTCTAACTTTGCAAATTCTTTTCATCGCATTGGAGGTTCGCAATCGGACTAAAGGGTCTTTTGAAAAATAACATTTAAACAAGTTGTCAAACAAGCTAGTATCAGTTAGAATATCATCTACCACATCTACAGTCTGCCCCAAAGCGTTTGGGTGACCTCCACTTAATCGTAACTCAAAATCAACCTCGCGCATTTTAAGATTTAAGCTGTGCCATCGCTTCTCGAACAGAACCGTATTTTGTGAGCATCGCTTTAGCCTCCTCATAGTTTAAATGCAAAGCCTCCATAAGGTATCGCGTTCCGCGATCTACCAATTTATGATTGCTCAATTGCATGTCAACCATTTTATTACCCTTCACACGCCCAATTCTAATCATCAAGGCCGTAGAAATCATATTCAAAGCCAATTTCTGACTTGTACCACTCTTCATCCGAGTGCTCCCGGTAACAAATTCTGGCCCCACTTCTAATTCTATAGGAATATCTACAGCAGTAGCTAATGGAGATCCGGGATTATTGGTAATTCCAGCAGTCAAAATACCCTTAGAGCGAGCATCCTGAACACCTCCTAGCACATAGGGAGTGGTTCCCGATGCGGCGATACCCACAACCACATCATTGGCATTAATATTATAGTGCTGTAAGTCTTTCCATGCTTGTAGAACATCGTCTTCTGCAAACTCTACCGCTTTACGAATAGCAACGTCACCCCCAGCAATAAGCCCAATCACACGATCGTGGGGCATCCCAAAAGTTGGCGGTATTTCAGAGGCATCTAAAATCCCTAAACGACCGCTTGTCCCTGCCCCTATGTAAAACAAACGCCCAGATCTTTGAAACCGCTCGACTAATTGGTCTACTAGTTTTTCAATTTGCGGGATTGCTTTAGCAACGGACTCCGCTACTTTTTGGTCTTCTCGATTCATATTTTGGAGTAAG
The DNA here is from genome assembly GCA_039414375.1 of Bacteroidota bacterium. Taxonomy (GTDB): domain Bacteria; phylum Bacteroidota; class Bacteroidia; order Flavobacteriales; family Flavobacteriaceae; genus Croceivirga. Next base: position 24,968 of record JBCDGY010000004.1, on the reverse strand, counting down.
CTAGCCGTAGTGGCTTTCTCCAAATCGTCGTAGTGAGAGGGTTGCTCGGTTATTTTTATATGTGGTTTTTCGATCACTATTATATCAATTCTATATTCATGTTTTTAAAAACTTCCAGTTTTGGATCCCAAGGATCCAATTCTGTAATTACGGTATCCATTTCAGCAACAGCACAGATTTTATAGCGTTGTGCCGTTCCAATTTTTTCAGAAATACAGGGAGAAACTACCTTTCGGGAGCTTTGAATCATCGCCTTTTTCATTTGCACAATTTCCCAATCAAATTCTGTGACCCCTTGAACAGGGTGGATAGAATTTGTTCCTAAAAAGCAAATATCAACATTAATTTCGGAGAGCATATTAATTGCACTTCCTCCGACAGTGATCTGCGAATTATGCGATAATCGACCACCTATAAAAATTGCTTCCACATTTTTATTCCCTAATAATTGTACTGCAATAGGTAAGCTTGGGGTAAAACAAGTTAACTGCAATTTAGGAGGTAACTTTCTGGCAATTTCCAAATTAGTAGTTCCTCCACTGAGCAGAATAACCTGTCCTTCTTTAACAAGTGATATGGCCTTTTCAGCTATTTCGGCCTTCTTATCCAAGGCATAAATTTGCTGGCCTACCATACCGTAATTATTAAATCCTAAGGATATGGCTCCCCCATGAACTTTTTTTAATCGCTTCTCGGCATCTAACTCCTTAATATCCCTCCTAACCGTATCAATAGAGACTTTGAGTAAATCTGCCATATCAGATAATAAAATGCGGCTATGTATCCGCACCTCGTTCATAATAAATTCTTGTCGTTCTGCTTTTAGCATGGCATTAAAGGTAATCATTTCAAAGCTTGTTTTTTTGAAAAACAGCAAATTCTTGTAGATTTATGCAAGATTCCTCTAAGTGATTTAAAAAAATATTCATCTAAAGATGCAATCGATGCCGTTTTTTGCATACATTTGAGACCAAACTGTTATTTATACCCTATAATGATCGCTATTGTGCCAGAAAAAACGGAAAACATCGAAGCGCGTAAGTATGAGCGTATACAAACTATTATCCATGAAAATTCTGAGAAGGCTTCATTTTATGTAGCTAGTGAAATTGCACGCCTTATTCAAGAAAAAAAGGAACAAGGTCAAATGGCAGTTCTTGGACTGGCTACTGGTTCAACACCAACCAAAGTTTACGAATACTTGGTAAACTTTTATAAAGAAGGGCGCTTGAGCTTTGAAAATGTAATCACATTCAATCTAGACGAATACTACCCTATGGAACCAGATTCCATTCATAGTTATGTTCGCTTCATGAATGAGCATTTGTTTGATCATATTGACATTCTTCCAGAAAACATCCATATTCCGAAAGGCTCTTTATCCAAAGACGCAGTTCGAGAATATTGTGAGGCATATGAAGAAAAAATTGCCAATGTTGGTGGAATTGATATCCAAGTTTTGGGTATTGGACGTACCGGACATATTGGTTTTAACGAACCTGGCTCCCTTTTGACGAGTAAAACAAGATTGATTCGTTTAGACCGGGTGACGCGATTGGACGCAGCAAGTGACTTCTTTGGACAAGAAAATGTCCCCAATCGAGCCATTACTATGGGGGTAGGTACGATAATGGCAGCCAAGCGTATTATCTTGATGGCATGGGGAGAAGGAAAAGCCAACATCATTAAAACCGCTGTTGAAGGTACCATTAGAGAATCGGTACCAGCAACATTCTTACAACACCATCCCAACTGTGACTTTATATTAGATGAAGCCTCGGCTTCGGCCCTAACCCGAAAAAAAACGCCATGGTTGGTTGCGGAATGTGATTGGGATGACGCCCTAATCAAGAAAGCAACCATATGGTTATCGGAAAAGCTGGGAAAGGCCATTCTAAAGTTAACCAACGAGGATTACAACGAATATGGTATGGGTAGCCTCGTCGCAGAAGTAGGTTCTGCGGAACAAATTAATCTCATGGTATTCAACCATTTGCAAGCTACGATTACTGGTTGGCCAGGAGGTAAGCCCAATGCCGATGATAGTAATAGGCCAGAACGCGCTCAGCCGCATCCTAAAACCTCTTTGATTTTTAGTCCCCATCCCGATGACGATGTTATCTCCATGGGTGGCACCCTTTTGAGGTTAGTAGATCAAGGACACCAAGTGCACGTAGCATATCAAACTTCTGGAAACATTGCAGTTTTTGATGATGAGGTCATCCGCTTTTTAGATTTTGCAACCGACGTGCAAAAAGACAATGACAGCTTAAAAAAGCAGATACTACAGGTACGTAAGTTTTTGGCTACAAAGCAACCTGGTCAGGTAGACAGTCCTGAAATACAAAACTTTAAAGGTCTTATTAGAAAAGGGGAAGCTTTAGCGGCATGTCGCTATTGCGGGGTAGCTGAAGAAAATGCACACTTTTTGAATCTTCCCTTTTATGAAACAGGGGCAGTTAAGAAAAAACCGTACTGTGAAGAAGACGTCAAGATTACCTACGATTTAATGAACCGTATTCAACCTCATCAAATATTTGCTGCGGGTGATCTTTCAGATCCTCACGGTACCCACCGTGTTTGTTTACAGGTTGTTTACAAAGCCATTGAACGCCTATTAGCGGATCGTGTGGAGTGGATTAGAAATTGTTATGTATGGCTCTATCGCGGTGCATGGCAAGAGTGGGATATCGCCGATATGGAAATGGCGGTCCCAGTAGGTCCCAAAGATATGACCCGTAAGATCAACGCTATTTTTAAGCACCAGTCACAAAAAGACAGTGCCATGTTCCCCGGTAATGACGAGCGAGAGTTCTGGCAACGGGCCGAACAACGAAATAAAGAAACTGCCAATAAATACAATGCACTAGGCCTAGCCGAATATGAGGCTATGGAAGGTTTTGTGCGCTATAATTTTATTACTAATTAAACTTTAATGCACTTTATGGAAAAAGTCTTTTTTAACCTTGTAAACAACAGGTTCAAGCTTTTATTATTTTGTTCATTGGTCTGCTCTCTGGGCCTACATGCGCAAAATCAATATAGCTTTTCTGGAACCGTTACCGAAAGTGGTACTGGAAGTCCTATTATTGGTGCTTCTGTTTTTATTGCCAACACTTCCTTTGGGGGAGTCACTGATTTTGACGGACAATACACTTTTGAAGCAAACTTAGCAGAAGGTACGTATACGCTAACCACAAGTTACATTGGTTATTCCAATAATAATTTAGCTCTTGAGTTAGGAAGTACTAGTGAGCTTACCAACGACATTGAACTTGCAGAAGATTTGCTAAGCCTAGATGAGGTTGTCGTTACAGGTAATACTGTAGGAGTAAACAAACGAACCTTGGGTAATGCCATTTCTTCAGTAAAAGCAGAAGAACTAGTCAACAACGGGGCTATTGCTGTAGATCAAGCCATATCAGGAAAAATTTCCGGGGCACTCGTTCAACAAAATTCAGGAGACCCTGCCGGAGGTATCAGCATCCGACTTAGAGGTCCTGGAACTATTTTAGGAAATTCTGATCCCTTGTATATCGTTGATGGGATATTGATTAGCAATTCTAGTAATAGCGACAACTTAGTCGACCTAGGCGGTACTTCTCAAAACCGTTTGGTAGATTTAAATCCCAACGATATTGAACGTATCGAGGTTATCAAAGGTGCTGCCGCTGCCGCTATATACGGCTCTAGAGCAAGTAATGGTGTAGTTCAGATATTTACCAAAAAAGGGCGCACTGGTGAACCTAAATTCAGTTTTTCTACCAGTTTAAGAGTAAATGAATTGAGAAAAGAGATTGATTACAACACCGTACCTTTAGCCTGGGTAGATCCTTTTGATCGAAGTAATTTAGAGACAGTTCCTGTTGAACGTTTTAACTATCAAGATGATTTTTTTGGTTCTGGTTTTGGTCTGGAAAACTTTTTATCAGTTAGCGGGGGTAACGAACGTACTTCATACTATATCTCCGGGTCATTTTTAGATAACGAAGGAATTATTAAAAATACCGATTTTCAACGTATTGGATTTAAAACAAATATTACTCAAAAAGCTTGGGACTGGTTAGAGATCAACACTGGGCTCAACTATGTACGAAGTGTAAGTAATGACATTCCAAACGGAGGTATTAACTCTGCATACGGAGCCATTACAGGCTTTGTTTTTAGTGATAATAGTGTAAATCCGAACCCGGACGCTTCAGGGGTATATCCTATCACTTCTTTACTAGTTCCGAGAACAAATCCGCTCGAGGCTGTTAATAGATTTGATTTTGGACAGAAAGTTAACAGGGTAATCACCAGTATAGGATTGAATGCAACTATTTCCGATAAACTAAGTGCTAGCTACTTGTTAGGGTTAGACTTTTTTAATCAGTCTGCTACGGCATTCATTCCAATTAACAATACTTCTCCTAGCGGAGATGGTTTTGCAAGAAGAGCAGATATCAACAATTTTCAATACAATAGTGATTTTAACTTGACATACAAGACAGCTTTGAATGAGGCCATTCAATCTACAACTACTGTTGGTGGTTCTTGGCAGTATGAAGAGTTCGATCGCATAGGTATCGAAGCAGAGGGATTAGCCCCGATAGTTGAAGTGGCCACCAGTGGCGGTATTGTTGCACAAGGGGAACGTAGATCCCAAATATCTTACTGGGGATCATTTGTACAACAATCACTTAGCTATAAAGATAAGCTATATTTGAATGGAGCACTTAGAGTCGATGGTGCTTCTACTTTTGGAGAAGATGAACGTAATCAATTGTTTGGTAAAGCTAGTTTATCCTACGTAATTTCAGATGAAGATTTTTGGAAGAATACCTTTGGAAGTGTATTTAATACTTTCAAATTAAGGACATCTTGGGGACAAGCTGGAAACTTAACAGCCTTATCAGCATTCCAGAGGTTTACTAGCTTTAATCCAGGTGCATTAAATGGATCTCCCTTCTTAACGCCAGATGATGAGCAGGGTGATTTGGGTTTAGCACCAGAGCGTCAAGAAGAATTTGAAATAGGTTTTGATGCTGGATTATTCGATAATCGCTTGGGTATTGAATTTACTTATTACAAGCAAAATGTTACCGACCTTTTATTACCTAGAGAGCTTGCACCTTCCACAGGCTTCGATACCCGAATTGAGAACGTTGGTAATTTGGAAAATGAAGGAATTGAACTTCTATTAAGAGGGGCGCCTGTTAAAACTAATGATTTCTCATGGGACGTTACAGCAACTTTTTCTACCAATGAAAATGTGGTAACTAAGGTAGCCGGAGGTGGCCAGTTTGCACTAGCGGGCAGTTTTGGTACCAATTTCGTTATCGAAGGAGAACCATTAGGCGTGTTTTATAGACAGTTCTATGCTAGAGAGGCGGATGGCTCCATTTCATTAGATGAGAACGGATATCCTTTTGCTGGTGCGAATGAAGATGGTACTACCTCAAAAGTAATTGGAGATCCTAATCCTGAATGGTTTGGATCCTTAATAAATGAATTTACCTACAAAAATTTTACACTAAGGGTACAGCTCGATGCAGTTCAAGGCTTTGATATTTTTAACTGGAATAGACGGCTTTTGGATAACGTGATTTTTGGAGGCGGAGCCAATGTAGGACAAGAATTATTAGGCAATAGACCCAAAGGTACTGGTGGTGCTCAAGCGGGTATCTTTGAAGAATTTGTAGAAGACGGTTCCTTTGTGAAATTAAGAGAACTCGCTTTGAGCTACGACTTTAAACCTCCTTTTGATAGTATTGACAATGTAAAAATAAGTTTAGTGGGACGTAATCTTATATCATGGGATGATTACTCTGGGTGGGATCCTGAGATCAATACTGCTGGCCAGAGTAACGGAGTACGGGGATTCGATTTTGCTGGAGTTCCAATCCCAAGAACCTTTCAATTAGGTGTAAACGTAAGCTTCTAATTAAACCATGAAAACGATGAAAAATTATTTCAAATATTTAGCGATTTGTGTTTCACTATTCCTAGGACTGATGTCTTGTGAAACCAATTTTGATGACCCTAATGCCGCTACAGCGGATCAAGTATTTTCTTCCAGAGAGGGAATTTTTGCGGCCGCCGTAGGTATGCAACAACTATATTCTACCACTGGTTTACGATTTATTGTAGAGACCCCAGCTATTACCACACGTGAAGGTGGGATCACCACTACTTTTCAAAATATGATAGAACTGGAAGATGGCGGTACTGCCTTACCTAATTTTAACAGTAATGTTCAAGGCCTTTGGTCCAATATGCTTCAAATCCTTAAAATAGCCGAAGATATTGAAGCCAATGCCCCTAACATAGAGTTAGAAGCAGGAACAAGAAGTGGTTTAATAGCTCATGCTAAATTATTCAAAGCACTAACAATAGGTAGCTTAGCACAAAACTACGAGCAGGTGATAACTACCTCCAGTAATAATAATGACGCGAGTTTTATTTCACGAAATCAAGGTTTTCAGACAGCTTTAACCCTATTGAATGAGGCCGCTGCAGAACTTGCTGCTACAGCCCCTTCAGCAGAGTTCACCGATGCTATTACGCTAGGTAATATCGACTTAGTAAATACCATTAGGGCAACCACGGCGAGATATGCATTATTTTCTGGAAATTATGAAGCAGCTATTACAGCGGCAACCAGTGTAGACCTGTCTGTAACCTCAATCTTTGCTTACGATGGACAAAATCAAAATCCGATCTGGGCAAGAGTGATTCAGAACGATGCCCCTAACTTCAAACCCAGAGATAATTTTGGGCTACCAGAACCTACCTTTACATTTGACCCTGCGGATGGTCGGCTTTCATTTTATTTAGTTCCACTAGCCGAATCTAACCAAAATGCGCTTCCCATAGAGGATATAGCAGGTTTCTTTAATGAAATTACAGAGCCTATCCCTGTATACTTACCTGATGAAATGAATCTTATTATTGCCGAAGCCAATCTTAGACTTACTTCGCCTAACATCAGCGCTGCCACTGCTGCTTTAAATGAAGTATTAACGGATACAGATGATCCTTTCGAGGTGAACGCAAACCTCCCTGCCTATTCCGGAGCAAGTACTGTAGAAGCGCTCCTGCTCGAAGTGTACAAAAACAGGAGAGCTGAATTGTTTTTAACAGGTATGAGCTTAGAAGATAGTCGTAGATTTGGAAGACCACAACCTACTGGCACCTCTATGAATTATACAGAAGAGCGAAATAGAAATTTTTATCCATATCCTGATGTAGAACGAAATAGCAATCCGAATACCCCAGATGATCCATCTATATAATTTGATGTTTTAGTTGAAAAAAGGTCTAAATACAAATATTTAGGCCTTTTTTATGTTTTTGATATGAAGAAAATTTGCTTAGTGCTTCTTGGTCTTTCGCTAGCTGCTTGTAGTATTCAAAACTTTCCGCAAGAAGAATTTCGAGGGGTTTGGGTGGCTACTGTTGTAAACATCGATTGGCCGAAAAGTGGAGCGGATAACGTGGAACAGCAAAAAGAAGATTTTTTAAAAATTCTCGATACCTACGAAGCACTTCATTTCAACACCCTAATTGTTCAAGTACGCACCGCAGGTGACGCGCTATACCCTTCCAAAAAAGCACCTTGGTCACGCTATCTTACCGGGGAAGAAGGACAACCAAAACTAGGATTCGAAGACCCACTCAAATGGATGATAGCCAGCACCCACGAACGTGGTATGCAATTTCATGCATGGTTTAATCCTTATCGTGCTACTTTTGATCTGGATACCACGCTTTTAGATGCCAACCATGATTTTTACCAAAAAAGAGATTGGATGGTGAAATATGGCAAGAAAAACTATTACAACCCGGGTATACCCTCCGTTTGGAAACACCTTACCGAAGTAGTTGAAGAAGTAGTAGATCAATATGCGATCGACGGAGTACATTTTGACGACTATTTTTATCCCTATAAAATTCCAGAGGCCATTTTTAATGACTCCCTAGCGTATCAACAATATGCCACACAAAACCAGTCCTTAGGAGATTGGCGAAGGAGTAATGTCGATTCTTTGGTGGAGAATGTCCATCAAATGATACAGCGCAAAAAGCCATGGGTGCAATTTGGGATTAGCCCTTTTGGCGTTTGGAAAAATAAAAGTACCGATCCACAAGGTTCCGAGACTCAAGCAGGTCAAACGACTTATGAAGACCTTTATGCCGACCCCTTAGTATGGATCGAAAACCAATGGATCGATTACATTGTACCTCAGGCCTATTGGAGTATGAATCATCCAAAAGCCTCACATCAAAAAGTGACGGAATGGTGGGCGAGTCGCAGTCAAAACACACTGCTATTTATGGGCAATGGTCCCTACAAAATAAGAAACAACGCAGACAAGGCTTGGAATAAAAAGCGTGAAATACCCGAGCAACTAGCCATGGCACGGGCTATGAAATCTGTACGGGGAAATGTCTTTTTTAGTGCCAAATCATTAATGGGACAACACAATGATGTGGTGAAATATCTCAAAAAAAAAGTGTACCGTTCTCCCGCAAAGGTTCCTGCATTAGAAAAAACAACCAAACCTTTATTAAGGCCCAAACTTATTAATGTAAGAGAGAAAAAAGATATCTGGGAAGTTAAGGTAATCCATAAAGATAGTGTGCCGCGGTATTTGAGCCTCTTTGAAACTGATGAAGGAGGAACAAATACCTTACTACAGCAAACATATATGGGCAAGGACGATTTTGAAGGATATTTTTCCCTTAAAAAGAAAGCAAAGTTCAAAAAACAAGAACTCGGTATTCAGGTTCAAAATACCATGGGTGCCAAAAGCGATACTTTATTGTTTTACATAAAGGAATTTCGATGACATGAAAATCATTTCACTTTTTTCCAACATATCTTCGAGATACACTATCCAACAGCTTGCTTTGAATTACAGCTTAAGATCTTTGCAGAATGGCTAAAAGAAGGTGCGCGATAATAATTATAGCGGTTACTTGTAACCACTTAAAAATTGATGGGATCATATGAAAGATATGTTAGTTAGGCTTATAGGACTACCGAATATAACAAGCAAAAAACAAGAACTGCTTGAAAAAGAAGGTGTTTTGATAAGGAGGCCTATAGCACCAGAGCGTTCATTGGTAGTTTCTTGGGTAAAAAAACACTTTTCTTCGAATTGGGCCGATGAAGTAGCAGTAGCCTTTGCACATACCCCAACGCGTTGTTTTATAGCGCAGCGCGATCAGGACATCCTAGGTTTTGCCTGCTTTGAGTGTACCGCTAAAAACTATTTTGGCCCTACTGGAGTGCTGGACAAGGAGCGCGGCAAAGGTATTGGTCAAATACTACTTATCGAAAGTCTAGATGCACTCAAGCAGATGGGATATACGTATGCCATTATCGGAGGCGTAGGCCCTGAGGCCTACTACCAAAAAACGGTAAACGCCGTTCCTATCGAGGGCTCTGAAATCAGTATTTATGACAATCTTTTAAAACACCGCCGATGACAAATGCCAATATCGATAAAGGAGCGTGGTACTGGGTACCCATACTTTATTTTACCCAAGGGCTCCCCTACATCATGGTAGTTACCGTATCGGTAATCATGTACAAACGACTAGGTATCGGCAATGCCGAAATCGGACTATATACCAGTTGGTTGTATTTACCCTGGGTAATCAAGCCTTTATGGAGTCCCTTTATTGATTTAAATAGTACCAAGCGCAAATGGTTTCTAGTGATGCAATTACTAGTAAGTTTTGCTTTCTTGGGTATTGGTTTAAGTTTACAAACCAGTGCCTTCTTTGTGATCAGCTTAGCGTTCTTTTGGATGGCTGCCTTTGCTTCGGCCACTAATGATATTGCCGTAGATGGCTTTTATTTGATCGCCTTATCAGAAAAAAAGCAGTCCTTTTATATTGGCGTTCGTAGTACTTTTTACCGTTTGGCCATGGTTACAGGACAAGGTCTACTGGTGATCTTGGCAGGCTATCTTGAAAATACCTACGGCAACAATACTAAGGCATGGTCCTGGACTATGATTATTACGGCATTCTTGATGGTTGGACTTACGGTCTCCAATTTTTTTGCTACCCCAAAATTTGAGGAATCTGAAAATACCCCTAAAAAAACGTCTAAAACATTTTTTCAGGTCTTTGGTGACTTTTTTAAAAAACCTAAAATTGGTCTTGCCTTACTTTTTATCTTGACTTACCGTTTGGGAGAATCGCAGTTGGTAAAAATGGCTTCTCCCTTTTTATTAGATAATCGCGAAGCGGGCGGGTTGGCTCTATCTACAGAAGCCGTAGGCACTATTTACGGGACTTTGGGCATCATTATGCTCTCTTTAGGAGGACTTTTGGGGGGTATTTTAATTTCCAGAGATGGACTTAAAAAATGGATGCTACCCATGATGATCGCCTTAAACTTGCCCAATATTTGCTATGCCCTGTTAGCCCTAAGTAAAACCACTAGTATGACAGCTGTTATCGGTACTGTTTTACTCGAGCAATTCGGATACGGCTTCGGATTTACTGCCTTCTTAATGTATTTAATTTTTGTTTCCGAAGGAAACTCGAAAACTTCACATTATGCGATTGCTACTGGTTTTATGGCGCTAGGAATGATGTTACCTGGCATGCTTAGTGGTTATATACAGGAATGGCTAGGGTATAGTGGATTCTTTATTGGTGTATTGGTAGCGGCTATACCTGCCTTCGTTATCCTTCCTTTTTTAAAGTATCCTGCTACTTATGGAAAAAAAGGTGCCGCCGATGTTTGATATCCCTACTTATCAACAAGCTAGCACCCAACTTTCTATCAAACAGAAGGTTGGACAGCTCTTAATGCCGGCTGCTTTTATTAACGATTCCGAAGAAGAAGTACAGCGTTTAGAGCATCTTATTCGCGAACAATATATCGGTAGTCTCTGCTTTTTTCATAGTCGTGCCAGTGCAGCTACCAATTTTGAAGGCGCTCAAGAAGTCATACACAATACCCAAAGCTACGACCGCCTAAAGACACTTATTCAACGGTATCAAAAAGCTGCGCCCTTGCCTTTGCTCATCGCTATTGATGCTGAATGGGGATTAGCCATGCGTATTGAGGACACTCCACAATACCCTTATGCTATTACCCTAGGGGCCCTACAGCAAGAGGAACATTTGGTTTTTCAGGTAGGTCAGGCTATTGCAAGCGACTGTCGGGAAATAGGCATTCATTGGAACCTAGCACCCGTGGTGGATATCAATCAAAACCCCAAAAACCCAGTTATCGGTTACCGTTCCTTTGGTGATGACCGGCAAAAAGTAGTAAACTATGCCAGGGCATACTGTCAAGGTATGGCGTCCTTAGGGACAGCCAATGCCTTAAAACACTTTCCGGGCCATGGGGATACGCATACCGATTCTCATTTAAACCTCCCTCTAATTGACAAGTCCAAAGCAACATTACTGGAAAACGAGCTCTATCCCTACCAAGCCTTAAAAGCAGAATTTACAGACGCCATTATGGTGGGACACCTAGCCGTACCCGAGCTGTCTTCTGGAAAGCACATCTCCGCTTCTATTTCTAAAGAAATTATTACCGGATTTTTAAGGGGAAAGATGCAATGGAACGGACTTATTATTTCAGATGCTTTAAACATGCATGCCATAGCCGGCGACTTTACTGAAAAAGGTGCGGTAGAGCTCGCAGCTTTTGAGGCTGGGAATGATGTATTATGCTTTACCGATAATGCAGAAGCAGGTATTGAAAGCATTGCTAAAAAGGGGAATCCAGAACAAATTGAAGCCAGCTTTCAACGCTTATGGCAACTCAAAACGAAAGCCTTTTCCTTTAGGAAAGAGGTATCTGCCTTTAATATGGTGGGCTATGATGCGCTCATGAAAAACTTGGCTGAGGGCAGTATTACAATGCTATGGGGAAACCCCAATACCATTCGTGACTTTAGAGAACAAGGCTTTCAATACCTGCAAATAGGTAATCCGGCACCCTTCTTTATTGATGATGAGGCTCCCGGTGCACTTCATGCTGATCAGGTATTGTTGAGCTTAACACCCAGGCAGGCAAAGCCAAATCATAATTTTGGCTTAACACCTGATGAAATCGAACAGATCAAAACCGTCATAAACACCAAAAGCACGGTACTTTATTGTTTTGGCAATCCTTACGTACTTCCTTTAATCCCCTGGGAGAAGGCCACAGCTGTGGTGGTGGTATATCAAGATTTTAAAGCTTTTCAAGAGGTGGCCAAGTCCCATTTCTTAGGAGAACTGGTCGCCAAAGGATCCCTTCCCATAACCTTGGAAAACCTTGGGATATGAATCGTGATATACGTGCTACATGGCAAGAGAATGCCGAGGAATGGATCAAAGTAATTGAAGCTGACCAGATCTCCTCCCGTACCTTTACCAATGTGGCAATTCTTAAAGAGATCAGAAAGGAAAATCCTCAAAAAGCCGTAGATATCGGATGTGGCGAAGGCTGGTTGACACGTGAAATGACACGACTAAATATCAAAGCCATCGGCCTAGATGCTACAATGGCTTTGCTGGACCATGCGCGTAACCAAGGGCCCGAAAGCTATTATGAAATGACCTTTGAGGACCTTGCCGCTGGGACACCAATACCGGAGGCTCCTTTTGACCTAGCAGTTTTTAATTTCTGCCTGTATGAAAAGGACAATACTGCAAGAGTGCTTCAACAGACATTGAATACCCTTGAAGCGCAAGGCTTTTTACTGATACAAACTTTACATCCTTTCACTCTTTTAACGCTAGGGGAAAATTATGAAAGTCAGTGGCTTTCGGATGCTTGGCGTGGGCTACCCGGCAATTTTAGTAATGGCCATGCTTGGTATGCGAGAACCTTTCAAGCCTGGTCTGCACTTCTACAATCCCTAAAAGGCACCGTTGCAGAATGGATAGAAGTATTGAATGACGAGAAAAGGCCTGTATCTTTAATTCTTAAAATCCAACGGGTAACATGAGAACATTCAAAGTTTTAGGAATGATGTCCGGTACGTCACTGGATGGTTTGGATTTGGCCTATTGCCAGTTTTGGGAGGACAACGCCCAATGGCATTTTGAAATTCGACAGTGCACCACCATACCCTATTCCGAAAAGTGGCACCAGTTACTTCAAAATGCAATACACCTTTCTCAAGAAGATCACGAACAGCTACATCAAGACTATGGCAAGTGGTTGGGGAGACAAGCGCAACAATTCCTTAAAAAACACGATCTACAAGTAGATTTTTTAGCCAGCCACGGCCATACCTCACACCATAGACCAGAAGAAGGCGTAACTTTTCAGTTAGGCCATGGGCAACAGATCGCTACCATTACGCAACAAAAGGTAATTTGTGATTTTCGCAGCTTGGATGTCCATCTGGGAGGACAAGGAGCACCATTGGTCCCTATAGGAGATGCTTTGTTATTAAAAACCTATGATTTTTGCTTAAACCTCGGGGGCATTAGCAATGTTTCTTTCCAAAAAGCTGGAAAACGTTTAGCTTACGATATTGGAATGGCCAATATGCCTTTGAATCATATCACCCAAAAGATAGGACTGCCCTATGACGACGGAGGAAAATTAGCCGCCACTGGTATACTACTGCCCGAATTATATGAAGCCTTAAATCAACTTCCTTATTACCAACTCCCCTATCCTAAATCAGTTGGTTTCGAATGGTTTATAGAACAAGTACAACCCCTGCTCGACGGTAAAGATTACGCCACTAAAGATGCCTTGTTTACCGTTATTCAGCACAATTGCGATCAAATCGCCAGAGGCCTTACCGCGGAAAATCCCAAAAAAGGCAGTCAACTTTTAGTAACTGGTGGTGGCGCGCTAAATGACTTTTTCATTGAAACCCTTCAAAAAGCTGTTGGAACGAACATTATTGTAGTTGTGCCTCCAAAAAAGTTTATCGCCTTTAAAGAAGCTATGGTCTTTGCCTTTATGGGCGTTTTAAAATATTTGGGGCGAACTAATGTTCTCGCTTCTGTTACCGGCGCCAATGCAGATTCTTGTAGTGGTATTGTTTTTGATCCTGTTGACCTTAAGGCCCCATCAATGGGTTAACATCTGCTTTCTTCATGCGATAAACCAATAAAACGACCACAAGAGACAGTAAGCCGCAAATTGCTAAGCCCATAAACATAGGGAGCACACTTTTTTCTACATATGATCCTATTAAAGAAGCGATGGGAATAGCGATTACAGTAGAGAAAAAACCATTGATCGCTGCTCCTATACCTGCAATGTGACCAATAGGTTCCATCGCAATAGATCGAAAGTTACCCCACATAAAGCCCAAGCAAAAAAATTGAAGGGATAAAAAGGTTACCAATACAAAAACACTAGGATTAGTGTCTGCCCCATAGAACAACAATACATAGGCGAGTGCTACGGAAGCATAACCAATCAAAGCCATGGTAGAGAGTTTACGCATCCCAAAGCGAATAACTAAAGTACCATTGAGCAATGTAGATAGCCCTATAGAAACCGACAGCCCCGCAAAAATATAGGGGAAGGCCTGCTTTAAACCATATTGCGCTTCAAAAATATGCTGCGATGCACTCAGGTATACTAAAAAAGATCCCGTTACCAACCCAGAAACAATGGTATACGCAACAGTATCTCGAAAACGAGATAATTCCTTTAAACCATTCCAAAACAAATGTCGCGTGAAGGGTGCTTTATGCTCAGGTTTCAAAGTCTCTGGCTGCCGTTTCCAAAACCAAATCCCCACAAGTATGGTAAGCACCAGTTGCACATAAAAAATAGCGTGCCAGGTAGACCATTCTAAGATCAACTTCCCAAAAGCGGGGGCTACAATGGGGACCAAAAGAAAAAAAGCCGTTACAAAAGACATTACACGCGCCATAATATCTCCTTTATAAAGATCTCTAATAATAGAAACAGAAATGGTACGTGCGGTGGACAGGCCAATGCCTTGTAGTATTCTACCGGCAACCATTACCTCTAAATTGGAAGCCCATAGACACAAAAAGCTGGCTAAAACGAATACCAAAATGCCCAAATAAACAACTGGCTTTCTGCCTAAAGCATCTGACAACGGACCGAAAATGAGTTGTCCTACTCCCAGGCCCAAAAAAATCATGGTCACCAACATTTGATTGTCGGTAGCATTGGTACTGTTAATGGATATTCCGATGTCGGCTATAGCAGGTAGAAGGGTATCAATACTAAGTGCGACGATGGACATGAGTGCTGCCATTAGGGCAACAAACTCAAAACTTGCTTTACCTTTTCCACCGTGTTGCATCCTGCAAAAATAGGCCGACATTTACAATCCGTCACTATTTAATAAGCTGTAAAACCAACAAAACCTACAAGGGAATATTCCCATGTTTTTTCCAAGGATTAGTTACTTGTTTCTTGGCTAACATGGCAAAAGCCTTTAAAAGTTTGCGTCTGGTATTTTCTGGTAAAATCACCTCATCTACAAAACCCCTAGCTGCTGCCCGATAGGGGTTCGCAAAAGTCTCGGCATAGGTTTTTTCTTTGGCCGCTAACAGGGTTTCAGGATCGTCCGCATTGGAAATTTCTTTTTTAAAGATAATTTCGGAAGCCCCTTTGGCTCCCATAACCGCAATCTCTGCCCCTGGCCAGGCAAAATTAAAATCAGCACCAATGTGTTTTGAATTCATCACATCATAAGCCCCACCATAAGCTTTTCTGGTAATTACGGTGATGCGGGGAACGGTAGCTTCACTTAAGGCATACAACAATTTAGCCCCGTTAGTAATAATACCGGACCACTCTTGATCGGTACCTGGCAGAAAACCGGGAACATCCACCAAGACCAACAAAGGAATATTAAAAGCATCGCAAAAGCGTGTAAAACGTGCTGCTTTCATGGCACTCTTCACATCGAGTACTCCCGCTAAAAACAAAGGATTGTTGGCCACAACCCCTATACTACGACCGCCCAATCGCCCGAAACCGACAATAACATTTTCTGCATAGTCTGGCTGTATTTCAAAAAAGGAGGTAAAATCCAAAATACCGTCAATCACCTCATGCATATCATAAGGCTTGTTGGGATTGTCTGGTACTATCTCTCGCAATTGTTCCCGAATCTCGGTGCCCAATTCGTAAGGCTCGGGCTCAATATCCGCTCTATTGCTCTGTGGTATATAGGTCAGTAGTTTTTTAAGATCGTCTAAGCAGGCTGCATCGTTGGCTGCGGTCCTATGGGCTACTCCAGATTTAATCGCGTGGGTATTAGCACCACCGAGTTCTTCCGCTGTCACCGTTTCATTGGTTACAGTTTTCACTACATTGGGACCTGTAACAAACATATAACTGGTTTGTTCCACCATCAATATAAAATCTGTGATAGCTGGGGAGTACACCGCTCCTCCTGCACATGGTCCCATAATCGCCGAGATTTGAGGTATCACCCCGGAAGCTTTTACATTCCGGTAAAAAATATCAGCATACCCCCCTAAGGAACGCACCCCCTCCTGAATGCGGGCACCGCCAGAATCATTAAGCCCAATAATAGGTGCCCCTACCTTGAGGGCTAAATCCATGATTTTACAAATTTTCTCCGCATGGGTTTCGGAGAGCGCTCCCCCAAAAACCGTAAAATCTTGGGCGTAAATATATACTGGTCTGCCACCCACAGTTCCGTAACCCGTGACCACGCCGTCCCCAGGAAAAATCTGTTTGTCCATTCCAAAATCAGTAGTTCGATGAGTGACCAAAGCCCCTAGCTCTTCAAAAGAGCCTTCGTCCAATAAATACTGAATACGCTCGCGGGCGGTGAGCTTCTTTTTCGCATGTTGTTTATCGATTCGTTCTTGCCCGCCTCCCAAATAGGCTTGCGCTTGTTGCTCCTGAAGTATTTTTCGTTTGTCCTTTTCCATAAACCTAAGAGATGGGTAGTCGTAATTGCTTTTGATCTTTAAAATACTGCTTTAAGGCAATGAGGGCCGCTATTCTAGCATTGGCTTTCTCATCAGCCGCTAACGCCTTAGGGGTATAGTGTTCTTTTACAAAATGCGTATCGAAGCCTCCTGAACGAAAGGCTTTGTGCTGCATTACAAAGGCGCCAAAGGGCAAGGTGGTTTCAACGCCTTCAACCTCGTATGCAGCAATAGCTTTACGCATGGTGGCAATAGCTTCATCCCTCGTGGCACCATAGGTGACTAGCTTGGCCAATAATGGATCATAATAAATAGGAATATCCATCCCTTCCTCAAAGCCATTGTCTACCCTTATGCCTTTTCCATGAGGTACATTATATCGTTTTAAATTGCCGATACTCGGCAAAAAATCGTTCCTGGGATCTTCGGCATACACGCGTAACTCCAAGGCATGCCCTTTGATCTGCAGATCTTCTTGACGCATGGGTAAAGCTTCACCTCGTGCTACCCTGATCTGTAGTTCTACCAAGTCTACTCCCGTGATTAATTCTGTAACTGGATGTTCTACCTGTAAGCGCGTATTCATTTCTAAAAAATAAAAGCGAGAATCGGCATCCACCAAAAACTCCACGGTGCCAGCACCAATATAATCACAGGCCTTAGCAACATTAAGGGCTGCGGCCCCCATTTCTTTGCGTAGCGCTTCACTAAGTAAGGAAGAAGGTGCTTCTTCTACCACCTTTTGATGTCTCCGTTGGATGCTGCACTCTCGCTCAAAAAAGTGAATCATATTACCATGGGCATCTGCCATAATTTGTAGCTCTATATGCCGCGGCGAAGCCACATATTTTTCAATAAAGACGGCGCCATCCCCAAAGGCAGAGGTAGCTTCACTGATGGCACGTTGCATCTGTGACTCCAAGTCTGAAGGTTGCTCCACAATGCGCATCCCTTTTCCACCTCCTCCAGCGGAAGCTTTTATAAGCAGGGGATAACCGATAGCAGCCCCAATTCGCTTGGCTTCTTCAACATCCGAAATAGCTTCCTCTCCTCCTGGAACCATGGGCACCCCATATTCTTGAACCGCAGCTTTGGCAGCAAGTTTACTCCCCATTACACGGATAGCATAAGGTCGTGGCCCAATAAAAATTAGGCCACTTTTAGCAACGGCTTCGGCAAAGTCAGCATTCTCACTCAAGAATCCGTAACCAGGGTGGATAGCATCAACCCCTAAGGTTTTGGCTGCTTCAATAATCTTATCCCCCATCAAATACGATTGATCGGAGGGGGGTAGTCCCAAGCAATAAGCCTCATCAGCAAAACGCACATGCAGTGCGTTGCGATCCGCTTCGGAGTACACCGCTACTGTTTGTAAGCCCATACGCTTAGCAGTGCGCATTACCCGCAATGCAATTTCACCCCTATTGGCTACAAGAATTTTTTTCATGTGACACTATTTATTTTTTGGGTAATTACTGGTAACATCTAAAGGTTTATTGTGCTGTGAGACTAAGTTTATGGTTATGGATGTTTCATCGACTTCTTAACCCATTGTTATTCATTCAAAATGAAGTAATACCTGATTTTTTTCTACTGCATCGCCAACAATGACCCCAATCTCACCAATAACCCCATCACATGGCGCCGTAACCACATTTTCCATCTTCATGGCTTCTAAAACGAGTAAAGGAGCCCCTTGCCGTACTTCTTGTCCTGGGGTAACTGCAACTTCTAAAATCAATCCAGGCATTGGGGCTAGAATCCGATCAACAGTAGCCGTTTCTTCCAAAACATAACCCATATCTGCAATCAACTGTTCCAAGGCATCCGTAATTTGAATATGATATTGTTGCTGGTTAAGAGATACTACATAAGTACGATTGGCAAAATCTTTAGAAAGAAGATCCGCCGTATAGGTCTTCCTATCGGAAATTAAATGAAAACGATTTGCTGCTAAAGGTATCAGGTCCAACGACCCGACATCTGCAGCCGATAGCTCAAATTCGTACGCTTCATTTACGCTGACCCGATATTGATTCTTCATAGGATAAGGATTTCCATACTCATATTTGAAAGTTACGCTTTTCCCATATAACAACCTCGCATGAGCTGATGGGCATCATTCTTGGAGGATAGCCCTTAGAAAGGCTAGCTTCAATTTTTCACGAATTGATATTCCTAGTGGTAGAACCGTGATTGGGTTTTTTCAATTGTGTAATTTTAGTCAAACTTTTGTTCACCCAAATTATGCACTAGAGAAGCATAATGAAGGTTGAAAGCGCAATAAAATAAAATGGTTTGGAGATTTTAGCGTAGCCACAGCTACGGTGAAATCGAAAACATAACAAAGTGGTTTATTTTGAAGGGATTTCAAGCTGTAATAGATTTTCTAATGCATAATTTGGGTTCATGTTGATCATTGGAATTGCAGGCGGCACAGGATGTGGAAAGACTACAGTAGTCAACCAAATTGTAGAAGAGCTTCCTAAAGGAGAAGTAGTGGTCATTTCGCAAGATGCTTATTACAACGATCTTTCGCATTTGAATAAGGAAGAGCGAGCCCGTGTGAACTTTGACCATCCCAACTCTATAGATTTTGAACTGCTTATCGAACAAGTAGCAGCGCTAAAGTCAGGGCAAGCTATTGCCATGCCACAGTACTCTTTTGTAGAAGAAACAAGGTTAGCGGGAACCACAGCTATTGAACCCAAACCTGTGGTAATCGTTGAAGGTATTTTGGTACTTAGCAATCCCAAATTGCGTGCGCTATTCGACATCAAAATATACGTACATGCAGATTCGGACGAGCGCTTGATTAGGCGGTTGCAACGTGATATTCGGGAACGCGGTCACGATCTAGAAAAAGTATTGTATCGATATCAAACGGCTGTAAAACCCATGCATAATGAGTTTATAGAACCTTCTAAGGAGTATGCTGATCTCATAATACCCAATAACCACTACAATACCGTTGCGGTGGACATGGTGCGTACCATTATTAACGAAAAACTGATCCGATCATGGAATGGAAAAAGCTGAAAAACACTAAGGCATTCAAGTTTTTCAGTAACACTTATGTGCTCGTGCTTACCATTTTTGTGATTTGGATGGTGTTTTTTGATACCAATTCCTCACTCATTCACCACGAGCTACAACAAGAAATTCTAAAACTAGAACAACAGAAGGCCTTTCTTAAAAAAGAGATTGCGAAAGACAAAAAAATGCTGAAAGACCTCCAAAACCCCAAAGCTTTAGAAAAATATGCCCGGGAACGCTATTACATGAAAAAAGATGATGAAGAAGTCTTCTTGATCGGTCATGAAGATAGTATCAACGTGAAGCAGAACCGTTAGGTATGAATGAAAAACTCTTTAAAGCCTTTAATCCAGTTTCAAGCAAGCAATGGAAGCAAAAAATTCAATTTGACTTGCGTGGTGCAGATTACAACGAAACCTTGGTTTGGGCTACACTGGAGGGCATAACGGTAAAGCCCTTTTACCATGCTGATGATCTTAAAGGGGTACCTACCTTCGCTATAGCAGAGGATCATGAATGGCGCATTGCAGATAGCATTTATTGTGGGCATGTGCCACTAGCCAAAAAGAAGATGCTAGATGTACTTGCACGAGGAGCCGAGGTATTGTTATTGGAGATTCCCGACAGTACTATTGTTTGGAAAGATTTATTGGATGGAATACCATTGGAAACCACGCCCATTCATTTCAATTTTCACTTTTTAGATAGGTCTTGCTTAGCACGACTTTTGGCATTTGCTGGCAAAAAACATCGTTTTTACCTCAATCTAGATATTCTAGGCCATTTGGCTCGTACGGGCAATTGGTATCACAATTTAAAGACAGATTACCAAATTATAGACGAGCTTTGGTTAGAAGAAAGTGTGCAAAGCTGCCTGGGTATTTTTGCCATAGATGTAGCCTTATATCAAAATGCAGGTGCTAATATGGTTCAGCAATTGGCCTATGGCTTGGCGCAGGCTCAAAACTATTTAGATCATATTAGCAATACCCTTTCAAACAGAAAGGAATCTACCTTCTCCCCTGTTTTTAAAGTAGCTATTGGCAGTAATTATTTTTTTGAGATCGCTAAGCTACGCGCATTGCGTTGGTTATGGTACACGTTAGCAGAGGCCTATGGCCAAACCACCCCTACATGCCATATCGTAGCGTTTCCTAGCAAACGCAACAAAACGATTTACGACCCCAACGTAAATATGCTTAGAACGACTTCAGAATGCATGTCCGCCGTTCTAGGTGGAGCAGACACCATTGGCAACTTAAGTTATGATGCGTTATATCACAAAGACAATGAATTTGGAAGGCGCATTGCCCGAAATCAGTTGCTTGTATTGAAAGAGGAGAGTTATTTGGGTCAAACTGCACATGCAGCCAATGGTGCGTATTATATTGATAGTTTAACCGCCCAACTGGCGGAAAAGGGCTTAGCCTTATTCAAACAGCTTATGGGCAGTGATGGCTTCTTAGATGCTCTCAAAAAGGGACAGCTTCAAAAGAAAATAGCCGCTAGTGCCGACAAGGAACAAGCGCTTTTTGATGCCGGAAAAATAGTGGCAGTAGGTACCAATCGCTATCCAAACGAAAAAGAAAGGATTAAGGGCACTTTAGAACTATATCCGTTTGCCAAGACCAACCCAAGAAAAACCTTATTAGTACCTATTCTAGAACAAAGACTGGCGGCAAGCTTAGAGCAAAAACGATTAGAACAAGAACCTGAAACCATTTAAATACAAAAAGTCAGCATAAGTTATTAGACTTTAAAATGTAAGGAATGTCAAGCACACCAGAGCTTCAAAAATTAAATCTCAAGCATTATGGAGACCATAGTGACCCGGTACTATGGGGACATGAACAGTTTGGTGCTGGTATTCCTCCTTTTTTAAGAGGGCCGTACAGCACTATGTATGTAAAGCGCCCATGGACCATCCGCCAATATGCAGGATTCTCTACCGCAGCGGAAAGCAATGCCTTTTACCGCAGAAACTTGGCAGCTGGACAAAAAGGACTTTCCGTGGCTTTTGATTTGCCTACCCACCGAGGTTACGACAGCGATAATCCTAGGGTGGAAGGCGATGTTGGGAAAGCAGGAGTCGCTATAGACTGTGTTGCCGATATGAGCATTCTTTTTGATGGTATTCCCTTAGACCAAATGTCGGTCTCTATGACGATGAACGGGGCGGTTATCCCCATTATGGCTTTTTATATTGTTACTGCACTTAAGCAAGGGGTAGCACTCCATCAACTTTCGGGTACCATCCAAAACGATATACTCAAAGAATTTATGGTGCGTAACACCTACATTTATCCCCCTTCTCCATCCATGCACTTGATTGCAGATATCTTTGCATATACGAGTAAGCATATGCCCCGCTTCCATAGCATCAGTATTTCTGGTTACCATATGCATGAGGCAGGCGCACCAGCCCCTATGGAGGTAGCTTATACCCTAGCCAATGGTTTGGAGTATGTAAAAACAGGGTTAGCTTGCGGATTGCAAATTGATGATTTTGCACCCCGACTGTCTTTCTTTTGGGGCATTGGCATGGACCATTTTACGGAAATTGCCAAAATGAGAGCCGCCCGCATGCTTTGGGCCAAACTGATACAGCAGTTTGATCCTCAAAACGAAAAATCACTTATGCTTAGGACCCATTCACAAACCAGTGGTTGGAGCCTTACTGCTCAAGATCCCTTTAACAATGTCGCACGCACTACCATAGAGGGTATGGCTGCTGCCTTTGGCGGTACCCAAAGCCTACATACCAATGCCTTGGATGAAGCCATTGCCCTACCCACAGATTTTAGCGCTCGAATAGCTCGTAATACTCAAATTTATCTACAGCAGGAAACACAACTTACCAGAAGTGTCGACCCCTGGGCAGGGAGTCACTACCTAGAAGCTAGAACCCATCAAATTGCCGAAGAAGCCTGGGAAATGATACAGGAAATATCGGAACTGGGTGGGATGACCAAAGCTTTAGAAGCAGGTATTCCCAAACTGCGTATAGAAGAGGCTGCCGCTCAAAAACAAGCACGGCTAGACAGTGGTCAAGAAGTGTTGGTTGGGGTAAATAAATATCTGAGCACCGAAGAAGAACACCTTCATATTCTTGAAATAGACAATCAGCGAGTACGTCAACAACAGATGGAACGCTTACAGGAGCTAAAAGCAACGCGCAATACGGAAAAAGTACAACAAGCGCTGGAGGCCATAACGGCAGCCTGTCGTCAAAAACTAAAAGATGGCGCTGGCGATAATTTATTAGCACTTGCGGTTACTGCCGCTCAAGAAAACGCTACCTTAGGGGAAATCAGCAGTGCTATGGAAACCGTTTTTGGACGGCATCGAGCACCCATTAAATCGGTATCAGGCGTGTATGCCAAAGCTATTAAAGAAGACGAATACTTTAAAAAAGCGCAAGAAATGGCAGATGCCTTTGCAGTGCTCGAGGGCAGGAGACCGCGTATCATGGTTGCTAAAATGGGGCAAG
Organism: Bacteroidota bacterium; assembly: GCA_039414375.1. Classification (GTDB taxonomy): domain Bacteria; phylum Bacteroidota; class Bacteroidia; order Flavobacteriales; family Flavobacteriaceae; genus Croceivirga. Next base: position 1,570 of record JBCDGY010000004.1, on the reverse strand, counting down.
ACGGTCACGACCGAGGCGCCAAAGTGGTGGCCACCAGCTATGCGGACTTGGGTTTTGATGTAGACATTGGCCCGTTATTCCAAACACCAGCAGAGGTGGCCAAACAAGCTATGGAAAACGATGTTCATATTTTGGGGATCTCTTCCTTAGCCGCTGGACACAAAACATTAGTACCTCAAGTGATTGATGCCTTAAAATCTTATGGCCGCGAAGATATTATGGTAGTAGTTGGTGGCGTAATTCCCGAACAAGACCATGAATTTTTACTAGATGCTGGGGCTACTGCCATTTTTGGACCAGGGACTAAAATTAGTGTAACGGCCATTGCACTGTTAGAAATGTTACTGAAGTGATTTAAACTTTTTGCGTTTAAGCGAAAAGTTTAAATTACTTCACTACCACCAACCAATTCTGAGGCCTAGTAAAACCATTAAAATTCGACTTTAACGTTGTTTAACGTGCCTCTCTGGAGTTATTCACTTCGTGTTAACAAATTCCATTTTCCAGCGTGGTAAATAATTGTATTTTTATCCCCTAACCATAGGAAATAATGGGCAAGGTTATCGCGATTGCAAATCAGAAAGGAGGCGTAGGAAAAACCACCACAACGGTTAATCTAGCGGCTTCTTTAGGCGTATTGGAAAAAAAAGTACTCCTTATTGATGCAGACCCCCAGGCGAATGCAACCTCAGGTCTCGGAATAGAAGTTGATAGTGTGGAAAAAGGCACCTATCAACTATTAGAGCATACACTGCGAGCGGCAGACACAATTACGGAAACCGCCTCTCCAAATGTACATCTGATTCCAGCACATATTGATTTAGTGGCCATCGAAATTGAACTCGTTGATAAGGACGATCGCGAGTATATGATGAAAAAGGCCATTGCCGCTGTCAGAGATCAATACGATTATGTTTTGATTGATTGTGCACCATCCTTAGGCTTGTTAACCTTAAACGCCCTTACTGCCGCAGATTCGGTAATGATTCCCATTCAATGTGAGTATTTTGCACTAGAAGGTCTTGGGAAACTATTAAATACCATCAAGAGTGTACAACGCATTCACAATGCCCAGCTGGACATTGAAGGAATGCTGCTTACCATGTATGATGCGCGACTGCGGTTGTCCAACCAAGTGGTAGAAGAGGTTAAAAAGCACTTCGCTGATATGGTTTTTGATACCATTATCCAGCGTAACGTAAAACTTAGCGAGGCCCCTAGTTATGGAGAAAGTATCATTAAATATGATGCCAGTAGTAAAGGAGCGTCCAATCACCTCGATGGCCTCTAAATCCAGTTCTACTACATTTCCGATTACTTTATCCGCATTCTTATCCGCTACGGACTGTATGTCGTTCTCTGGGTCTTTTAAAAGTGCGGAAAGCCCTCTGCCGAGCGCTTGTTTTTTAGTTGCCTTTGCCATTTTAGGAAATCTCCTCCTTGTTTTTGTTCAAAATCTCGTTGGCCAAATTGAGGTAATTGGACGCTCCTTTACTACTGGCATCATATTTAATGATACTTTCTCCATAACTAGGGGCCTCGCTAAGTTTTACGTTACGCTGGATAATGG
>JBCDGY010000003.1:0-40862 GCA_039414375.1 Bacteroidota bacterium | reverse complement strand
TTTGAATTTTGCAAAGGTCTTTATAAATTAGCGCAATGCTCACTTCATACATTACTGTTGGCGTGTATACAACAGTGGTAAAACGTAGTTATTCCCGGATCGTAGCACATTGTAAAAAGCAGTGACCCTAATTGTACGGTTTGCCTATTACAGCAATAACACACAGATTTAGCAAGACATCCAGCAAATGGCATAAGCCTTTGTCTTAAAGCTTCGAAGGTTGGTAGTCCTACAGTTTAACGAATAATAAGGCGATGGGTTTCTTCAATAGCTTCCCCTGAAATACGCAACAGGTAAAGTCCTTTTTGCAGGCTACTTACATCAACGACCGCACCAGTTTGATAAGTTTTTTCCCAAACAATAGCGCCACTCAGTTGTACGATCTGTAATCGTAATTTTTGCGATTGGCCCTTCTGGTCCGCTAAAACAAAAGACCCAGGTGCTGGATTAGGATATAATCGCATTTGTGTTGTTGCTTCTTCTTTTGGCCCAAAAGTTGGAGATAAATTTGCTAGTAAGGTGCTACCACTGCTTTGATATTCAAAAGCACCAACATCAAAGGCAGTTCCAGAAGGCCTGGTCAGATTTTCTAGATCAAAAGTAATACCCCAACTGGATAGGTTGGATCCCTCATCCACAACAGCGGAACTAGACGATGCTGGACTATAATCGTAATTGGCAATATCGGTTAATCCTAAGGTATCCATTTGACGGGTTAGGATATTGGAATAGATGTTATTCAGTAAGCTATCTCTGGTAGCACGCTCATTAAAGTCAAAGTAACTCTCTTGATTTTGTTTCCAAGTATTACTTCCTTCAAAATCATAACCTGGGTCTACTATAAGATTGTTTACAAAGTAAGTGGGCACACTGCTTTGCGGTTGGTAAAGGTCGGCAGGATCAATAGGGTGTATTAGTGTGGTATTGTAATGTGTGCCAGCACGTTCCGGTTCAATAATCGTGTTGTTGGCAATGTAGTACCCTTCATTGGGATCCTCAAAATCGTGTCTGGGATGCATAAAAATACCATGAAGTTGAGGTCTTACGATAACATTATTGAAAACCTTAGTGCCACTTTGTCCATTGATACTTTGAAAACCCTGGCCATAATCTAAGGGTCCATTGATACTAATGTTATTGTAAACCTCGTAAGTTCCCCCACTAAAACTGATTGAAAAATCTTGAAAATAGCGATTCTCGGTACCATAATTGTAGATGTAGTTGTCATAAATTTTGCCGTCGGTCCGTACCAGACTCAACTGTATAGCGTCCCAACCAATATCTTCAAGTGTATTGTGATGTACATGAACGTGTTCTAGCCAATGTCCATAAACGTTAGTGCCACTGCAATTGCGGCCAGTATCTAGTTTGTAACCTTTTGTAAAGCCAATATAAATACCTTCTCCACCAGTATTTTTAAAAACGTTATGATGAATGTCGAGATTCTTCATGATAAAACCGCTAGATCGCCAGGTTAGAGAATCACTACAGATAGGATCTGTTTTGGCCATCAAGCCAGCAAAGCCCGCACCATCTACTTCAATATGGTCTACTTCTATGTCGGTGCTTAGTGCTGTTAGATAAACACCGGCAGCACCCCCACCGGTACCAATAACCTTAATACCCCTGTCGTAGCCGGTATCTCCTGTTCCGGTTAAACGGATGTACTCACTACCTTTAAATTCGATACCTGCATATTGTGGTTCGTCAATAACGACTTGACCGTTGCAGTTGATAAAAGTTAGGGGCTGCGTGGCGGTACCCTTAAAGTCATAAAAGCGCAGGCCCGCATGGGTGCCAGCGGGAATACAAATGGTATCTCCTGGAGCGTAAGCTATTTGTGACGCCCATATTAAATTTAGTGAGGTAGAAGAAAGTCCAGTTAAGGTAACGTCGCAATTGCAATTTTGGGAATAAACGAAAGATAGCGCAGTCAAACAAACTGCAAGAAAAAAGGTTTTCATCTCATATGTGGATTTACAGGTTACATATTTTTTGTATCTAAATTCCTGTGAATTAGGCCTATAGATAGCAGGGAGAATTGGAGAAAGGTACGCAATAATTGAAAGAAATAGATTACAAATAAATGATTTGTTAAAATTTAACATTTCTAAGCTAAAAGGAGGGGTCTGTTTTGTGGAACATAGAATTATCCTATATTTGCACCGCATAGATAACAAATGATGTTTATGAGGGGACCGAAAGTCCCCTCTTTTATTGGGTAATATCATGTTCAAGGAACAGGTGAAAGCGCTGCTAGAGGCGGCCATGGAAGTACGGGAAGATTTGTTTGTGCTTGATTTTTCGGTCAGTGGTGATCAGAGTATTAAAGTAGTGTTGGATGGAGACCGCGGCGTCAATCTTAATGATTGTATTGAGGTTAGTAGAGCCATTGAACATCAATTGGATAGGGATAATAGTGATTTCTCTTTAGAAGTTACTTCAGCTGGTGCTACTACCCCTTTAGAGCAACCGAGGCAATACCATAAGCACTTAGGTAGAACATTGCAAGTTGATCTAGAAGAGGAACAGATTACGGGTACCTTAACAGAAGTGGGTGCAACGCAGATAGCGTTAGAATGGAAAACAAGAGAACCCAAACCATTGGGTAAAGGAAAGCATACCGTACGGAAAAGGCGAGAAATTGCCTTTCCTGATGTTTTGAAAGCAAAAGTTGTATTAAAATTTTAAAAGGCGGATTAAAATGGAAAATCTGGCACTTATTGAATCCTTTTCAGAATTTAAGGATGATAAGTTTATCGATAGGGTAACCTTGATGGCTATCTTGGAAGAAGTCTTCAGGAATGCCCTCAAGAAAAAGTTTGGATCAGATGATAATTTTGACATTATCATCAACCCCGATAAGGGAGATTTGGAAATATGGCGTAACCGAATTGTTGTAGAAGATGGAGAAGTTGAGGAGCCCAATGAAGAAATTTCGCTGAGTGAGGCTAGAAAGATAGAGCCAGATTTTGAAGTAGGAGAAGATGTGTCTGAAGAGGTAAAAATTATGGATCTCGGAAGACGCTCTATTCTGGCATTACGTCAAAATTTAATTGCCAAAATACACGAGCACGACAATACAACGATATACAAGCAGTTTAAAGATCTCGAAGGAGAAATTTACACCGCGGAGGTACATCACATTAGGCATAAAGCAATTATCTTATTGGACGATGAGGGTAATGAGATAATTATGCCTAAAGACAAACAAATTCCGTCGGACTTTTTTAGAAAGGGAGATAATGTTCGTGGTATTATTGAAAGCGTAGAGCTTAAAGGAAATAAGCCTGCCATTATCATGTCTAGAACTGCACCTAAGTTTTTGGAGCAGCTGTTTTTTCAAGAAATTCCTGAGGTTTTTGATGGGCTAATCTCCATTAAAAAGGCTGTACGCATTCCAGGTGAAAAGGCCAAAGTGGCGGTGGATTCTTATGACGATCGCATCGATCCAGTTGGAGCCTGCGTTGGGATGAAAGGGTCTCGAATTCATGGTATTGTACGCGAATTGGGTAATGAAAATATTGACGTAATCAACTGGACTAACAATGCGCAGTTGATGGTTACTAGAGCCTTGAGTCCGGCGCGCGTAACTACAGTAAAGTTGAATAACGAAAAAATGACTGCTCAAGTTTACCTAAAACCAGAAGAGGTTTCTAAGGCTATAGGTCGCGGTGGACACAATATTCGTTTGGCAGGACAGCTAACCGGTTATGAAATAGATGTGTTCCGTGAAGGAGTTGAAGAAGATGTAGAGCTTACCGAGTTCTCAGATGAAATCGATTCTTGGATCATAGAAGAATTTAAAAAGATTGGTTTGGACACCGCCAAGAGTGTTTTAGAGCAAGAAGTTGGCGATTTGGTCAAAAGAACTGATCTAGAAGAAGAGACGGTGGGTGAGGTAGTGCGCATCCTCAAAGCCGAATTTGAAGATTAAAGTATATTTGCACACAGTTAAAAGGCAGCAGCGATTTTTATGGCAGAAAATCCAACAATACGATTAAATAAGGTACTTCGCGAACTGAACATCTCTTTAGACAGAGCGGTGGACTATCTTGTATCCAAGGGGCACGATATCGAGGCCAGACCTACCACGAAAATTACGGGTGAGGTATACCAGGTATTGTTGGATGAGTTTCAAACTGATGCCAGCAAGAAGGCTGCCTCACAAGAGGTGGCCGAGGAAAAGCTTAAAGAAAAGGAGGAGCTACGCTTGCAGTTAGAGCGCGAGCATGAAGAACGTAGAATAGCGCGAGAGCGTAGGCAAGTAGCTTCAGAGCAAGTAATCCGAGGAAAAGCAGAACTATCTGGTCCCAAGACTGTAGGTAAGATAGATCTCGATAAAAAGCCAGCACCTCCCAAACCAGAACCGAAAGTACCGGTTAAGGAAGAAGAAGTAGTTCCTGTTCAAAAGGAAGTGCCTGCAGAACCTCAAAAAGAAACTGTTGCCCCACAGCCTCCTCCGGTGCAAGCGCCGACCCAACCACAGACCAAGCCCGCTGAGCCTGTGGTGGAGACTCCTACAGAACCGCAGACTATTGAAACGCAATATCAAAAGTTATCAGGACCTAAGCTTACTGGAGCTAAAATTGACCTGAGCAAGTTTGAAAGGCCAAAGAAAAAGAAGGAAGAGGCGAAGCCTGGAGCCAATCAACAAACTCCAGACCGCAAGAAACGCAGAAAGCGTATCGTTAATAAATCTGATGGCGGTGGTGGTCGAGGCCGTAACGATAACCGTAGAGGAGGACAACGACAAGCAGTTGCTAAAGTTGAGCCAACCGAAGAAGAAATCCAAAAACAGGTCAGGGAGACCTTGGAGAAACTTCAAGGGAAGACCAATAAGGGTAAAGGTGCCAAATATCGAAGAGAAAAAAGGGACATGCACCGCCAGCAGTCCGAGAAAGAATTGGAGCTTCAAGAAAAGGAAAGCAAATTACTCAAGGTTACAGAATTTGTAACGGTAAATGAGATTGCGACCATGATGGAAGTGTCTACTACTGATATTATTTCGGCTTGTATGTCCCTAGGTATGATGGTAACGCTCAACCAACGTCTAGATGCAGAAACTTTAACTATAGTTGCCGAAGAATTTGGTTTTGAGGTCTCTTTTATCACTGCAGAAATCGAAGAATCGATTGAGGTAGAAGAAGATGCTCCGGAAGATTTAGCACCTCGTGCACCTATTGTGACTGTAATGGGGCACGTCGATCATGGAAAAACATCGTTGCTAGATTATATCCGAGAAGAAAATGTTATCGCAGGCGAGAGTGGTGGTATCACTCAGCATATCGGAGCTTATGGAGTTACTTTAGAAGAAGGACAAAAAATGACCTTCTTAGATACCCCAGGTCACGAAGCCTTTACGGCGATGCGGGCTAGGGGTGCTCAGGTAACTGATATTGCCATTATTGTAGTTGCTGCTGATGACAATATTATGCCGCAGACCAAAGAAGCCATAAGTCATGCGCAAGCGGCGGGCGTACCTATTGTATTTGCGATTAACAAAATAGACAAGCCTACGGCCAATCCAGATAAGATTAAAGAAGGCTTGGCTGGAATGAACTTATTGGTTGAGGATTGGGGTGGTAAAGTGCAGTCTCACGATATTTCTGCAAAAACGGGCCAGGGTGTTAATGAGCTTTTGGAAAAAGTGCTTTTGGAAGCCGAGTTATTGGAGCTCCAGGCCAATCCAGATCGATTGGCAGCTGGAACAGTAGTTGAAGCTTTCTTAGATAAAGGACGCGGTTATGTCTCTACGATTTTGGTGCAGAACGGTACTTTACAGGTCGGAGATTATGTTTTAGCAGGTACCTGCAGTGGTAAGGTAAAAGCCATGCAAGACGAGCGCGGTAAGGATATTAAAAAAGCGGGGCCAGCAACCCCTATTTCTATTTTGGGATTGGATGGTGCTCCCCAGGCTGGTGATAAATTCAATGTGCTGGACGACGAGCGAGAAGCCAAGCAAATTGCTGCCAAACGATCGCAACTACAGCGAGAACAATCGGTACGTACCCAGCGTCATATTACATTAGATGAAATTGGTAGGCGTATTGCCCTGGGAGAGTTCCAAGAGCTCAATATTATTCTTAAAGGGGATGTAGATGGTTCTGTGGAGGCTCTAACAGACTCTTTCCAAAAACTGTCTACTGACGAAATACAAGTAAATATTATTCATAAAGGAGTAGGGGCCATCACGGAGTCTGACGTATTGTTGGCGAGTGCTTCTGATGCTATTATCATTGGTTTCAATGTGCGTCCTATGGGCAATGCACGTGCTATAGCGGATAAAGAAGAAATCGATATCCGTACCTATTCTATCATTTACGATGCGATTAATGACCTGAGGGATGCTATGGAAGGGATGTTGTCCCCTGAAATGAAAGAAGAGATTACAGGAACAGCAGAAATACGAGAAACCTTTAAAATCTCCAAAATTGGAACCATCGCTGGATGTATGGTAACCAATGGAAAAATCTTTAGAAATTCGCGAATACGTTTAATTCGAGATGGAGTGGTCATCTTCACTGGCGAGCTAGCCTCCTTAAAACGCTTTAAAGACGATGTCAAAGAAGTATCTAAAGGTTACGACTGTGGATTGCAGGTGAAAAACTACAACGACGTTCGCATTGAAGATGTTATCGAAGCCTTCCAAGAGGTTGCCGTCAAAAAGAAACTTTAAATATTTAGAAAAGCATTATAATAGACTTTTGCTGTTGCAAAAGTCTCTATTAATTCATGTGCTATTTAAGGTTTTAGTAGCATGGCATTGGGATATTTTTTGCGTACCTCAATAAAGCGACGTTCCGCTTCTATTTTACTAGAAAAGCGACCCAAGCGTACACGATAGGTAGGTTCTAAAAATTCGATTTTAGAGTACCACCCAGGGAAGTCAATATTTATCCTGGCTTTTAAATCTTGGGCCTTACGGTAGGTGCCAAAACCTACTTGAATTTGATAATATCCCTTTTTTTCGTTCACTTTATTGTAAACCTCCAGCAGTTGTTCCAAACGAGCATCCTGTTCAAGAGTTACTTTACCCTCTTGGGCATACATGAAAAAGGAAAATAGCGTGAAAACAGTAGTAAATACAGGGTTTTTCATTGATTTCAGGGCTTAGAGGTAAGAAACCAAAAACAAAAATAACCGTTTGAGGCTAAACAAAGCAAAAACTACTATTTAGAACAGATATAAATTATTAATCAAGAATCTGTTCACATTTTAAAAAAGCGTGGTGTGTCGTACTTTTGCTCATGATTTGACCGTTTGAAAGTCTGATGTTTTTATAAAAACTTTAAGATTTTTTAACCAATTTTCTGATAGCAAGCGTATTATGATGGAAAAGGTTTTTAACCGAGTTCAATCTGCCAAAGCCCTGGGACTTTGTGCACTGTTCACCCTCCTATTCTTCACGATCTCTGGAAATGCTCAAGAAGAAACAACCGAACCAACCACAGAAGCAGCTGTTGCTGAATCGGCAGCAGAGGCCACTACTGGTGGCGACCCCGCAAATGGAGAAAAGCTATTTAAGCAAAACTGTGCCGCCTGTCATGCGTTAAACCGCAAAATGACGGGACCCGCCTTGGCTAATGTAGAAACTCGATTGTATGAAGAGGAAGGATTAGATCGTGAGTGGTTGTATGCTTGGATCAAAAATAGTGCGGGCATGATTGCTTCTGGCGATGCCTATGCGAATCGTATTTACAATGAGTACAATAAAGCGGCCATGACGGCTTTTCCTACCTTGTCCAATGCTAATATTGATGATATTTTGGCCTATACGGCTGCTCCGCCACCACTTCCACCAACACCGCCGCCAGGAGATACTTCGGTAGCTGGGACTGCAATGGCTAATCAATCTGGAATTTCCAATGAGATTATCTTAGGTGCACTGGTATTGGTATTCGCTCTTTTGGTAGTGATGCTCGTATTGGTGAACAAAACCTTAAAGCGTATTGCTGCGGCTAACGGTGTTCAGTTAGAACAAGAAGCAGCTGCTCCAAGAGTGCCAATTTGGAAGGCCTTTGCTCAAAATCAATTTCTTGTGCTTTGTACGGTTATTGTTTTTTTATTGTCGAGTGGTTACGGAGCCTACGCTTGGATGTCGCAGGTTGGGGTAGATCAAGGATATGCCCCTATACAACCGATTCACTACTCTCACAAAATTCATGCTGGGCAGAATAAGATCGAATGTCAATACTGTCATTCCTCTGCGCGTGTATCCAAGCATTCTGGTATTCCATCACTCAATGTGTGTATGAATTGCCATAAATCCATTTATGAGTATAAGGGTACTGCTGAGGGACCTAGTGCGGAAGATTTGGCCAACGGTTATACCAATGAGTTCTACACCAATGAAATTAAAAAATTATACAAGGCAGTGGGCTGGGACGAAGAAAACCAGCGATACACTGGCGAATCGCAGCCTGTAGAGTGGGTTCGCATTCACAACTTACCGGATTTTGTGTATTTCAATCACGCCCAGCACGTAACTGCAGGTAAGATCGAATGTCAAACCTGTCACGGCCCAGTAGAAGAAATGGAGATTATGTATCAATATTCTCCACTGACCATGGGCTGGTGTATCAATTGTCACCGAGAAACAGAGGTGCAAGTGGCGGATAATGGTTATTACGAAAAAATCCATGCAGAGCTGTCTAAGAAGTACGGTGTTGAGAAATTGACAGCGGCGCAAATGGGTGGATTGGAATGTGGTAAGTGCCACTATTAATAAATAGAAAGCTATACTATAGGATATCATATGGCATCAAACAAGAAATATTGGAAAAGTGCGGCGGAGTTAAATCCAAACGATTCCATTGTTGAGACGCTAAAACAAAACGAATTCGTAGATCATATCCCCGTAGATGATTTTTTAGGAGATAAAGAAAGTCTTGAAGAATCAAATACTACACGAAGAGATTTTTTAAAGTTTGCGGGTTTTAGTACTGCAGCAGCAGCATTAGCGGCCTGCGAAGGTCCGGTAAACAAATCAGTACCCTATGTTATACAACCGGAAGATATTGTTCCGGGAATTGCCAACTATTATGCGACTACCATAGCGGACGGGTTTGACTTTGCCAGCATCTTGGTAAAAACAAGAGAAGGTCGTCCTATTTTGATCAACAATAATGATAGGGCCGCAGTAATGGGCTCTGCGAATGCCCGTGTCAATGCCTCCGTACTTTCTTTGTATGATAGCAAACGGCTTCAAGGCCCTCTTGCTAAAAGAGAGCCCATTGATTGGGAAGTGCTAGACGCAACGGTAAAAGCCAAGCTGGCAGGTTTACGTAATTCAGGTAAAAAGGTGGTGTTGATGACACAAACCTACGCCAGTCCTACCATGGACAAACTGGTGGCTGAATTCTCTGAACAATATGGCAATGTTGAGCATGTTACTTACGACGCTATTTCAGAAGATGCTGCTTTAAATGCTTTTCAAGAAGCCTATGGCCAGCGTGCTTTAGCCGATTACCATTTTGACAAAGCTGAGCTAATAGTGTCTTTTGGAGCAGATTTCTTAGGAGACTGGCAAGGTGGAGGGTACGATGCTGGTTACGCTAAAGGTAGAGTGCCACATCATGGAAAAATGTCAAGACATATTCAAATCGAAGCGAATATGTCCCTTACTGGTGCCAATGCCGATACTAGACTCCCCATGAAACCTACAGATGTTGGTGTAGCCCTAGCGAAGCTATATGGGAAACTCAATGGTAGCACAGTTGGCGGTAATAGCTCCGCTATTGAAGGTGTTGTTGATGCGTTAGCCCAAGAGGTGCGTAAAGCAGGCAAAAAGGCAGTTGTCGTTTGTGGATTAAATAATAAAGACGCACAAACCATTACACTAGCCATTAATAAATTATTACAAAGTGAGGCTTTTGATACGGAGGCGCCAAAGCATGTGCGTCAAGGTAATACAGGAGCTGTTAATCGCTTGATAGCCGATATGAATGCCAGTCGTGTAGGACTTCTAATGATCGCTGGTGTGAATCCCGTATATTCCTTACCAAATGCCAAGGCCTTTGTAGATGGTTTGTCCAAAGTAGGACTTTCTATATATTCAGGACAAAGTAATGATGAAACAGCACAAGCAGTAACCCATGTGGCGGCAGCTTCTCATTATTTAGAGAGCTGGGGAGATGCCGAATTAAAGAAAGGGTATTTGAGCTTGATGCAACCTGTTATACGAGAGCTATTTGATACGCGTCAGTTTCAAGCTTGTTTGCTCAAATGGATGGGAAGCGATCAAACCTATTACGATTATCTAAAATCCAATTGGTCTACTACGATATTAGGTGGGGCTACTTGGAGTAAAACGCTTCAGGATGGGGTCTTTAAAAGAGGAAGTTCAGTTCCTGTAGTTCCTTTAACGGAAGAAGAAGGAGCTGCATTAGCTGCAACCGTTTCCGAAACTCCAGAAGAAGAACCTCCAGTCGTGGTAGAACCTACAGTGGCTTCTTTAACAGCGGCCTTGCGTTCGCTTACCAGTTTAACTCCTTCGGATACGGAACTTGTTTTGTACTCCAAAGTAGGTATGGGTAATGGTGCACAAGCCAATAACCCATGGTTACAAGAGTTTCCAGATCCAATATCTAGAGTGTCTTGGGATAACTACATTACGGTTTCAACAGCGGATGCAGAAAAGTATGGTTTTGAGAATTACAATGTAGCTAATGGAGGGTTAGATGGTAGCTATGCTAAAATTACTGTGGACGGGACCACCATTGATAACATTCCTGTTATTGTTCAACCTGGGCAGGCCAAAGGAACAGTAGGCTTGTCCTTTGGATATGGAAGAGTCGATGGTGTTCAAGAAGAAATGCGCACTGGTGTAAATGCATTTCCACTTTACAAGAATTACAATAATATCCAAGCAGTTACTATTGCCAAGGCAGAAGGTATCCATGAGTTTGCCTGTATCCAGCTACACAACACTTTGATGGGGCGTGGTGATATTATTAAAGAGACTACTTTAGAAGAATTCAATACCGAAGAACCTAGCGTATGGAATCCTGTGCCTCAGGTATCCTTAGATCATCAAGAGGTGCCTGCAACTACTGTCGACTTATGGACAGAGTTTGATCGTACTATAGGGCACTTTTTCAATCTTTCTATCGACTTGAATGCCTGTACCGGATGTGGTGCCTGCGTTATTGCCTGCCATGCAGAGAACAATGTGCCAGTAGTCGGGAAACAAGAGATACGACGCTCGCGAGATATGCACTGGCTGCGTATTGATAGATATTACTCATCGGAAGATACTTTCCAAAGTGATGTAGAAGAAAAGGAGACCGCTGAAGAAGGTTATAAAACAACCATGTTGGCCTTGGAGAATCCTGCTGAAAATCCGCAGGTAGCTTTTCAGCCGGTGATGTGTCAACATTGTAATCATGCGCCCTGCGAAACAGTTTGCCCGGTAGCGGCTACTGCACATAGTAGACAGGGTCATAATCATATGGCTTATAACCGTTGTGTGGGAACACGTTATTGTGCCAACAACTGTCCTTACAAGGTGCGTCGTTTTAACTGGTTCTTATACAATAACAATGACGAGTTTGATTTTCACATGAATAACGATTTGGGTAAAATGGTATTAAACCCTGACGTTAATGTGCGCTCTCGTGGTGTTATGGAAAAATGTTCGTTCTGTATTCAATCCACTCAAGCTGTAATACTGAATGCCAAAAAAGAAGGTAGGCCAGTAGCTAAAGGAGAATTCAACGACGCTTGCGCTTGTTCGGCTGCTTGCTCATCCGGAGCAATGCATTTTGGAGATGTAAATGAAGAAGACAGTAAAATTGCCAAATTATTGGAAGATGATAGGGCATATCATTTGCTGGAACATGTAGGAACCAAGCCTAATGTGTTCTATCATGTGAAAGTGAGAAATACCAACAAAGCATAACCAATAACCATAGAATACGCTATATATGGCATCGCATTACGAAGCACCCATACGAAAGCCCCTAGTTCTCGGAGACAAAGGTTACCGAGAGGTATCTAGAGACATCGCCAGGCCAGTAGAAGGTAAGGCCAACAAGCAATGGTGGATTGTATTTTCCATTGCATTAGTTGCCTTTCTTTGGGGACTGGGTTGCATTATTTATACCATTTCTACTGGAATTGGAGTTTGGGGTCTGAACAAAACAGTAAATTGGGCATGGGATATCACCAACTTTGTATGGTGGGTAGGTATTGGTCACGCAGGAACCCTTATTTCCGCCGTACTATTGTTGTTCCGCCAAAAATGGCGTATGGCCATTAACCGATCTGCGGAGGCAATGACCATCTTCTCCGTAGTGCAGGCAGGCTTGTTTCCAATTATTCACATGGGACGACCATGGCTGGCCTATTGGGTACTACCTATTCCTAACCAATTTGGATCGCTTTGGGTTAATTTTAATTCCCCGCTTTTATGGGATGTTTTTGCAATTTCTACCTACCTATCCGTATCATTAGTTTTCTGGTGGACAGGATTATTGCCTGACTTTGCGATGATTCGTGATCGTGCGATTAAGCCTTTCCAGAAAAAGATTTACAGCTTATTGAGTTTTGGATGGACAGGGCGTGCCAAAGATTGGCAACGTTTTGAAGAGGTGTCCCTCGTATTAGCGGGTTTAGCAACACCATTGGTATTATCTGTACACACCATTGTATCTTTTGACTTTGCTACCTCAGTAATTCCAGGTTGGCATACCACGATTTTCCCACCCTACTTTGTGGCTGGTGCTATCTTTTCGGGATTTGCTATGGTAAACACTTTATTGATCATCATGCGTAAGGTATGTAGCCTAGAAGACTATATCACCGTGCAGCATATCGAGTTGATGAATATTGTGATTATGATTACAGGCTCTATCGTAGGTTGTGCCTATATAACAGAACTATTTATCGCTTGGTATTCCGGAGTAGAGTACGAACAATACGCTTTCTTGAATAGGGCTACCGGACCTTACTGGTGGGCATATTTTTTAATGATGTTTTGTAATGTGATTTCTCCTCAAGTGATGTGGGTGAAAAAGATAAGAACCAGTATTATGTTCTCCTTCTTTATTTCGATTGTAGTAAACATAGGAATGTGGTTCGAACGTTTTGTAATTATTGTAACCTCTTTACATAGAGATTACCTGCCTTCTTCTTGGACCATGTTCTCCCCAACTTTTGTAGACATCGGTATTTTCATTGGAACTATCGGATTCTTCTTCGTACTCTTCTTATTGTACTCCCGTACCTTCCCGGTGATTGCTCAGGCAGAGGTAAAATCGATTTTAAAATCATCCGGTGCACGCTTCAAGGCCTTGCGAGATGCAGGAAGCCCACTATACACCATGCCAGAACGAGGCATTGTAGTGGAAGTAGATATGGGAGAACAAGCTGAAGAAGCTGAAGCTCCTGAATTACAACCAACTGGGGCCCCTGTAATGCAACTGCTGGAACGCATCGGTAATTTTGATATTAAAACACAGATTCCTGACGATCTCAAAAAGGTAAAAGGTATAGGTCCACTTATGGAAAAAACCTTGAATAAAATTGGCATATTCTCCTTCTTGCAGGTCAGCAAAATGACTGGCAAGGAATATGATATGCTCGATGCAATAACAGGTTCTTTCCCAGGGCGTGCACAGCGTGATGATTGGGCTGGCCAGGCAAAACAAATGATTAATTTAGACTAGGAAACATGGCATCAACTGTTTTTAGGGCATTGTACCACGACGACGACGTGCTGATGAATGCCGTGAAGAAATTGCGATCCGAAAAATACCATATTGAAGAGGTCTACACACCTTTTCCAGTTCACGGATTGGACAAAGCGCTAGGTCTCGCTGATACTAGGATTGCAATAACATCATTTCTCTATGGCTGTTTAGGACTGGCCGTAGCGATTACAATGATGAACTATATTATGATACAAGATTGGCCACAAGATATTGGCGGTAAACCCAGTTTTAGCTATTTGGAAAATATGCCTGCCTTTGTGCCCATTATGTTTGAAATGACGGTATTTTTTGCAGCTCACCTAATGGTCATTACCTTTTATTTGAGAAGTAAGATGTGGCCATTTAAAAAAGCAGAGAATCCTGATGTACGCACGACAGACCATCATTTTTTAATGGAAGTAGCGGTAAAAGATGATGAGGAAGCCCTAAAGGAGCTTTTGTTGGATACTGGAGCTGTTGAAGTACAAGTGCCGAAAAAATAAGATTATGAAGAAACTAACGATGCGATTAGGCTTACTACTTTTGGTACTGGTAGGAACGACTTCTTGTTTTGATAAAAACAAACCCAACTACCAATACATGCCCAATATGTATGAATCTGTGGGTTATAAGACTTATCAAGGTATTGATAACGGATTGTTTCCTCAAGCTACGGCAGCTTTGTTGCCTGCTGAAGGTAGTGTGTCACGAGAATGGTTGCCTTACGAATTTGAGAATACCTTAGAAGATAAAGAGTTGGCGCGTTTGCAGCCAAGTCCTCTGGATTCATTGGCTGTAGAAGCTAATTTGGCCAAAGGCGAAGAATTATACGGACTGTATTGCGCAATATGTCATGGTAACAAAGGTGCTGGACAAGGTTATTTAGTGAAGGCTGAAAAAATACTAGGGGTGCCCAGTTATGCGGATGCTGCGCGAAATATTACCGTAGGCAGCACGTACCACACCATGTATTACGGTTTAAACTCAATGGGGTCTTATGCCTCTCAAATGAGTACAGAAACGGAGATGTGGCAAGTAGCGGAGTACGTTATGAAATTAAAAGGAGAGCTATCCAAATAAGTAACAGGAATGAACTATACCTTTTCAAATAGACTAAAAATAGGTTCTTTCATAGCGATGGGACTAGGCTTTGTAATGCTTGTCATTGGGTTTTTAAGTACCCCAAGCAGTGTAGAAGAAGCCAAGGCTATGGTAGCGGCTACCCATGATCATGGTCATGGTGAACATGCCGAAGGCGGGCACGATGATCACAGCGCACATGCAGCTTCACATGACGAGGGTCACGGAGAAACAGCAGCACAGAGTGGTCACGCTTCTCATCACGACGAGCATGTATACCATCAAATGAAAAACAGACCATGGTCTGCCTTATATGTAGCGGCTTTCTTCTTTTTCATGATTTCACTAGGTGTTTTGGCCTTTTACGCGGTCAATAGGGCTGCTCAAGCAGGTTGGTCTCCGCTACTATTTAGAGTAATGGAAGGCATAACTGCTTATTTGGTGCCCGGTGGCATCATTGTTTTTGTAATCTTGGTTTTATCGGTGCTTCATATGAACCATTTATTCACTTGGATGGATGCGGATGTGGTAGCTGAAGATGAATTATTACAAGGAAAGAAGGGATACTTAAACGCCACTTTCTTTATTGTTAGAGCAGCGATTTTTCTAGGTGGGTGGATTGCGTATCGACAAATCTCACGGAAGTTAAGTCTAGCGCAAGACGAAGCCTCTGATGATAGCAATTTTAAAAAGAACTTTAGATGGTCAGCAGGGTTTTTGGTGTTTTATCTAGTTACTGAGTCTATGATGTCTTGGGATTGGATTATGAGTCTGGACCCACACTGGTTTAGTACTTTATTTGGTTGGTACGTATTCGCAAGCATGTTTGTATCCGGTATTACGGTGATAGCCATGATTACCATTTACCTTAAGTCAAAAGGACTTCTAGAAGCCGTTAATGATAGCCATATTCATGACTTGGCAAAGTTTATGTTTGGCGTAAGTATATTTTGGACCTATTTATGGTTTAGTCAGTTTATGTTAATATGGTATGCCAATATTCCAGAAGAGGTTACTTACTTTGTAACTCGTATTGAGCACTATAAGCTGCCATTCTTTGGAATGCTTGCCTTGAACTTTATTTTCCCATTATTGGTATTAATGAATAGTGATTACAAAAGGGTCAACTGGTTTGTAATCATGACAGGGATTATTATTTTATTTGGACATTATCTAGATGTCTTCAATATGGTGATGCCGGCTACCGTTGGAGAAAACTGGCATTTGGGCATCCCTGAAATTGGAGGTATTTTATTTTTTGGAGGACTGTTTGTATACTGGGTATTTAATGCGTTAACTAAAGAAGCACTAATGCCAAAACGAAATCCATTTGTTGAAGAAAGTAGACAATTCCATTACTAAAAAGGAGCATAAGAGATGACGACATTATTGATTTTGACAGTTCTTGTTTTGGTAGCTATTGCCATTTGGCAAATAGGCAAAATTTTCGAATTGTCGCAGATGGGGAAAGGGACAGAAAACACAGCTGAAATTGCCAATGATGATGACAATAGGACTAATGGGTATCTGTTGTTTGCTTTCTTGGTATTTATCTATGGTATTACCATTTTTAGCTTTGCCAAATATTCCAAGGTACTATTGCCTGTAGCAGCTTCTGAACACGGTCCTGAATATGATACCTTGATGTGGGTGTCTTTCGCAGTAATCTTTTTTGTGCAAACGATAACCCAAGCGTTACTGCACTATTTCGGATATAAGTATAGAGGTCAAAAAGGGAAAAAGGCGCTTTTTTATGCAGATAATGAT
This sequence comes from Bacteroidota bacterium, assembly GCA_039414375.1. Taxonomy (GTDB): domain Bacteria; phylum Bacteroidota; class Bacteroidia; order Flavobacteriales; family Flavobacteriaceae; genus Croceivirga. The sequence continues at coordinate 24,321 of JBCDGY010000003.1, read as the reverse complement.
CGCTTAGAATTTATCTGGACGATTATTCCAGTAATCGTACTAGCCGGGTTAATTATATCAGGATTGTACTACTGGACCAACATTATGGACATTAATGAAGAGGACGATCCCCTTATCGTTGAACTTTATGCACAACAGTTTAATTGGACTGCAAGATATGGTGGAGAAGACAATGTATTGGGTGATGCCAGCGTACGTTTGATTGACATAGATAACGCTAATGTATTGGGTCTGGATGAAGCTGATCCCAATGCTGAAGATGATATTATTGTAAAGGAGTTGCACTTGCCAGTAGGTAGAAAAGTGAACTTCTACATGCGATCGCAAGATGTATTGCATTCCGCATACATGCCGCACTTTAGAGCACAAATGAACTGTGTGCCCGGAATGGTAACTCAGTTTTCATTTACGCCAACGATTACCACGGCTGATATGAGATTGAATCCAGAGGTAGTCGATAAGGTAAAACGCACCAATCAAATTCGTGCCAAATGGGCAGCAGAAGGCCGACCTGATTCTGATCCATGGGAATTTGATTATGTGTTACTTTGCAATAAGATATGTGGTAAGTCACATTACAACATGCAAATGAAAATTATTGTAGAGTCCGAAGAGGATTATAATGCTTGGGTTGCAGAGCAAAAAACCTTTAAACAGGTTGTCATGTCTTCTGAGCCTGAAGAGCAGCCGAAACCCATGGAAGTCCCTGCCGAAATAGTACCAGAGGCAGATGCTGATATTGTGGCTGTGAATGAATAAAGAATATTGCTAGAAAAAGAATTATTAATTAAAACATTTGGATTATGTCTGTAGTAGCTCATGCCCCTGTTGACCATCATGCTCATGATGATCATGGACATCACCATAAGGAAACTTTTATTACCAAGTATATTTTTAGCCAAGACCACAAGATGATTGCGAAGCAATATCTGATTACGGGTCTTATAATGGGCTTCATTGGAATTGCAATGTCCCTGTTGTTTAGGATGCAACTGGCATGGCCAGGTGAATCCTTCCCTATTTTTGAGGCTTTACTCGGAAAATGGGCCCCTGATGGTGTGATGGATGCGGATATCTATTTGGCATTAGTAACCATCCACGGGACCATAATGGTGTTTTTTGTACTTACCGCTGGTTTGAGTGGTACATTCAGTAACTTATTAATTCCATTACAAATAGGAGCACGGGATATGGCCTCTGGCTTTTTGAACATGGTTTCGTACTGGTTGTTCTTTTTGTCGTCCGTAATCATGGTCATTTCGCTTTTCGTAGAGGCGGGTCCAGCAGCAGCAGGGTGGACGGTTTATCCCCCATTAAGTGCATTACCAATGGCACAACCAGGGTCTGGTGCTGGAATGACATTATGGCTAGTCTCCATGACTATCTTTATTGCGTCCTCTTTATTAGGCTCCCTGAACTACGTGGTAACCGTATTAAATCTGCGTACCAAGGGCATGTCAATGACCCGTTTGCCATTGACGATTTGGGCATTTTTCGTAACAGCTATCATTGGAATAATTTCTTTCCCAGTATTGTTATCTGCTGGGTTGTTACTATTGATGGATAGAAGCTTTGGGACTTCCTTTTTCCTTTCAGATATTTTTATCCAAGGAGAGGTATTACACTACCAAGGAGGTTCACCAGTACTCTATGAACACTTGTTCTGGTTCTTAGGGCATCCTGAAGTATATATTGTATTGTTGCCAGCATTAGGAATCACTTCTGAAGTAATGGCCACTAATGCGAGAAAACCCATTTTCGGGTATCGTGCTATGGTCGCTTCAATTTTGGCAATTGCTTTCCTCTCAACGATTGTATGGGGGCACCATATGTTTATATCAGGGATGAATCCATTCTTGGGTTCTGTATTTACTTTTACGACATTGTTAATTGCCATACCGTCGGCAGTCAAGGCCTTTAACTACATTACAACGCTGTGGAAAGGTAACCTGCAACTCAATCCTGCCATGTTATTTTCTATCGGATTGGTATCAACCTTTATAACGGGTGGTCTAACCGGTATCATTCTCGGGGATAGTACCTTGGATATTAATGTCCATGACACCTATTTTGTGGTAGCACACTTCCATTTGGTGATGGGTATTTCGGCCTTGTACGGCCTATTCGCAGGAGTATATCATTGGTTCCCAAAAATGTTCCAAGGAAGGATGCTCAATAAAAATCTGGGCTATGTACATTTTTGGATTACAGCGGTTTGTGCATACGGGGTTTTCTTTCCAATGCACTTTGTAGGAATGGCAGGAGTACCTCGTAGGTACTATCAAAATACTGCTTTCCCCATGTTCGATGAGTTAACCAATGTACAGATATTAATGACCGTCTTTGCTATTATCGCCGGACTGGCGCAATTGGTATTTGTATATAACTTTGTAAGCAGCATTTTCTACGGTAAAAAGGGACCAAAGAACCCATGGAATTCCAATACGCTTGAGTGGACTGCTCCTCAGGAGCATATGCATGGTAACTGGCCAGGTAAAATCCCGGAAGTACACCGATGGGCATACGACTACAGCAAAACTTATGAGAATGGAGCGTACATTATAGCCGGACAGGATTTTGTGCCTCAAGACGTTCCCTTGCAAGAGGGAGAGGAAGAATTGAATCATTAAGGTTTATCGTTAATGATACAAAGCCCATCCAAAGTGATGGGCTTTTTTAATGGTAGGAGTTTTTGATGTTAGTTTTATCGAACTCAGGTTATGAGGTACAACGGTAAAATGTAAGTTACTTTAAGTGGAGATGGTATGAGACCTTTGCGAAATTTTCCATAGTCTGGATTGAATATCACTTTTTTACCCATTCTGCAAAGGTCTCGGCATACCTTTTGAGCAATTCTTAAAAAGGTTTCAGGGTCTTTTCCCTATAACACATAAATTTGTGGAAATGAGAACATATCTATTAGTCTTGGTGCTGATATTACCTTTAGGGCTTATCGCACAAAGAAGACCTAAAATAAAAGGCAATCGCGATGTGATTATAGTAGACCAACCTTTGTCTGCCTTCCATACCGTTGTATTACAAGACAATTTGACTTTGGAATTACGTAAGGCTACTAATCCTGGTTATACCATCACCGCAGATGCTAATTTAATAGAGGTGTTACGGTTTGAGGTGGTAGATAGTATTTTGGAGGTATCGTCTTTCTATGATATCGTAGCCAAAAAACAAATGGAAATTACGATTTACTGTCCCGAATTACGGGGTATTACCGTCAATAAGGGAAAGATTGTAAACAATACCATGATGATGGCTGATAAGCTATCGCTTAAAGTACGGGGTGATGCCAGACTGGATATCGAAGCCAATGCGATTTCCGCAGACCTGATGGTGGCGGATCGCGCTCGGATTGACTTGAATCTAGATGTAGATAACCTTAATGTAAATATGACGGACAAAACCGAAGGCACCTTATACGCCACGTCGGATCGGCAAAGCATTTCAATAGGTAACAATGTGGTCTTGGACCTACAGGGAAGGGTAGACACGCTACAAGTGCTTATGGTTGATGCTTCTAAACTACGTGCAGCCCAGCTATTAGCAGATCATGTAGATCTCAGTGTTCAGGACGCTAGTATCGCTCGTATACGTGCTCAAAACAGTTTTAATTTAGAGGCAGGGGCCACTTCAAAAACCTGGTTATACGGTAATCCCACCATTACCATTGAGGCTTTTATAGAGGCCGCCCAATTGCATAAAAAGCAAGACTAGTCGACTCCCAATACTCGAACTGAGGTTTTAACCTTCATTACGCTCCCCTAATGCATATTTTGGGTTTAAGGTTCCCCTGCAATTGGTGCTGTTAATAAAGGCTTGGGTATACCAAAGCCATCTACTAGAGCGTTGATATGCGGCCTCAATTCAGAAGACAGGCGTTCTACCCGCTGTCGTATTGCTTTGGATTTAGTGCTGCCCAGATATCCCTGTTCTAAAAACCAGGCTGCGTTGTGATGTATGGTTGTTAGCCCGTGTAAAGCACCCAACCGGTACAACAGTGTTTTGTAGTTATCCTCTGGTAGGGTGGCGATGCGATCGTAATACCATTTAAGTCCCAAAACATCACTGTAAGCCTTGCCTAGTAAAACCAGATGTGTTTGTGTTTTTAAGAAGGCTTGGTAGCTTGGCATGCCTTTTTTGATGTAGTTACGTATGCGCATTGAAGCCGTATAGGTAAGGCGCCGTAATCTAAAATCCAGTGCATGCAGATGAAATTTTGGGTTGTACAAATGCGTACTATCTACCTTTTGGGCATAGGTAGGATTAATGGTTGCCAGCTTATCCGAAAGTTGGGCTCCCAACAACTTCAGCACACTAGCAAACCCACCAGAATTAAATTCTGCTTTAAAGTCTGATAGTACCCCTTTGGCCGCCAATTGCAGCAGTACGGTGTTATCACCTTCAAACGTGGTGAAAATGTCCGAGTCGTTTTTCAAATCGGCTATCCGATTTTCAAGCAAATAGCCCTTACCCCCGCAGGCCTCTCGTGCCTCTTGAATGGCAGCTGTCGCAAACCAAGTAATAACTGCTTTTAAGCCCGCTACTTGGGTTTCAATTTTGCGTTTATCATCCCCTTTAATAGCTGCATAATCGGCCATGGCTCTTTCTAAGGCAAAATGGTATACATAACAAGAAGCCACCTTTGGGATCAATCTCAACTGATGGGTAGGGTAGTCGATCAATAGATCTTCCTGTATTTTAATAGAGTCGTTAAACTGGCGGCGTTTGAGTGCATGCTTCACTGCAATACACAAGGCCATTTTAGCTCCAGCTAGCGCTCCTTTAGCCACACAAATACGTCCACCAACCAAGGTGCCTAACATGGTGAAAAAGCGCTTGTTTGGGTTTTGAATGGCCGACTTATAGTGGCCATCGGCATCAATACCCCCATAATGGTTTAATAAATGTGTTACCGGTACTTTCACCTGTCGGAACCAAATTTTACCATTATCCACGCCATTGAGCCCTAGTTTGTAGCCATTGTCTACAATAGTAATACCTTCTAGTTCTTGGTGTTTACCATCACGAAGTGGTACTAAAATAGCGTGAACCCCCTCGTTTTTGCCATTCACCAAAAGTTGTGCAAAAACGGTTGCCATTGTCGCATGCAAGGCATTCCCTATATATTCTTTATTGTCGTTTTTTCCCGGGGTATCAATAACCAAACAGCGCTCTTCATGCAGGTAAGTAGCCGTAGTGTTAATCCCTCTTACATTACTCCCATGTCCAGTTTCTGTCATCGCAAAACAGCCCAAAAGTTTAGCCTGTCCAGCATCAGTTAGGTATTGTTCCCGCTGGCTGTCGTTCCCCAAATTTTGAATGCTACCCCCAAATAGGCCAAACTGGACGCCAAATTTGACCCCTAGACTACCATCAACATACATCAAATGCTCAAAGATGGAGGCATAGGTTGGTAAATTGTTTTGCCCACCATACGACACGGGATACCCATAAGCACCCCAACCTTTTTGGGCCAGATGCTTTACCTGCTTCAAGACTTTACCCCGTGCTTCCTCCTTATTGCGGTTAACAGTCCAAATAAACAGAGGATGCTGTAAGTAGGCGCGCAGCTCCTGAATAACAGTGTAATCATAGGGATACAACAATTGATCCAATACTTCTGCTTTATACTGTGCTGAATTAACTTTCGCCTCCACGTGCACGTGGAACAGATGGTGGTAGTGATTGGGCTGAATACCTAGCGTACGTTCTACATATTGCAAATGAGTGTTCTCAGTTTCCTTGTCCAAGTAAGCCCCTGCCACCTTTCTTGCAAATGTTTCTAAAGGATAAATTTCAGATTCTACGAGTGTGGCCTTACTCGAGGTAATCAATTGTTGCCAAGATTTAATTTCTTCGTTTTGAGGAGGGAGATCTCGGTTTAACCAAGTGCGCAACTGCTCCTTTTCAGCCTTGGAAAGCGAAGCATCTTCAGCAATAGCTCTTTGCACCACTTGAATTTCGGAAGCCGAGAGCAAGTCATCGGACCATATCACATAAAAGAAGGGGATGTAAGGGAGTATGCCCTCGGAATAATTCATTGTTGCCATAGCTTGAAATTACAATAAAACCAGTGAAATGAGTTCGCTTCCCATTCAAATCCGTCTTATGAAATAGCCTTATCTTTAATCCATGAACGAAAATTTGGACCCCGCTGGCAACCATTTTTCGCCTGAAGAAATGGAGGTTGAAAAGGCCCTGAGGCCCTTGAGTTTTGATGACTTTACAGGACAGGCTCAAGTATTGGAAAACCTCAAGGTTTTTGTAGAAGCTGCTAATCTAAGAGGAGAAGCATTGGACCATACCCTATTTCACGGCCCACCAGGATTGGGAAAGACCACCTTAGCCCATATTTTGGCCAATGAACTGGAGGTGGGCATCAAAGTAACTTCTGGCCCAGTTTTGGACAAGCCTGGTGATCTGGCCGGACTATTGACCAATTTGGAAGAACGCGATGTCTTGTTTATAGACGAGATACATCGTTTGAGTCCTATTGTCGAAGAGTATTTGTACTCGGCAATGGAAGACTACAAGATCGATATTATGCTGGAAACAGGGCCAAATGCACGCTCCGTGCAGATTAGCCTTAGTCCTTTTACTTTGGTAGGCGCTACCACCCGCTCTGGTTTATTAACAGCGCCCATGCGCGCTCGTTTTGGAATTTCGAGCCGACTGCAATATTACGATACCGAGTTGCTTTCTACCATTGTTCAGCGGAGTTCAGCTATTTTAGGGGTTCCCATTTCCAATGAGGCGGCTATAGAAATAGCAGGGCGTAGCAGGGGTACCCCAAGAATTTGCAATGCATTATTGCGCCGTGTGCGTGACTTTGCCCAGATAAAAGGTAACGGTAGTATTGATTTGTCCATCGCCAAATATGGACTGGCCGCTCTCCATGTAGATGCACATGGCTTAGATGAAATGGATAATAAAATACTCACCACAATCATCGATAAATTCAAAGGAGGGCCTGTGGGCATTACCACACTAGCCACCGCAGTTTCGGAAAGTGCAGAAACCATTGAAGAAGTGTACGAGCCCTTCTTGATTCAGCAAGGTTTTATCATGCGTACCCCACGAGGTCGTGAAGTTACTGAGCAGGCCTATACCCATTTGGGGAAGGTAAAAGGAGGGGCGCAAGGCGGATTGTTTTAATATGGCAAATGATATTCCCCAAGTTTCATTTTTTAAGTTCTTGCTGAGAGCACGAGAAATTGTCAAAAATCCACTGCCCTTTCACCATGATAATTTTGAAAAAAACGGAGATACTTTTAAGCTCCACTTGGGTTTTGGGCGGCACGTGGTATTCTCTAGAGATGCTGCTTTTTTAAAATATGCTTTGCAAAGCAACCAAAGGAATTATACCAAGTCCGACCTGCAAATCAAAGAGGTGGCCAAATATCTTGGGAAAGGACTTTTAACATCGGAAGGTGCGCATTGGCGCAACCAAAGAAAGTTGATACAACCTGCGTTTCATAAAAAGCAATTGTCTCATTTGCTAAAGACCATGACGCAGACCATCACCCGAGAATTAAGGGAGCTCCCCACCGACACACCATTTGCCATAGAAGAGGTTTTTGGAACGTTGGCCTTTGAGGTGGTCGCCCAATCGCTCTTTAGTGGAGCGGTGGCCCCAGCAGAAATCAAAAAATTGAAGTACGTTACGGAGGCCTCTCAAAAAATGTTAGTTCGTGAACTGCGGCAACCTTACCTGCGTTGGTGGTTTCATATAAGTGGTTTGTTGCAAAAACATTACAATATGGTCAGAGAGGCCAGAGCACTTTTGGGAAAGATTATCTCTGATAGACAACAAGGTGCTGACCAAAAAGGTGATCTTCTAGATATGTTGCTAGAGGCGCGTTACGAAGATGGCAATGCGATGCCCAAAGAACAGATTATCGATGAGATTTTGGTACTCTTCACTGCGGGGCACGAAACCACTTGTAATGCCCTAACTTTTACCACCCAGTTGCTAGCCCAGCACCCAGAGTACCAAGAAAAAATACGGTCAGAATGGCCTGTAGCAGGTATTGCCGAAATACCCAAATCGTTTATGGGGGAGGGCATTACCAAACAGGTATTGGAAGAGTCCATGCGCTTATATCCCCCGGCCTACTTTATCGATCGTATGAACATAGCTGTAGATGAATTCGAGGGTAAGCGTTTATCTGAAAATACGGCCCTGTTATTTTCTGTTATTGAGATTCATCGTCACGAAAAGCATTGGAAAAACCCTTTGCAGTTTTGTCCTGAAAGATTTCAAGGTCCGCCGAACCAACATTCTGGCTATTATTATCCTTTTGGAGCAGGCCCTCGAATGTGTATCGGGAACAACTTTGCGATGTTTGAAATGCAGTTGGCGTTGGGAGAACTACTGCGGAAATACGATATTGCACCCACGGTTAACCCTATTGAAGTATTGCCCTTGATTACCCTACGTTCTAAAAATGCACGGATAATCTTGAAAAAACGACAAGTCCATGTCGCTTAAAACCAAATATACCGCAGCAATTAAAGCAGAGGCCAAGCGTTTAGGATTTTTATCCTGCGGGGTTTCCAAGGCTGAATTTTTGGAAGAAGAAGCTCCCCGGCTAGAGCGTTGGCTAAAAGGACAAATGCATGGGGAGATGGCGTATATGGAAAATCATTTTGATAAGCGCTTAGATCCCACCAAGCTCGTAGAAGGATCAAAATCCGTAGTCTCTTTATTATTGAATTACTATCCTTCTCAAGAACAAAATTCAGAATCCTATAAACTTTCCAAATATGCCTATGGCGAGGACTACCATAAGGTGATCAAAAAAAAGCTGAAAGCCTTACTCCATTTTATTCAAGACGAAATAGGAGAGGTGCACGGGCGTGCTTTTGTGGATTCTGCTCCTGTTTTGGATAAGGCGTGGGCGGCAAAGAGCGGCCTGGGCTGGATGGGCAAGCATAGCAACCTGCTTACCAAATCGGTAGGCTCGTATTACTTTATTGCCGAGTTAATCATAGACCTCGAATTGGATTATGACACCCCTGTCACAGACCACTGTGGTAGTTGTACGGCCTGTATTGATGCCTGCCCGACCCAAGCCATAATAGCGCCGTACGTGGTAGATGGTAGCAAGTGTATTTCGTATTTAACTATAGAATTAAAGAACGAGATACCTGGGGAATTTCAAGGGAAGTTGGACGATTGGATGTTTGGTTGCGATGTTTGTCAAGATGTTTGCCCTTGGAATCGTTTTGCCAAACCACACAACGAACCACAGTTTGAGGCCAAGCCAGAACTATTGGCTATGGACAAGCAGGACTGGCAAGAAATTACCGAAAACGTTTTCGGCGCTCTTTTTGCGAAATCCGCAGTAAAACGAACGAAATTTTCAGGATTAAAGCGTAATATTGGCTTTTTGAAATCATGAATTCAGAAAAGAACAATGGCCAAGGAGGCTACCCTTTGCCCTTGTTCCGATTAAGATGAAAAATCAAATCCAACTCATTACCTACGTAGACCGTATTGGTTGTCGGCATATTGCGGAACTAGATCGGCTACTCAACCAAGAATTACAAGGACTTTTTGGCGGGGTGCACCTACTGCCCTTTTTTTATCCAATTGATGGGGAAGACGCAGGCTTCGATCCTATCGATCACCAACAGGTAGATCCCAGGTTGGGTGATTGGAAAGATATCCATCAACTGAGTCAGCACACCGCTGTAATGGCCGATTTGATTGTAAACCATGTATCGGCAGATTCCATAGCTTTTCAAGACTTTTTAGCCAAAGGCGAACAGTCTGAATATGCAGATCTGTTTTTGTGTTATGATACCATTTTTCCTGAGGGAGCCACCGAGAAAGATTTGTTAGAGATCTATCGCCCCAGACCTGGACTGCCCTTTACGGCAGTAACCCTTGCCGATGGATCGCGACGCATGATTTGGACGACTTTCACCCCAAAACAGGTGGATATTGACGTACAAGCTGCCCGGGGGATTCGATATTTAGAAGCCATTTTAGACTGCTATCAAAAGGCTGGTATTAGCATGATTCGTTTGGACGCTGCTGGCTACGCTATTAAAAAGGCAGGGACCTCTTGCTTCATGTTGCCCGAAACTTTTGCCTTTATTGATAGCCTTACACAAAAGGCCCATAATAGCGGTATTGATGTGCTCGTTGAAATTCATTCTCATTATAAAACACAGATTGAAATTGCCCAAAAAGTAGATTACGTTTACGATTTTGCTTTGCCGGTATTGGTGCTTGATACCCTTTTTAACTGCAACGCTACTCACTTGAAACAATGGCTTCAGCAGTCCCCAAGAAATTGTGTGACGGTCTTGGATACACACGATGGTATTGGTGTGGTGGATGTTGCTTCGGATGGAGCAATGCCAGGATTGATTCCTGATCCTATTTTGGATGGTATCGTTCAGAAAATACATCAAAATAGTAAAGGCAACAGTTTAAAGGCTACTGGAGCTGCGGCATCGAATGTAGACCTATATCAAGTAAATTGTACGTATTTTGAGGCTTTGGGGAAGGACGAAAACGCTTATGTTTTAGCACGAGCTATTCAGTTTTTTGTTCCAGGTATTCCCCAAGTGTATTATGTAGGGCTCTTTGGAGATGATAATGACATGTCCCTTTTGCAAAAAACCAATGTAGGACGTGATATCAACAGACATTTTTACACGCCTGAAGAAATAGCAGAAAAGAAAAAGACGATTTTATTTGCACGATTAAAGCAGTTAATGCTATTGCGCAATACACATAGTGCTTTCTCCGGGGAATTTGAAATACTGGACTCCAAACCACAAGAACTCCATTTGCAATGGACTAAAGAAGGCGAAAGCCTTACATTACATGCGGATCTTACTACACATAAGTTCCAAATTGTAGGTGCTGCCAACGGTACGGAGACCACTTACATAGATAATTGAATGCTCCGAAAGTTGATCAATAGGCAAAATGCTTAGGTAAGTGGAGCGTATATATCTTAAGGTGAGGATAGCCTCATCTTCAACACTAAAATTGGAAATGCAATGATGAAACTTAAGAAACCCCAACTCAGTTTTTGGCAGATTTGGAACATGAATGTTGGATTTTTAGGCATTCAGTACAGTTTTGGACTACAGCAGAGTGCAATTAACCCCATATTTCTGTTTTTGGGTGCTGAGGAAGAGCTATTGCCCATCCTTAATATAGCCGGCCCCATTACTGGCCTTATCGTACAGCCTATTATTGGTGCGGTATCCGACAAAACTTGGTCACCAAGGTGGGGGCGCCGTAAACCTTTTTTCCTTATCGGAGCGATTTTAGGAAGCCTTTGTTTGTTCGCTTTTCCCCTAAGTCCCGCCCTGTGGTTTGCTGTGGGCTTGTTATGGATTTTAGATGTTGGTAACAATATGGCTATGGAACCGTATCGGGCTTTTGTTGGTGATAAATTGCCCGAAAAACAGTTGAGCTTGGGCTATCAAATGCAGAGTCTCTTTGTGGGGGCAGGAATATTACTGGCCAATGCGTCTATATTTTTATTCCAAGATTGGTTTGGCGGCGGTGAAGAAATCGCAGGGCAGATCCCGAAATGGTTGTACTACTCTTTCTTTATCGGGTCTTTTTTAAGTATTGCCACCATTCTATGGTCTGTGTTAAAAACTCCGGAGATACCCCCACATCCCGAGGAACTAGCGGAAATTGAAGCCAATAAAAAGTTACCCTTTTCTGAAAAATTCAAAAAGCCATTTGTTGAAATTGCTGAGGCGGTATCCGACATGCCTAAATTTATGTGGAAGTTGGCCGGGGTGTACCTCTTTCAGTGGTATGCCTTATTTGTATACTGGCAGTTTATTACCCCGTTATTTAAAGTAACCTTAGGGTACGACACTTCAGAGGCTGCTGCACAGGCGGCGAAAATGAGTACTACGTATAACATAGTTACCGCTCTGGTGGCCTTAGTATTAGTACCTTTGACCCTGCGCTTTGGCGGTAAGCGGGTGTACGCTATTAGCCTTTTTGGGACAGGCTTAGCACTTTTGGCCATCCCTAATATTTCAGACCCCATTCAAGTACTCTTTCCTATGATCCTTTTTGGTATTGGCTGGGCTGCGATGATGGGTATTCCTTACAGTATGGTGTCTAAGATTGTACCTCAAGAGCGTCGTGGCGTTTATATGGGTATCCTCAACATGATGATTGTAATTCCTATGGGGATACAAACCCTTTCTTTCGGCCCCATTTTTAAAAACTTATTGGGAGGTAATGCGGTTAATGCGATGTATTTCGCCGGAGCCTTTTTTATTATCGCATGTTTTTTAGCCTTCCGCTTAACGGTCCCTAAGACCAATACTGAGGCTACAACATCTTTTGATAACTAAAATTCATAGGAATAAAGAGGGTTACTAATACAGTATGCCTCGATTGGATTACCCGTATCTTTACCCGCAGAGAACCATATTCATGAGTAACGAAAAACAACGACGGGAGGCCTTGGTATATCACGCCAAGCCCAAACCTGGCAAAATAAAAGTGGTCCCCACAAAGCCCTATTCCACACAACGAGATTTGGCATTGGCTTACTCCCCAGGGGTAGCGGAGCCCTGTCTAGAAATCGAAAAGAAAAAAGAAGAGGTTTACAAGTATACGGCCAAAGGTAATACTGTGGCAGTAATTTCTAATGGTACTGCTGTTTTAGGACTTGGTAATATCGGTCCGGAAGCTTCTAAACCCGTGATGGAGGGCAAAAGCCTGTTGTTTAAGATCTTTGCTGATATTGATGGGATTGATATCGAACTGGATACTGAGGATGTCGATAAGTTCGTAGAAACAGTTAAAACTATTGCACCAACCTTTGGGGGTATCAATCTGGAAGATATTAAAGCACCCGAAGCATTTGAGATCGAGCGAAGGCTCAAAGAAGAGTTGGACATTCCAGTGATGCACGACGATCAACACGGAACTGCCATTATCTCCGCGGCTGCGCTACTAAACGCTTTAGAATTGGCTGAAAAACCGATTGAAACGGTAAAAATTGTAATTAGCGGAGCTGGTGCTGCTGCCATTTCTTGTTCTCGATTGTATCGCGCTTTTGGGGCGAAATCTGAAAATATGGTCATGCTCGATAGCAAAGGTGTAATTCGAAAAGACCGCGAAAACCTAACCTCCCAAAAGGCAGAGTTTGCTACCGATCGCAAAATAGATACGCTCACCGAAGCCATGGAGGAGGCCGATGTTTTTATAGGACTATCGATAGCCGATATTGTAACTCCCGAAATGTTACAAACTATGGCCAAAGACCCGATTGTTTTTGCCATGGCCAATCCAGATCCTGAGATTGCATATGATGTGGCTTGCAGTGCTCGAAAAGATGTGATTATGGCTACGGGTCGCTCAGATCATCCCAACCAAGTTAATAACGTTTTGGGTTTCCCCTTTATCTTTAGAGGGGCCTTAGATGTACGTGCAACTAAAATTAATGAGGCCATGAAAATGGCTGCGGTCCGAGCCTTGGCCGAATTGACTAAAGAGTCCGTTCCAGAACAAGTAAACATCACCTACGATACTACACGACTAACCTTCGGTAGGGATTATATTATTCCTAAGCCTTTTGATCCGCGACTAATTGCTAAAATACCTCCTGCAGTGGCGCGTGCGGCTATGGAAAGTGGGGTGGCCAAAGAGCCGATTGCCAATTGGGAGCAGTACACCGAACAATTGATGGAACGCTCCGGTAGCGACAATAAGGTGGTTCGTATGCTGCATAACAGGGCTAAGGTGAAACCCAAGCGGATTGTTTTTGCAGAGGCCGAACTACTCGATGTGCTTAAAGCAGCACAAATTGTCTATGAAGAAGGTATTGCCACTCCCATACTTTTAGGCGACCAAGGGGTTATTGAAAAATTAAAGGCCCAATTGGAATTTGATGGGGAGGTAACTATTATCGATCCGCGTTCCGAAGCCTTTGGAGCACAGCGGACTGAATATGCTCATGAACTATGGGAACAACGCCGTCGTAAGGGAGAAACCGAGTACAGTGCGAGGGTTAATATGGCCAAAAGGACTTATTTTGGAGCCATGATGGTTTCTCAAGGAGCTGCGGATGGCATGATTTCAGGATACTCTAGAGCCTACCCTAAGGTATTGCGACCAGTCTTTGAAGTAATTGGTTTAGCACAAGGCGTAGCTAAAGCGGCTACGGTGAATATTATGATTACAGAACGCGGGCCGCTATTTTTAGCGGATACCTCTATCAATATTGATCCTACAGCGGAAGAACTGGCCGAAATAGCACAGATGACAGCTAGGGCTGCACAAACCTTCGGTTTTGAACCAGTTATTGCCATGTTGTCTTATGCCAACTTCGGATCTTCGCGCCATAAAGAAGCCGCAAAAGTCAAGGAGGCTGTTCGGATACTACACGAAAAACAACCAGACCTTATAGTAGATGGAGAAATTCAAATTGATTTTGCGCTTAGCCAGGAGTTGTGTTTAAACAACTTTCCTTTTTCGAAGCTAGCAGGTAGAAAGGTGAATACCTTTATTTTTCCCAATTTGGATGCGGCCAATATCACTTATAAACTGCTTCGAGGACTAAACAAAGCCGATTCTATAGGCCCCATCATGTTAGGGCTTCGCAAAGCAGTACACTTGTTACAATTAGGTTCTAGTGTTGATGAAATGGTTAATATGACGGCAGTGGCCGTTATTGATGCCCAAGAACGAGAAAAACGTAAAATCGCAAGAACAACACCATGATTACCCATCTCTCAGGAAAACTTATTGAAAAAAACCCAACCTATTTGATTGTGGAATGCCATGGGGTTGGGTACTTTTTAAATATCTCATTACATACATTTTCGTTAATTCCCGATGAAGAAAACCTCACCATTTATACCCATTTGCAAATCAAAGAAGACAGTCATACCCTTTTTGGGTTTATGGAACGGGTAGAAAGGGAGATTTTTCTATTGCTGATTGCTGTTTCGGGAGTAGGCCCTAGCATTGCGCGTACAATGCTGTCTTCCCTAAGTCCTACGCAGGTTAGGGATGCTATTGGTAATGGTGATGTCGCTACTATGCAAGCGGTCAAGGGGATAGGAGCAAAGACCGCACAGCGTATCATTGTCGAACTCAAAGACAAAGTATTGAAGATAGCAGATATGGGAGAACTTTGCCTACAGACAAACAATACAACGAAGGAAGAAGCGTTATCTGCTTTAGAGGTTCTTGGGTTCAATAGAAAGCAGTCCGAAAAGATCGTAGATCGGGTGCTTCTACAAGATCCTTCTTTAAGCGTCGAAGCAATTATAAAACAGGCGCTGAAAAATTTATAATAGGTTTGGAAAGAGGGGCATTATTAAGGCTTAAGCCATTTGGGCTTAAGTCACTTATTTTATTTACGTTGCTTGTTGGCTTAAGTTCCCAGTTGAAAGCCCAGGAGATTGAGGAACAACCACAAGATTCTACAAAAACGGGTGCCGCACTAGGCCGTATCCTATTAGACGATCCCAATAGTGTTGTTGCAAAATACACCTACGATCCCAAGATAGATCGATACGTTTACACGGAAAGTGTAGGCGATTTTAATGTCAATTACCCCTTATTTCTTACGCCAGAACAATACTACGATCTTGTTCAAAAAGAAAGTATCAAATCTTACTTTAAAGAGAAAATAGATGCTTTTACTGGTAAAAAAGAGGGTAGTGAGGAAGCACGAAAGAATTTATTACCCAATTTTTATGTTAATAATAGTTTCTTTGAATCCATCTTTGGCGGTAATACCATCGAAGTAATTCCCCAAGGATCGGTTGCCATGGATTTAGGGATAATATGGCAGAAAAATGATAATCCGGCCCTTTCTCCTAGAAACCGAACCAACTTGTCTTTTGATTTTGACCAACGCATTAGCTTAAGTCTCCTAGGAAAGGTTGGCGAGCGTTTACAAGTAACGGCCAATTACGATACCGAGGCTACTTTTGACTTCCAAAACCTGGTCAAATTAGACTACAGGCCTACAGAAGATGATATCCTGAGGAAAATAGAGGTAGGTAATGTAAACATGCCGCTAAATAGTTCCTTAATCACCGGAGCGCAAAGCCTTTTTGGTGTCAAGGCGCAGTTGCAATTTGGGCGCACTACCGTTACTGCCGTTTTTTCTGAACAGCAATCGCAAACCAATACTGTTGTTGCTCAAGGTGGAGGTACTTTAAACGAGTTTGCTATTACCGCTTTGGACTATGACGAAGACAAGCACTTTTTCCTAGCACAATATTTTAGGGATAACTATGATAATGCTTTAGCGAATTATCCCTTTATTCAAAGTCAAGTGCAAATTACCCGTCTTGAGGTATGGGTCACTAATAGAAACCAACAGACACTTAACGTACGTAACCTGGTTGCTATCCAAGATTTGGGAGAAGGGGAAATAGGCATAGACGGTACCGAAAATACCCGTTTGGGTATTGAAGGCACCCCACCTGCGTCGTTTTTTAATACTACAGGTACTGGCATTTTACCTAGAAACAGTAACAACGATTATGATCCCGACCTGATAGGAACAGCCGAAGGTGCCCTTACGGAGGCTATTCGTGATATCGCCACCGTAGAACAAGGGTTTAATACTGCAGCAACAGGCGGGTACGATCCAAATCAAGGATTTGATTATGCCATTCTGGAAAATGCACGCAAATTAGAGGTCAATCGGGATTACCAGTTCAACAATCAACTGGGGTATATCTCTTTAAACCAACGTTTGAGTAATGATGAGGTACTGGCTGTTGCTTTCCAATACACCACCTTGGATGGGCAGGTATTTCAAGTAGGAGAGTTCGCGAATGGCGGTATAGATGCGACCACAACTACTGTTACAACACCAGGTGCTACACCAATCATAGAAAACAATACCTTGGTATTGAAGCTCCTTAAAAGTAATATCACCAACGTAGATGATCCTATTTGGGATTTAATGATGAAAAACATCTATTCTACTGGAGCCTTTCAATTAAGTCAAGAGGACTTTCGAATGAACATCTTGTATACCGATCCTACCCCGCGTAACTACATTACTCCGGTAGATCCCAACGTAGGCTGGCCAGCCAATTTGGAAGATCGCATTCTAATCAATGTATTTAACCTAGACCGTTTAAATATTTACAACGATGTGCAAGCAGGGGGGGATGGTTTCTTCGATTACCTACCCGGAATCACTATCGATACCCAAACAGGGCGCATCATTTTTACCAAAGTAGAACCCTTTGGGGAATACCTTTTTGACCTGTTAGGTGGCGGAACCTATGATGTGGAAAACGATCAAGGGTATAATGTCAACCAACAACGATATGTTTTCCGAAATATGTATGCCAAAACCAAGGCTGCTTCCTTGCAAGACGCGGAAAAGAATCGTTTCCAGCTCAAGGGGCGTTACAAATCACAAGGTAATAATGGTATACCTATTGGCGCTTTTAATGTACCTCGAGGATCAGTACGAGTAACTGCTGGTGGCCGGCAATTACAAGAAGGTATTGATTATACGGTTAATTATCAAGCTGGTACTGTGCAGTTACTAGATCCTAGCTTAGAAGCTTCCGATACGCCTATTAATATTTCTGTAGAAAACAATGCGGTCTTTGGACAACAGACCCGCAGATTTACAGGAGTTAATGTGGAGCATAAGTTTAACGAGAACATGGTGCTGGGCGCTACAGTATTAAATCTCAACGAACGTCCGCTAACACAAAAAGCCAACTTTGGTATAGAGCCCGTAAACAATACGATTTTTGGGATCAATGGTAACTTTAGTACTGAAGTGCCATTTTTGACCCGACTGGCCAATAAATTACCAAATATTGATACCGATGTTCCCTCCAATATATCTTTTAGAGGAGAATTTGCTTTCTTGAGCCCTAATTCTCCAAAAAATGCGGATTTTCAAGGGGAGACCACCACTTTTTTAGATGATTTTGAAGGCGCACAAGCCTTAATCGATATCCGTTCTTCCTTAGGCTGGTCTTTGGCCAGCCCTCCAGAAGAGTTTGAAGTAGACGAGCAGTTGGGGGAATTGGGTATTGGTTATCGCCGGGCCAAAATGGCATGGTATACGATTGACCCCATTTTTTATACCAACCAACGCCCGAGCGGGGTAACTGATAATGACCTCTCTCTTAACAGTACAAGACGTGTATTTATAGACGAGGTATTCCCAACAGTTGACATTGCTCAGGGGCAAACTACCGTTCAAGGGACGCTGGACCTCGCTTATTATCCAGCCCGTAAGGGGCCTTACAATGCCAATCCTTCATTTAACGGTAATCCACGAGATAATTGGGCGGGTATTATGCGGTCTTTAAGTAGTACGAATTTTGAACAATCCAATGTGGAGTTTGTACAGTTCTGGGTACTAGATCCTTACATAGATGGAGAAACCACAGGCGCCAATACTGGGGAATTGGTTCTAAATCTGGGGAATATTTCTGAGGATATTTTAAAAGACGGTAGAAAGCAATACGAAAATGGATTGCCCGCCAGTACCAATAACGAGGTGCCGCGGTCAACCCCTTGGGGGCAAGTACCCTCTACCCAGTCACTAGTATATGCTTTTGATGCCGATGAAGGCAATAGAACACAGCAAGATATTGGTTTTGATGGTTTTGACGATGCCCAAGAGGCTACCATCTATAATGGACCTGCCGAAGACCCCGCTTTAGACAATTATACCTATTACCTCAATCGTGATGGGGGTATCTTAGAGCGCTATATCGATTTTAACAATCCACAGGGTAACTCTCCGGTTTCGGTAACCAATACGGATAGGGGGTCTACCACACTACCTGATGTTGAGGATGTAGACCGCGATCTCACTATGAATACGGTAAATAGTTATTATGAATACCGTATTCCCATTGCTCCCAACACCTCTGTGGACGATCGCTATGTAACGGATATACGAGAAGGGGAAACCCCAGATCTTCCTAATGGAGGACGCCTGAATCGTCGTTGGATACAATACAAAATTCCCCTAACGGATTTCACCAATGCTGTTGGAGGTATTACCGACTTTAGATCTGTCAGTTTTATGCGAATGTACCTTACCGGGTTTTCCGATGATGTGGTATTGCGTTTTGCTACCTTGGATTTGGTTCGAGGGGATTGGCGTAGTTATACCAACACCTTGCAACCCGGAGTAGACGATATTCCGGAAGATGACGGTACTATTATCGATGTAAATACCGTAAATATTGAGGAAAACAGTGGCCGAACTCCTATACCTTATGTATTGCCTCCCGGTGTAATTCGTGAGCAGTTGAATAATAACAATACCATTATCCGACAAAACGAACAGTCGCTCTCCTTTTTGGTAGAAAATTTAGAACCTCAAGACAGTAGAGGCGTATTTAAAAATGTGAATATCGATGTGCGACAATACGAACGTATTAAAATGTTTATGCACGCGGAAAAACTTTTTAATACCGATTATTCTGATGCAGACACGCCTTTAGTAGGTTTTTTGCGATTGGGAACGGACTTTTCTGAAAACTTTTACCAGGTAGAAAAAGCCCTGCAGTTTACCCCCTTTGGGACTACTGCAGCCGATGGTATTTGGCCGTCGGTAAATGAAATTGATATCGACCTTTCTGACTTGAATAAGGTAAAATCACTACGAATTGCACAACGTAACGATGGAGTGCCTCTAAATGAACTACGCTATTATGAAGTTATTAATGGAGCAGTAGTTGAGGTAGGAGAAAACGATCCTAGAACTGTTGGTATTAATAGGATCGGTATTCGTGGAAATCCTTCTTTTGGAAGTATCCGTGCAATGATGGTAGGGGTAAAAAATAGTGACGATTTACCCGCTCGTGGCGAAGTGTGGTTTAACGAACTGCGTTTGGCCGGGCTTGATAATAAGGGAGGATGGGCTGCTATAGCTGCTTTGGATGCTAATATGGCTGATTTTGCGAATGTTACCGCTACTGCAAGTACCAGTACTTCCGGTTTTGGAACGCTGGACCAATTACCCAATGAGCGCGCAAGAGAAGATGCTATTTCGTACGATGTGGTCACTAATGTGAATGTAGGGCAACTGTTTCCCAAACAGTGGGGATTACAGATACCCTTTAATTTTGGGATTTCGGAATCGCTGATCACCCCTGAATTTGATCCAGTTTTTGACGATTTAAAGTTGGACGATCTTATCGATGCTGCACAATCGCCTGAAGATGCAGAACGTACCCGTGAGCAAGCTGAAGATTATACCAAGCGCCGAAGTGTAAACTTGATAGGGGTGCGTAAAAATAGAGGAGAGGAAGGCGATGCTAATTTTTATGATATCGAGAATTTCACCTTCAACTATTCTTATAATAAAACCAACCATCGCGATTTTGAGATTGCGGACCTTCGCGATGAAAATGTGGATGCAGGATTTGTATACAATCATAATTT
Organism: Bacteroidota bacterium; assembly: GCA_039414375.1. Classification (GTDB taxonomy): domain Bacteria; phylum Bacteroidota; class Bacteroidia; order Flavobacteriales; family Flavobacteriaceae; genus Croceivirga. The sequence continues at coordinate 3,893 of JBCDGY010000003.1, read as the reverse complement.
TAAGCCTGCAACTGTTGCCCCTTTTGCAAAAGCCGATTCTCTTTTAAACGGAAGGTATTGGCAATGGCTAAAAGAGCTCAACATCAATCTGTTACCTACAAGTGTTTCGGTAAATAGCAATGTGACCAGAGCCTTTAACCAACAGCGGTTTCGCGATGTACTAGAGCCAGGAGTTGAAGCGTTAGACCTTCCATTATTGCAACAACGCAACTATTTATTTAATTGGCAGTATGCACTTAACTATAGTTTAACCAAGTCATTACGACTCAATCTTACGGCCTCTAATAACAATATTGTTAGGAATTATTTTAATGTGGATGGGGATCCCGATTCCGGTATTGATCAAGCTTTGGATTTATGGGATGGCTTTTTTGATGTTGGGGAAGCCAATCGCCATGCCCAACAAATGCAGCTCAATTACGAACTACCTTTTAGCAAGTTCCCTTTCTTTAGTTTTATCAACGCACAGTACACCTATACCAGTAATTTTGATTGGCAGCGAGGGGGTGATGCTCTTAATGAAGTAATACAAACGGTTAATCCTGGAGAACAGGTGAATACCATACAAAATGCCAATACCCACAACCTTACGGCTAACCTAACCATGCAGAGCTTTTACGATTTTATAGGTCTTAAAAAGCGAGATGGCAAATTACCTGGGGGCAAAGGAGCCCGAAGAGACAAAGCTGGAAATACCAAAGACGGAGAGAAAGACGAAAAACCTAAGGGTAAAACTAGTAAAGCTTGGAACACCTTGGTAGATATTGTAACCATGGTAAAACGGGTTAATATCAACTACTCTGAAAATAGTGGAAAAGTACTACCTGGATATACACAGTCTATAGGCTTTATAGGTACCACACGACCCACCTTGGGCTTTGTATTTGGTAGCCAACGCAATGTACGTTTCGAAGCAGCGCGAAGAGGTTGGTTGACCGATTTTCCTGATTTTAACGCCCAATACCAACAAAATCGAACTACCAACCTTAATATTACAGCTACCGCACAACCAACGCAGGACCTGACCATAGATATTTTGGCAGATCGGCAATTGTCTAGTAGCCTTCAAGAAAACTATGTACCAGATCTTTGGTCACAAAATCAAACGGGTCTTGTTAATGAGATCGGAAATTATAGTATCTCTACAATGATGCTGGGAACCATATTTTCAAAAAGTGACGAGTTCAATTCAGAGACCTTCGAAACCTTTAAAGCCAATCGGAGAACTATTGCCGATAGAATTGTAGCAGATCGCGGTATTACTAGCACAGCACGCGATGATGAGGGCTTTCCAGTAGGTTATGGTAAAACCAGTCAAGATGTATTGCTACCTGCATTTTTCGCGGCCTACACAGGGCAGGATGTAAATAGGGTGAATTTGGATGCTTTTCGAGAAATACCGATTCCTAACTGGAATATAAAGTATACCGGATTAATGAAAAGCCGTTTGTTTAAAAAGAAATTTAAGCGCTTCTCTATACAGCATGGCTACCGTTCGGCTTACAGTATTAACTCGTTTCAAACCAATCTCGAAAGGGAGCAGTTAATTAGTGATAATTTACCTGCCGTTAATTCAGAAACAGGCAATATACTTCCAGAAAATATCATTAACAATGTGGTGCTTACCGATGAGTTTAATCCTTTGGTACGTTTGGATTTTGAAATGAAGAATTCCTTAAGCGTACTAGCAGAAATGCGCACCGATCGCACCCTATCGCTAAGCTTTGATAACAGCTTGTTAACCGAAATTAATGGCCAAGAGTATACCGTTGGCCTAGGCTACCGTTTTAAAGATGTAAAGTTCGTTGCCAATATCGGAGGGGAAAAAACCCGTTTAAAAGGAGACTTGAATCTTAAGGCAGACGTGTCTCTAAGAGATAATATTACAATCATTCGTAATTTGGATATTGATAACAATCAAATAACTGCTGGGCAGCAGCTTTGGGCCATTAAATTCACTGCCGATTATGCCTTGAGCAAGAGCCTTAATGCACTGTTTTTCTACGATCACTCTTTCTCGCAGTTCAAGGTGTCGACCGCCTTTCCACAAACTACCATTAATGCTGGGTTTACATTGCGATACAATTTTGGTAACTAAAACTTAAAGTTACTTGTGGCCAAACGATCTTCTTAAAAATCGTTTCAATAAATCCAGGATTCTCCTACCTTTGTCTGCGCGTAAACTAGAAACATATGAACATCCCTGCAGACCTTAAGTATACCAAAGACCATGAATGGGTTAGAATAGAAGGTGATACCGCTACCGTTGGCATTACCGATTTTGCACAGGGAGAGCTGGGAGACATTGTTTACGTAGAAGTTGAAACGCTTGATGAAACCTTAGAAAGAGAGGCGGTTTTTGGCACCGTTGAAGCGGTAAAAACGGTCTCAGATTTGTTTCTTCCCCTGAGTGGTACGATTACAGCTTTCAATGAAGCCTTGGAGGACGAGCCCGAAAAGGTAAACACCGATCCCTATGGTGAAGGTTGGATGATAAAAATGAAGATAGACGATCCCGAAGGTCTTGAGGCCTTATTGTCTGATGCCGACTACAAGGCCCTTATTGTTGCTTAAAAAGAGACTATTTACCCTTCTTTTCATAGGTTGGCTTGCGGGAATTACTGTTATCAGTCTTTTTCCACTCCCCGACCAAGATATCGATACCAACTGGATACCCCATGCCGATAAAATAGCACATGCTACTTTTCATTTTTTTCTGGTCTTTTTTGGCGTAATTGGCCTCCAAGAACAAGGTTGGGGTACTGGAGTACTTTTCAAAAAGGTGAAGCTGTTATGGTGGGTAGCTTTGGGTTATGGGATTTGTATAGAGGCCCTACAGTGGATCATGCCCTTTGCCCGTTCTGCTGATTTTTGGGACCTACTTGCTAATGTAACCGGAGCTACGTTGTCCGGTTGGCTCATTCAAAGGTATCGTTCACGCATTCGTGGGTTAAATTGAACCCCGAAATAGTGTCTGTTCTAAATATTTGGTTAAATTAGCAAAGACTAAAATTTACAATATGGAACCTAAGAAAAATCCAAAAGCAGACGTCGGGCGCAATAGTGGACTATATTTTGTGATCGGTCTTGCCTTAGTGATGCTTTGTGTTTATAGTGCTTTAGAATATCGGGATTATGAAGATGACGGAGGCTATGATATTTCTATGAATGTGGAAGATGATTTGGATGAGGAAGTACCAATGACAGAACAAATTAAAACGCCACCACCGCCACCACCACCTGCTGCACCGGAAGTAATCGAAGTAGTAGAAGATGAAGAAGAGGTGGAAGAGACCGTAATTGAGTCTACAGAAACTAGTCAAGAAGAAGAGGTTATGGAGGTAGAAGATGTTGAGGTGGAAGAAATTGATGAAGACATTTCTGTTCCCTTCGCAGTAATTGAAGATGTACCTGTTTTTCCCGGTTGTGAACGGGCGAGTAATAAAAAGGCTTGTTTTCAAGAGATGATGAACAAACACATTCGCAAGAATTTTCGTTATCCTGAAATTGCCCAGGAAATGGGTATTCAAGGACGTGTAGCGGTAATGTTTACCATTCAAAAAGATGGTAGTATAGGGGATGTTCGCATGCGGGGACCTGATAAAAATTTAGAAGCCGAAGCACGACGTATTATTTCTAAGTTGCCTAAGATGACTCCTGGCAAGCAAAGAGGTAGACCTGTAAAAGTACCTTTCAGCATACCAATCAATTTTAGACTGCAGTAAACGTCATCTTTCTAAAAAGAATTAAGAAGCTGTCTCAAAACTGAGGCGGCTTTTTTATTTTTTGGTTTTGATTGTTTTTAGTATTTTAAAGTATTGATTATCAATATTATGAACACTAATTTCAAGGACTACAACCAACAACAGCCTTGGCTTTTTCCACCTAGCATA
>JBCDGY010000002.1:0-43890 GCA_039414375.1 Bacteroidota bacterium | reverse complement strand
CTAAAGTAACATTGGGTAAATCGTTAACGTCTTGTGCCACGTTTTTTGGAATAGATAAATCTAAAATCCACAACGGTTTTTTAGGATACACCAAAGCTTTGGAAATTGTAGGCAATTGTGCACCGGTAGCGACGACTAAAACGTCGCATTTACGAATTTCAGCCTGCAAATCCCCAAAATCTTTAACAATCAAATGAAATTTATGACCAAAATTCTCGGCTTTCTCTTTGGTCCGATTAATTAAAGTAATTTGATTGTTCCCCGTATGCTTGATGAGGTTTTCGCAAGTGTTTCTTCCTATTTTTCCTGTTCCGAAAAGTAAAATGTTTTTGTTTTTTATTCCCGGTACTTTTTCCAATAAATACTTTACTGAGGCAAAAGCTACCGAAGTAGCTCCGGAAGACAATTCGGTTTCATTTTTAATACGTTTGCTGGCCTGTATGGCAGCATTACAAAGACGCTCGATAAAAGGACTGGCCATTTGATGCTTCTTAGCACGAAAAAAGCCCTGTTTAATTTGACTTATAATTTCAAAGTCTCCTAAAATCTGACTATCTAAACCAGTACCAACTTTAAAGAGGTGGGAGATCGCATTGTGATTTTTGTAAACATAGGCGACCTCTTGAAATTCTTCTAAGTTACCCTGAGTATGTTCACATAGTAAGGTTATCAGCTGATGGGGATTGGTGGCAAAGCCATATAACTCTGTTCGGTTACAGGTAGAAATAACCAACAAACCATCCAAACCTTCACTTTTAGCAGCAAGTGTTAGTTTATCGATATCCCTAACCTCAAGACTAAACTTACCGCGTAGCCCGGCATCGGCTTTTCGATAACTGAGCCCTACTACGTAAAAGGTTGGATGTTTCGAAAGATGATAGTTGTTCATAACCACAATCGACTTGCAAAATTAAAGTGGTCTTATATCCTAAAATAACGCTATAGGTTCAATTTGTATCAAATACTAGTACATTGAAGCACTTTAAGGGGTATTTTTGATAAACACTGATGATTATTTGGTTCAACAAAGATTTGATATTAATTTAGAGTGGTTTTAAATAAGGAATGTTTCTTCAATTCAACAGTAATTTATGGCAGAAAATATCGGTATCGGTTCGTACGAGCAATTGTTAGTCGATGATGACATTTACGTGTTAAAAATTCAAAATGATACAACATCCCCGGAGAAAGTGATGCGTCCTATTGATCGACGTTTTATTCAATTTCACTTTTCCCTCAAAGGAAGTGCCCAGTTTCTATTTAACGAGGGGGGATATCGCCTTGATGTTTCTGAGGAAAACTCTCTTTTATTGTATAATCCTAAAAAGGAGCTACCACTGCATTTGATCGTAAATCCGCAAACATGGATACTTTCCGTTATTGTATCTATAAGCCGTTTTCATGGTCTCTTTTCTGAAGATGCCCAAGAAATTCCATTTCTCGGAGGTGCTTTTGGTGATAATAAGTACTATGCCCAAGAAGTTTTAACACCGTCTATGGCTGTAGTGCTCAGTCAGTTGATGGGTTTTAACCTTCATCCCTCTATCCGTCGACTCTTTACAAAGGGCAAGGTTTATGAATTGTTGGCACTATATTTTAATAAAACTGGTGTTGCCGACTTGGAACAGTGTCCTTTTTTAGCCAATGAAGACAATGTGCGTAAAATCAAAAAGGCTAAGGATATTATTTTGGAGCGGATGGCCGAACCACCAACACTACAATCGCTTTCCAATGAAGTCGGGCTTGGTCTTAAGAAATTAAAAGAAGGCTTCAAACAGGTCTATGGAGACACGGTTTATGGCTACCTGCTAACGCATAAGATGGATTTGGCAAGAAAACTTTTGGAGTCGGGACAATATAATGTTAATGAAATTGCCTTAAAATTAGGCTACAGTACCGCTAGCCATTTTATCGCCTCCTTTAAGAAAAAATATGGCACCACGCCCAAAAAATATCTTATCGGCGGTCTGGTCTCATAACCGCATTTGAAATCTGAAGTTTGGTATATTGAGGTCAGTTACTATTTCAAAAAATTGTACCTTTCTTGGGCTTAAAAAGCACAAATGAAAACATATTTTACTTTACTACTTACCCTATTCACGAGCTATACTGCAATAAACGCTCAACAAGCTAAGGCTCCGGTATTGACTGAGAACCCTATTCCAGAATTGGTGCTTGTTTTCACCAAAACCAATGGTTTTAGACATGACTGTATTGAAAAAGGAGTATTGACCATGAGGGAGCTTGGAAGAGAAAACGGATTTATCGCATTACAAACCGAAACCTCGGAAGATTTTAACTCCGAAAATTTAAAAAACTACCGTTTGGTAGTTTTTATGAATACCACTGAGGATGTTTTAAATAATGAGCAACAAAAGGCTTTTAAAGCATACATAAACCAAGGAGGATCATTTTTAGGCGTACATGCTGCCTCAGATACAGAGTATGAATGGGAATGGTATGGAAAAATGGTTGGTGCTTATTTTGATGGACATCCCAATAACCCCAATGTACGCACAGCCTCTTTAGACGTTTTGGATAAAGAACATCCTTCTTGCCAGCACTTGCCCGTGCGATGGGAACGCACAGACGAGTGGTACAACTTTAAAAATTTGAATCCAGAGGTTACCGTTACCCTCATGTTGGATGAAAGTACTTATGAAGGAGGTACTAATGGAGATAACCATCCTATGGCTTGGTATCATGAATACGATGGGGGACGCGCCTATTATACCGGGGGCGGACATACCAAAGCGACCTTCGACGAACCTGCTTTTAGACAACACCTTCTTGGAGCCATCGAATGGTGTATGGGTAGGAAGTAACTCCTGTTTCCTGGGCTAATCTTAAACTTTAGAGAGATCCTAACCCCTTATTGTTTAAAGTGGCCTTGCTACAACAATACCAATATTGTGCTTTATGGTCTTGAGATAGGTTTCTAAAGGAGCCTCCGTTATCGTCACTGTTCCAGAAGTAGAAGCATGCAATAAGTGAATCCTTCCGTTATTCAAGCGAATCGCAAAACCAGTATGGGTAACATCGAGTCCTTCAATTGACGTAGCCAAAGCAATAATGTCTCCACTTTTCAAGCGATCCTCGATTTGTGGAATCGCCTCTTGTGGAATTACACATAGCTCACGTTGTGCCAAAGATTCCTCTATAGCGGTTATTTGTTTGTAGTTATTTGCATCAGTAAGCGCTGGATATAGATTGCGATGCGTCCCCATAAAATTCAAAGTTTTGGGGAGTACCTCTCCTCCTAAGGTTGCCGTGATATCTTTCAGCAACCCTTTTTTTGCATTGTGATAAATCCAGTCCGTAAAATAGTGCAATCTTGAAGCATAACCGGCTACCTTGCCATGGCGATATCTAATTTCGCCAAGCGCCTTCTCAAAATCAGTATAGCCCTGTAAGTCATTGCAATACAAATGGTAAAAGGCCAATACATTTTCTACATAGGTGGTACAATCAAACCCCCGTAGGTTGACCACTAAGGTTTCTTTTTCACCTACTTCAAGGCTACCTGCTACATAGGGGGTTCCCTGAAAAGTCTTGGCGATATCGGTGATAGACTGAGGACCAGCTTGCTTATGCTGCTTTGCTATACTTGTCATTTTAGCATGGAACAAGGCACGGTCTTTTGGTGTTGCTGAAACTTGTGCTGAAAGCTTACCAAGCACCACGGAAAGACATAAAAAACAAACATAGCGTATCACGAAATCAAAGTTATCTATTTTGGCATAATAAAGATATTAGCAGAAGGGTGTCTTTGAACAACTACTGCTTTTTATCTTTATTTCAAGAAATCTGTTCTATACATGAAAAAAGGAGTACTCCTTGTAAATCTTGGCTCACCAGATGAGCCTACGAAAAAGGCCGTAAGACCCTATTTAGACGAATTTTTGATGGATGAGCGAGTCATAGACGCTCCTTACTTTCTCAGAAACCTACTGGTACGTGGTATCATTTTAAACACCCGCCCTAAAAAGTCTGCTAAAGCTTACGCCAAAATATGGTGGGATGAAGGCTCGCCCCTAATCGTAATTTCAAAACGATTTCAAGAAAAAGTACAACAACATACCGATCTCCCGGTTGCTCTGGGAATGCGTTATGGTAGTGGTAATATAAAAGAAGGGCTTCAGGAACTGCAAAACCAAGGTGTTGAAGAAGTATTGTTAGTACCCTTATATCCACATTATGCTATGTCTTCTTACGAAACGGTCGTAGTAAAAGCGCTAGAGCAACAAAAAATTTATTTTCCAGCAATGGAAATAACAACAATGCCGGCTTTTTACAGTAATAACAATTATATTGAAGTACTCTCTAAAAGTATCTCAGATGGACTTGATGGGTTTACGTATGATCACATCTTATTTTCCTATCATGGCATCCCAGAGCGTCACATCCGAAAATCAGACCCTACCAAGTTTCATTGTAAGATTGATGGTAGTTGCTGTGGTATAAATTCTGTAGCACACCATACCTGCTATAGACATCAGTGTTATGATACAACCACATTGGTTATCAACAAACTCGGGCTTGACCCCAATAAAGTTAGTACATCATTCCAATCCCGTCTTGCTGGTGATCCTTGGTTAAAACCCTATACCGATTATGAATTTGAACGCTTGGCCAAAGAAGGGAAAACCCGCCTAGCCGTTATAACTCCAGCTTTTGTCTCTGACTGTTTAGAGACTTTAGAGGAAATTGCCATGGAAGGAGAAGAGGAATTTAAAGAAGCTGGTGGCGAACACTACAAGCACATTCCTTGCCTTAATGATCGGGAAGACTGGGTATCGCTTATGGCCCAATGGATTGAGGGGTGGGCCAAGCAGGGAGTGCTACCTGTATAGCAACAGAAGTGTCTTTTATCCACAGATAAGATTTTGATAAAAAAAGAGGGTTGGGCCAAAAGGATTGCCTTCTTTTGCATGTAATCTTAAAGCACTATTTCTTTGGCCAAAGCTACTTCCGAAGCATTAGGAACAGAACCTATTGGCCGCTTACTCATCAAACAAGCGGTACCTGCCTCGATTGGTATCTTAGTCATGTCTTTGAATGTACTCATTGACTCCATCTTTGTCGGCAACTGGATTGGTTCCATTGCTATTGCCGCTATTAACGTAGTACTCCCAGTTTCTTTTTTTATTGCTGCTCTGGGCATGGCCATTGGCATAGGTGGCGCTAGCATTATCTCTCGGGCATTGGGAAGTAATAACAAAGAGCGCGCTTTACTAACCTTTGGCAACCAAATTGCCTTAACCCTATTAGTAACCATAAGCATGGTTATGGTTGGACTGGTATTGGTTGATGATTTAATCCCTGCTTTTGGAGGGAAAGGTGCCATTTTTGAACCTGCAAAGGTTTACTATGTTATCGTGTTATATGGGGTGCCATTTTTAGCCCTGTGCATGATGGGCAATACCGTAATTCGCGCTGAAGGCAAGCCTAAATTTGCTATGATCGCAATGATTATTCCTTCTGTAGGGAACCTGTTCTTAGACTATCTTTTTATTTACGTTTTTGATTGGGGCATGCATGGAGCAGCTTGGGCCACTACAGCCGGTTACCTGTTATGCCTCTCTTACATTCTCTATTTTTTCCTTTCCAAACACTCGGAACTCAAAGTACGCTGGCCTCATTTTAAATTAAATGCTCAAATCATAAAGGAAATTGGGTCTTTAGGAGGAGTCACCTTAGCGCGACAGGCAGTAACCAGTATTATTTATTTATTGCTCAATAATATTCTTTTTGGCTTGGGTGGCGAGGCATTGGTTGCTGTGTATGCCATTATCGGTCGTATGCTGATGTTTGCCCTTTTTCCCGTATTTGGAGTTACTCAGGGATTTTTACCGATTGCAGGGTACAACTATGGCGCCGTGCAATACAAAAGGGTGAAAACTGCCATATATACCGCTATTGGCTATGCCGCCATGGTAGCCTCCCTGGTTTTCATTATTCTAATGGTATTTCCCAAGGAAATCGCTGATCTTTTTTTGAGTGATCGTACAGATCTACCGATGAAAGACCAAGAAACCAATGCCTTTGTACTTCAACACGCTCCCTTAGCTATGCGTTTGGTGTTTGCTGCCACTCCTATCATAGCCTTGCAGTTAATTGGATCGGCCTATTTTCAAGCTATTGGCAAAGCAGTGCCTGCCCTATTGTTAACGCTAACACGCCAAGGATTCTTTTTTATCCCCCTGATTCTGTTGTTACCTCCCTTTTTAGGAGAACTTGGGGTGTGGCTTTCTTTTCCTATTGCCGATATTTTGGCCACAATAGTCACAGGTATTTATCTTAGACGGGAAATCTCCAGGAATCTAAAACCGTTTTAGGAGATTTCCTCGCCTAGCTACGGAGTGGTTACTAAAGTAGCAGCTTTGCTAATAATCTTCCATTCGCCTGAAAGTTTCTTTAAAAGAAAAAGATCCACGAACCGTAAGTTTCCTTCTTCGATATAGATCTCGGCCCTTGCTATGGCAATATTGTTTGCCAAGCTAATGTCCAGCACCTTTCCTGTACGCCCATTGAATGTTCCTTGCTGCTTTTTCCCAAAAGGTGCTGCATAAGTATCTGGCTTTAGAATAAACAGCTCCTGCCCTTTTTTGGATAGAAACAGGTCCGCATCTTCATAAAAGGCAGATCGTATCATTTCGGGCTTGTTATAAGAAGTGCCTTCTATATAACGATCTAGGGTTTTTTGAATTTCCAGAAGTTCCTGTTGGGCATAGCCAACAGTTGTTAAGGCCATAAACATGGCAATTATCACTTTTTTCATGTTAAATAAATTATGTAAGGTTATTATATTTTTGGTTGAATACGAAGCAGTTGACCATCATCCAAGTCGGTTAAGAGGTATAGCTTCCCTTCAGGACTTTGTGCTACTTTACGAGAACGTACCCGATCGTCGATAAATAGTTCTTCTGCGCTTTTGATAGTGGTACCATCGATAACAAATCGCCACAGACTTCCTCGCGAAAGCCCTGGAACAAACAGACTGTTCTTCCACATCGGAAATTCATCGCCTGTGTAAAAACACAAGCCTGTTGATGCCACTGTATGGTGCCAGAACCAAACAGGATCGGTAAAAGTTACCCCCTCTAGCTTGGGAGGACTAAAGTCTTTACTGCGCAGTTTGCCTGTAGTGCTATTGGGCCATCCGTAATTAGCGCCTGCCTCCAAGACATTAAGTTCATCTCCTTGAATGGTACCATGCTCCGTGAACCACAGTTTGCTGCTATTGGGTTGGACGGCGATCCCTTGGCTATTTCGTATGCCTATTGCATATAATCCAGCTACGGCATCCGCGCCGAAATCTGGATTGTCTTTAGGAAGACTCCCATCTAAATTAAAGCGGTATATTTTTCCTCTTTTATCTGTTTTGTCCTGAGCAATAGGCAAAGGCGGCTCGTCGTCTTCCCAATAAAGTCGCTCGCCCACAGTAAGGTATAATTTTTCGTCTGGCCCAATAGCCATGCCCCCTCCATAATGATAGTCCACCGCAGTATAAGGCCCTGCTTCCAATACCGTTGTTATTCGCGTAAGAGAATCATTCACTAATCGTGCACTCACAAATTTGGTGGTCTTTCCCAAACCTGGTTTTTTAGCGGCATAGGAAAGGAAAATACGTTGGTTCTTGGCAAAGTCAGGATGCTTAAGTACTTCAAAAATTCCCGAGTTATCCCCAAAATGAATGGCACCGATGCTATCGGCCAAATCCGTTGGAAATCCTTGAATGATCTTTTTCGTTTTATCTCGCAGATTCACCTTGACTAAACCCCCATTTTTTTCGGTAATTAAGGCTTCCTCTTCGGAGAGAAAAGCGATACTCCAAGGGTGGTTAAGCCCCTCAATGACTACCGTTTTAACAGGGACAAAAGTTTGTGGTGCAGTTTGTTTTTTATCGGCTTGCTGGCAGGCTTGGAGCAATAGAATTCCAAAAAGAAAAAAGATGCGCATAACAGATGATTTCTATACCGCAAAGAAGCGACAGCACAGCAAAAAATCCTTTAAGAATCATGATTCTTTTAACGATTCTTGGAATCGATCTTTATATGCTTTCTAAATTCCGAAGGGGTTTGGCCCGTCATAGCTTTGAAGGCTGTATTGAAAGAAGTAACATTGTTGAATCCTGAATCATAGGCTATTGAGGCGATTTTTTCTTTTTGAGCGGCAGGTGACCTCAAGAGTGTTTTGGCCTTTTCTACACGATGGGCATTTACGTATTCTGAAAAGTTTTTTCCTGTAGTAGTATTGATTACTTGAGATACAATCTTTGGGGTTGAACCCACTGCACTGGCCACTTCATTCAAGGTAATCTGTGGATTGAGATACACGGTGTCTTCTTGGAACAACTTTTGTATGGTTTCTGAAAGTGTTCCCAAAACTTCTTGGTCCAAAACACTGGCACTATATTTTACCAGTTGAAAACTGTGTTTTTGTAGTAGTAAAAAAGAAAATATGTAGACCAAGAGGGTATAACACAATGCGCCTCCAATATAAAAGGGAATTAGTCCAAGGATGTTTCCCATATAAAACACCCAGATAACGCCGACACCAATCACAAGATTACGGTACCAAGACTGCACTGCGCTATGCGATTTTTTATCCATGTGTATTACTACACCTGCCGACAAAATCAGATAGCACAGCAGGTGGAAGAAAATGCCATAGTAAATCCATATGGATAGGGTATCATAACGATTAGGGATGAGCCAACAAAAAAAGGTAAAGCATAAATAAGGCAAAAAATGGAGGTATTGTTTGGGATAAAATCGAGTAGTAGCCCCAAAAAGTACTTTTCCATGATACCAAAGACTAGGACCCACAAGCAAAATTCCTGCAAGCCCCAAATTGCGTTGCCAGGCTACCAAATCCAAATATTCATTAAGTATAGACTTGCCAATACGTATAGTCAACCCCAAAATGAGCAAGCCAAGGAAAAAGTTGGCATACCGATTTCCCTTCTTCAATGTAAACAGATAGATACATAGAAATAAGGCCTGAGCAATACCCAGGCAGCTCAATACCAAAATCAATACCGCACCTTCCATTTTTTGAATTCTTAAGGCATCTAAAATAACACGCTATGAAAGATAGCAAGAGTGCACTTATACAGATATGGTTATTTTTGGACATAAGGAAACCTTTGTTAAGTTTAAGGTATTTATTAAGCACAACACTTTTCCGAATTGAGGCAAAGGTTTCATAAGATCAACTCACCTTCTTTACCATGCGAATGCCAATTTTCTTCTTGATCCTATTTTTTTTGAATTGTACTGACACAGAGCCGCCTGCGAAAACCCTATTATTCGTTGGCACCTATACAGGTCAAGGTAGCGAAGGTATTTATACCTTACAGTTCGATCCTAGCACAGGAGCACTAGACAGTTTACAACTTCGAGCCAAATTGCCCAATCCTTCTTTTTTGGCACAAACTACTGATGGTGCCTTCTTGTATGCCGTACAGGAAACCGCCAACTTTGATGAAGACGGTGGCGGAGTCACCGCCTTTTCGGTAAACGATGGGCATCTAGAAGTGCTAAATAGTAAGGGCTCAGGCGGGGCACATCCCTGCCACGTAAGTATTTCCGAAGCTGGACAACTGGCAGTGTCTAATTACACTGGAGGCAATGTGGCCGTTTTTGACCTTGAGTCTAATGGTAGTCTTGGCCATCGACAACTCCTCAATCATCAACCCAATGATACCGCCCAGGTTGCGCATGCCCACAAAGCACTATTTATGGATGAAAGTTTATTTGTAGCCGATTTAGGCTTGGATGCCCTAAAGCGCTACCGCCAAGATACCAATGACTGGATACCCGCACAACAGGCCACGCTACCCTTGCCCAAAGGTGCGGGCCCTAGACATTTTACCTTTAGCAATGGAGGAAACTACTTGTATGTTATTAATGAATTGAATGCGACCATAACCGTTTTTCAAAAAGACGACAAAGGGCATTATCTACCCGTGCAAACCGTAACTACTGTTCCTAAAGACTGGGAAGGTATACGTTCTTGTGCTGATATTCGCTTGTCTGCTGATGGACACTATTTGTATGGCTCCAACCGTGGAGAAAACACTGTAGTCATCTTTGCAGTAGATCAGCATTCTGGAAAACTTACCCTGGTTGGGCGCGAGCCGACACAGGGCGATTGGCCCCGTAATTTTACCCTTAGTCCTGACGGACAATACCTTTTAGTAGCCAATCAAAAAAGCAACAACATCACAGTTTTTAAGCGAGACTTGAAAGCAGGTACGCTAAGCTATAGCAGTAGTTTTTCGGTGGGTAGTCCCGTGTGTTTGGTTTTTTCCAACTTGTAACCTCAGTTCGCTTATTATTGCAAATACAGCTTCTATTATTTTTGATTGGAAATTTTATAATATTTTGGAGCGATATCTGGATATCGCGAGAGGATTTTATCAGATTTACGGCGAAAAGAAGGAAGTCCTAAAGGAAATGCCCTAAATACTTCATCTTTTCACTAAAAATTCTTGAAAATAGCAAGCTATTCGGGCGCATTTTTAGCGAAAATCTAAAGCGATTTATAGCATTCTGTAAAAGCAATAATAAGCGAACTCAGGTTAGTAACTTTTACTTACCAGTGGCTAGAACCAGGTTCCCCTTTAAAGGGACCTGCCAAGTCACTAGTGATCCATCCCGCATAAAAACCACCGGGCTGCGGTATCACCCGTTCTTGATCCAGATAGCAGTCCAAATACTGCGGATAAAAGGCCAAATAATCTTTTAATTCCTCAAAAGGGGCCAATGGCTTTTCATAAGACCAAGCCACCGCTTGTAATGGTTTTGTTTTTAAGGCCCAGTACTGAGCGGCACCCTTCCATTCGCAAAAAGAGGTTTTCCCAGAAACTGGTACTAGCTTCTGGAAAACTACATCTTCTGGTGGCACATAATAAGTTGGCGGACTAGCAGTCTCCAATACGGCTAAAGCCCGTTGTGAATATGCTAAAACATCATTGTTATGCTTTACTTCGAGCATTTTATGAGTTGGTTCAAGGGCTGGAGGTCTTGGAAAGTCCCAAACCGAGCGCTGCCCGTCCTTGGGTTCTTCAGCAAACGCTGGACGTTTCTCACCAGTATATTTCCAGTGTGCTCTGGCTTTTTGTATCCACTGCGGAATCGAAGTTTGTGATGTTGATTTCTTCTTAGGCATCTTTAAATGCTGTTCTATGATCAATATACAAATCATAATGTTTAATCAATTTAATAAAAGAATAAACAAAAATGTATAACTTGAGGCAACTAATATCCCTTTAAGTTGATTTAAAAGGTATTTAAAAAAATGCAAAATGAAACAGGAATCCCACTTTATGAGTAACCGCCCGCTTGCCGACATGCATGGCGACGGTGTACGATTTGATCCCAAAGTGAAAGAAGCCATTCAAAAGAAACGCGCGGAGCGTGAAATGGCCGCCAAACGTCTCCCGAATGCCTAAAAATATTTTAGGAACAACGCTTGAAGCTTGTTGTTTTGACCCAAAAACAGGGTTTTACAGAGATGGCTATTGCCAAACGGGCGCAGAAGATGTTGGTACCCATGTCGTTTGTGCTGTGATGACCGAAGCTTTTCTGTCTTTCACCAAGAGTAGGGGCAACGATTTGTCAACACCCATACCCTATTACCAATTTCCAGGGTTAAAACCTGGTGATCGATGGTGCTTGTGCGTGCTGCGCTGGAAGGAGGCTTATAAAGCCGAGGTAGCTCCTCCCGTAGTTATGGAAGCTACCCACGAAAAGGCCTTGGAGTATCTTCCTTTTGAGGTTTTCTTGGAACATAAAGCCATCTCATCAAAATGATGATAATGTATTGGAGACCGCGTTAGCTACTTCTTCGCCCGATAACATGGCTGCATTAAGGGAGCCGTTTAAATGGATATCCCCAGCATACCATATCCCATTATCTGTGACAAAACGTTCACTGTTGTACATTTTTAAATCCTGTAAATCGGGTAATGCTTTTTTGATGTGATAATGCTTCAACAGTGCTTTTGTTGTGATACCGCAGTATTGTTGTAATTCTGTGCTTACTCGTTCCGTTAATGCTGCCAGCTCTAGTCCAGTCTCTTTTACAACGGTTACAGATAGTACTAGCCTGCCATCGGTTTGCTTTGGAAAAAGATAGTATAAGTTGTTAATTGCTGCATCACTATCGGCGACTAGGCCAATCAGTCCAGTATCAAATCGTTGCTGCGCTACTTCAAAGTAAAAGTTGTGACAACTTTTCCATTTCGGCTGTTCCCTACTGCCAGCTAAAGGTGCCGTAGCTATCACAGCATGGGCATGAGCTGTCTTTCCTTCATCCAAATGTAGTTTCTTGGTTTCCAATTGATTAACTGTAGTAGCCCATTGAAATTGCGTTGTTTTCAACTGGTCATTTAATTGTTGGGAGATGGCTCCAATCCCCTTTTCAGGAATGGCAGCACTTCCCTCGGCAAACATCTTGAAGACAAATTCAAACATACGCGAAGACGTTTGCAATGCTTCCTCTAAAAAAATTCCCGTAAAAAAAGGTTTAAAAAAATGTGCAATAATGCGGTCACTAAATCCGTAGTTTTTCAGGTAAGTCAAGGTCGTTGTTTCCGTTTCTGCAAAAATGGCGTCGACAGATTTGGACTTTAAGGCTTGACTTAAACTAAAAATTTTTAGCTTGTCCTTTAAGCTACCTACCGACGTAATTATAGTAGGCCAAAGTGCTGAAATATCCCGAAGCGGATCGCCAATACGATGTGTTTTTCCCTTGGCAAAGATCAAGGCTCCTGGCTTAAAATGCAGTAATTGTAGTCCCTTAAAATCCAAGTGCTTTCTTGTTTCTGGGTATGCGGTTAGCAATACCTGAAAACCCCGGTCAAAAGCAATACCTTTTTCCCAATCGGTACGTACACGCCCGCCAACCTCATCCGAGCTTTCAAAAACAATAGGGTTATAGCCTTGGGCTTCCAGGGTCTTTGCAGCAATCAAACCGCTAACTCCTGCGCCTACAATGGCAATTGTTGCTGTTGTTTTTTCCATTTTTGTCGATAGGTTTTCGATTGACGGTTATGTCGGCGTATCAAATCCTCGTTTTGCAAGTAGCCCTGCAGTACCTGCTGTACAGCTTTCACTTGTGATTCTTTTAAATAGCGATAGGCGGGACGACGCAATTTAAGATCCCAACGGCCCTGTAGTACATGATCCAGTGCCATACGCAGATAGCAGTGGTTGGCAAAAGGCAACAGCGGATATCGCCGTTCCAATTGTTCTGGAAGACCCAGGTATGCTTTGTTGTACGCCTGGTTTTTGACCATAAGCAAAGGTACACTTCTTGTTAACCTAAGTTCGATTTTAAGGTCTCAAATAATTTGAGACCTCTTGCCAAGATATTGAGCCAGCCCTACAAGGAAACTATTTCACCTTTAACAGTAAAATCATAAATACAAAAGATCATGAAAATTAGTATTGTACTCCTTGGTTTGCTTTCGTTAACCATAACACCACTAACTGCTCAAAAATCTGTCTTAGCAATTCCACCCAACAGTACTTTGGAATTGGACTATGTGAATTACCCCATATACCAACTTCAACTCAAGAACAAGGGAAGTAAAAAACTTGAAGTTCAAGTGCGCCAAAAAGCTACAGGAACCTATGTCAGTGGCTTTGGGCTCTCTCCATTTGGGAAAGTAGTTGTTACGGTAAAGGATACCAACCATATTATGTTTACCAATAATGACGATCGATTGGCCCGATTGACCATCAGCATTACCGAAATGGAAATCACCGAAAAGCAGCGTGAGTTCAGCAACCCAGTGTGGTTTGTTTTAGTGAATTCGAGTACCGAAACCATTCCATTGTTTATCCCCAACGTAATGAACCCTAACCTTTCTCCTAACTCTAAAAGTCGAGTAGCTTTAGAAATAGGGCAAAAACTATTTTTTCGACATAAAGGAAAACGTTATGTATTACTTATTGTAGATCAAAACATGAAGTCGGGAGCAGAAGTTGAGGTATCTCAATTATTGCAAGACCGAAAAATGGCATTGGGACTTCAATAAATAAGACTTCTCCTTCACTACCCTTGAATCATCGCTTTTTATTTAGTTTTAGACTTCGATAAGTACTGTTTTACCATGACTAAAATCTGTTTCGCTTTGGGTAGTGCCCTTTTTGCTTTTATGCTTTACCCTATCCTTACCCTAGCACAAGCTCCTAAACAAACAGTTCCGGAAAACTGGTGGCATAAAGACCTGGAAAAGGACTCCATTCCTGGGATAGGCCTGGAACGCACCTATGCTGAACTAATTGGCGATGCAGAAGGGAAACCAGTTGTTGTAGCTGTATTGGACACCAAAATCGATATAGCACACCTTGACTTTAAGGGCATGTTTTGGTCAAATAGCGACGAAATAGATACTAATGGCCTTGATGACGATAACAACGGATTTGTAGATGATATACACGGATGGAATTTTTTAGGCAACCCACAAGGTGATGAAGTGCCCTATCAGTTAGCCGAAATTGTGCGGGTAATCCGTCGATTTAAAGAAACTTATGGAGATGAGGTTGAAAAAGCACCAAAGACCATTCTACAAACCTATCTCAAAGCCCAAAAAGAACTGGAAGAAGAGCGAAAAAGTTATCAGGACTATATCGTTTACCTGGACTCTGCGGCGCAACAGTATGCCCGGAATAAGCAAGCAATTATGACTTTACTCCAAGAAAAACCATACCATGTATCCGCATTAGATAGTTTGAGGAACGGTGGCCATTTATCGGAAAAGGAAGTGGCTTGGATGAAAAAAATGATCGCTCGTAGTGTTGAAGAATCAGGTTTTACAAAGGAGATCGCTGAAAGTGAAAAAGTGCTGAATACCGTACTAGATTTAAGCTTTAACGATCGTACAAACATCGCTGGTGGTAATCCTTCTTTAAGTAATAACAACTTACCCTTTCAACATGCTACCCCTGTAGCCGGAATCATCGCTGCTAAACGGGATAATAACAATGGCATTGACGGATTTTCCAACCAAATTCGGATCATGCCCGTGGTAATGGTTTCCTACGGGGATGAACACGATGAAGATGTGGCCCAGGCGATCCGATATGCCGTGGCTAATGGCGCTGATATTATCAACATGAGTTGGGGAAAATACTACACTACCCGACCGGAACTCGTTCGAGAAGCAATGGCGTACGCTGCTGAAAATGATGTTTTGTTAGTCACTGGATCAGGGAATGATGCCATCGATATCGACCTTATCCCCGCCTTTCCAACCGACCAATACCCTAAAACAAAAAAGCTCAATAACCTTATCGTAGTTGGAGGAACCACCTCCAATATGGGTCAAGAATTGGTCTCTTGGTATTCAAATTATGGCCAACAGCAAGTTGATTTGATGGCTCCCGCTTCAAAAATCACTACACTCAATACCAACAACCGCACAAAAACGGGTTCCGGAACTTCTTATGCTAGTCCTATGGTAGCTGGCACTGCAGCCCTCTTAAAATCGCACTTTCCAGATTTAACCGCGGTACAATTAAAAGATGTTATCCTAAGCGCTGTTACGCAACTCGATCTTGAGGTACAACGCCCCAGTGAAGACGACGATGTTACTCTTGTTCCCTTTTCGAGTCTTTCCAATTCAGGAGGGCTTTTAAACGTATACGAGGCCTTTATCTTGGCCAAATCCCTGTCCAAGAACAAATAGTTCTCTGCGTTTTTCCTTAATTTTAAAGTTTGACGCTCATTCAAAAGATGCTATGATCAAATTATTACTCAACAAGGCCACTTTTATACTCCTGGCCTTATTGCTCCTCCCCCTATCAGGATCATCCCAAAGGCAACGGAAATATGAGGAAACCAATAGTATTCCTTCGAACCTTTATTCTAGTCTAGAATACCGTTTAGTGGGACCATTTCGAGGAGGACGTTCTGCCGCGGTAACCGGGGTGCCAGGATCGCCCAACCTTTTTTATTTTGGAGCAGCCGGTGGGGGTGTTTGGAAAACATTAGATGGCGGGCGTAGTTGGAAAAACATTTCTGATGGTTACTTTGGAGGTAGTGTAGGCGCTGTTGAGGTAGCGCAAAGCGATCCTAACGTAATTTATGTCGGGGGAGGCGAAAAGACCCTTCGCGGTAATGTGTCTAGCGGTTACGGTATTTGGAAAACAGAAGACGCGGGAAAGACATGGCAAAGTGCCGGCTTGCCCAATAGCCGCCATGTACCCCGAATACGTGTTCATCCTACAGATCACAACATTGTGTATGCCGCAGTATTGGGTAACATATACAAGCCAACTACTGATAGAGGTATCTATAAAAGTGTAGATGGTGGAAAACGTTGGGAACAAATACTCTTTGTAAATAATCAAGCGGGGGCCGTAGACCTCACCTTAGATCCGAACAACCCGCGTATTCTGTATGCCACTACCTGGCGTGCGCAACGCACCCCCTATTCCTTAAGTAGTGGCGGGAAGGGCTCTGCCATTTGGAAAAGCACTGACAATGGAAAGTCTTGGCAAGAGATCTCTAAAAATGAAGGTTTTCCTAAGGATACGCTGGGTATTATGGGCGTATCTGTTTCTCCTGTAAATTCCGAGCGGGTGTTTGCCATTGTAGAGCACAAAGAAAAGGGGGGACTATACCGCTCTGATAATGGCGGAAAAACATGGACACAAGTCAACAGCGAGCGTAAACTGCGCCAAAGGGCCTGGTACTATACGCGTGTTTACGCCGATACACAAGACGAAGATGTAGTGTACGTACTTAATGTACGCTATCATAAATCAACTGATGGCGGAAAAACCTTTAATACCTTTAATGCTCCGCACGGCGACCATCATGATTTGTGGATAGCCCCAGAAAACAGTCAGCGGATGATTATTGGGGATGATGGAGGAGCACAGGTTACCTATGACGGAGGAGCTACCTGGAGCACCTATTACAACCAGCCTACAGCCCAATTTTATCGGGTAACTACAGACAATGCCTTCCCATATCGTATTTACGTAGCCCAGCAAGACAATTCTACTATTCGCATCAACCATCGTTCTGATGATGGTAGTATTGGGGAAGACGATTGGGAACCTACCGCAGGAGGAGAATCGGCCCATATCGCCATTGACCCTACTAATAATGATATTGTTTACGGTGGTAGCTACGGTGGCTTTTTAACTCGGGTAAACCATGATAAAGGAACGATACGTGGCATTAATGTATGGCCCGACAATCCTATGGGATATGGTGCGGAAGGCATGAAATATCGTTTTCAGTGGAATTTCCCTATCATTTTCAGTAAACACGACCCCAAAAAGCTGTACACCTTTTCCAACCATGTACATTTAAGCACCAACGAAGGACAAAGTTGGCAACTACTTAGTAAAGACCTTACCCGCAACGATCCTGATAAATTGGTCAGTAGTGGTGGCCCCATTACCCAAGACAATACTGGGGTTGAATATTATTGTACGCTATTTGCAGCGCAAGAAAGTCCTTTAAAGGAAGGGCTTTTATGGGTAGGGAGTGACGATGGTCTTGTTCACGTAACCAGAGACGGTGGCCAAACATGGCAGAATGTGACCCCTAAAGATATGCCTGAATGGACGATGATCAACAGCATTGAGCCTTCCGCCTTTGATGAAGGCACCTGTTACCTAGCGGGGACACGCTATAAAATGGGAGATTTTGCCCCTTACCTTTACAAGACTACCGATTACGGACAAACCTGGTCTAAGATTACTAAAGGAATAAAAGTAGAACACTTTACGCGTGTATTGCGTGAAGATCCTAAACGAAAAGGCTTGCTTTATGCAGGCACCGAGACAGGGATGTATATATCTTTTAATGATGGGCTACAATGGGAAAAATTCCAGCTTAACCTCCCAATTGTACCCATTACGGATTTAACAATTAAGGATAATAATTTGGTAGTAGCTACTCAAGGGCGCAGTATTTGGATCATAGATGATCTTACCGTGCTACACCAATTGGCGCCCTCTGACGCCAAGGCCAAAATGAAGCTGTTTGCGCCTAAACCAACTTATCGCACCAAAGGAAGTGCAAAACCTAAAGATAAACCTAGTTTAACCGAGGGGCAAAATCACCCTTCCGGAGTAGTCACCCATTTTTACCTCAATGATTTTGACAAAGCAAAGGATACCGTGCAACTTACTTATCTGTCAAGCACTGGTGATACTTTAGCAATATTTAAATCCACGTTGTCCAAAAAAGAAAAGACAGACGGAGGACTCATGGCCAATCCGCTTACTGTTCAAAAGGGTGGTAATACTCATGTTTGGGATACCCGAGGTAAGGGTGCTGAAAAGTTAGAAGGCATGATTTTATGGTGGGCCAATTTAAATGGCGCTAAGGCGGTTCCTGGTGACTATAAAGTACATTTAAACGTCAATGGCAAAACAGCAATTCAGGACTTTAAAATTCTTCCTGATCCGCGGGCTGAGGTTTCCGTAGCTGATATGCAGCAACAATACGATTTTATATCCTCAATCAATGAAACTGTTGATAAAGCCCATCAATCCATCAAGAAAATCAGAAAAATCAATGCTAAACTGACTGCTTTTAGTAAGCAGTATGCTTCGGCCGCAATAGATGGTGATAAAGCAAAACAACTTCAAGACCTTTTGGAGCGTGCGAAAACTATGAAAGAAGGATTTAGTACTGTTGAAAAGGCTTTGTATCAAACCAAAAATCGTAGTCGTCAAGACCCTTTGAATTTCCCCATTCGGTTGACCAATAAGTTGGCCCATTTAAATAGTCTAGTCAGTATTGATGATTTTCCACCAACAGCACAGGACATTGCTGTTAAAAATGAAATGACCGACAAGATCAACGCGCAATTGGCCGCTTTTGATAAACTGGTCAACGAAGAAATGAAAGCCTTTAACGCTGCATTTAACGCATTAGGTTTAGATTACTTATCCATAGTCGATTAAATGGGACATCATTCGCTAATCATGAAAAAGAAACAAATGAAAAAAACAATTGTTGTCGTATTGGCCTTTTTCGGAGGCCTTTTCCTTGGTGTTGCGCAAAATGCAGACGCTTATTTTAAACCCTTGAAATATCGTAATATCGGTCCGTTTCGCGGAGGACGTTCTGTTAGTGCTTCTGGCGTTGTTGGCGATCCGCTAACCTATTATATGGGGATCACCGGAGGTGGCCTTTGGAAGACCACCAATGCAGGGCAACATTGGAATAACATTTCGGATGGTTTTTTTGAGATGGGATCTGTGGGAGCAGTAGCGGTAGCGGCTTCCAATCCTAATATCATTTATGTAGGTATGGGTGAGCATGCCCCAAGAGGGGTAATGACCTCCTATGGCGACGGCGTCTACAAATCGGTAGATGCTGGTAAAACCTGGCAACACATCGGCCTCAAAGCAACGCAACACATTGCGCGTATTGTGATCCACCCTACCAATCCGGATGTAGTTTATGTAGCTGCCCATGGTGCCTTGTACGGCCCCAACAAAGAACGAGGTATTTTTAAGTCCGTAGACGGCGGTAAAACCTGGAAAAATGTGCTTTTTGTAAATGAGTTGACTGGGTGCTCGGAACTCTCCATGGACGCTAATGTCCCCGAAGTGCTCTATGCAACTATGTGGCACCACCAACGCAAACCACATAAGGTAATTAGTGGCGGTAAAGGCAGTGGCGTTTATAAGTCCGTAGATGGCGGAGAGACCTGGAAAAAAATTGAAAAAGGCTTACCAAAAGAAAAAGGGAAAATGGCCATAGCTGTTAGTCCTGCTAATTCCAATACTGTTTATGCCCTTATCGAAAGTGATTCTGATGCTGATAAAGGAGGACTATTTGTTTCTAAGGATGCCGGAGCCAGTTGGCGAATGGTTAGTGGCGATAATAGATTAACCCAAAGGGCTTGGTATTATATTGAAGTATTTGCGGATCCCAACGATGAACATACGGTTTATGTCTTAAGTGCTCCTGCGCTACGCTCTATTGATGGTGGTAAAACCTGGGAAGTGCTTTCAGGAACACATGGCGATTACCACGACCTCTGGATCAATCCTAATAACTCCCGAAATATGGTTATAGCCAATGATGGTGGTGCGGCTATCAGCTTTGATCATGCGGCAACATGGTCTACTCAAAACATTATGCCAACAGCACAGTTTTACAGGATTAATGCTGACAACCTATTCCCATACAATATATACGCTGGACAACAAGACAATAGCTCAGTTAAAATAGCCAGTTTATCCGTAGGTCGTTCAAGTATTAGCCGCGAAGATTGGTCCTATTCCGCTGGGGGGGAGAGTGCCTTTTTGGCCTTTGATCCGGATAATCCCCGATATGTGATGGGAGGGAGCTATTTAGGAACGATCAACCTTTTAGATACGCATACCAAGGCTTCTACCAAGGTTATGGCAGCACCTATCCAATACCTAGGTATGGCGGCGAGGGATATGAAATACCTCTACAATTGGAATGCACCCATTATTTGGTCTAAACATGAACCTGGTACCTTCTACCATTGTGCACAATTGGTATTACGCACCCGAGACCAAGGTGTAACTTGGGAAGAGATTTCTCCTGACCTTACTCGTAACCAAGATGATAAGCAAGGTAATGGTGGAGGCCCCTATACCAATGAAGCAGTTGGGGCGGAGAATTATGGTACTATTGCCTATATGATGGAGTCCCCACACGAAAAAGGGGTTTTCTATACCGGTAGTGATGATGGTTTGGTACATCTTACTACTAATGGTGGCGAAAGTTGGCAAAATATAACCCCCAAAGGTTTAGCGGAGTGTTTAATTAATGCTATCGAAGTATCACCACATAACCCAGCCACAGTTTATATCGCTACCACCAGATATAAATTTAACGATTACACCCCGGCACTATATAAATCCAAAGATTATGGTAAAAGTTGGACTAACATCAGTTCTGGAATACCAAAGGGGGCGTTTACAAGAGTGGTTCGAGAAGATAAAGATCGAAAGGGCTTGCTTTACGCTGGAACAGAAAAGGGGATTTATATTTCTTGGAACAAGGGACTGGTTTGGGAGCCTTTGCAGCTAAACCTTCCCAAAACACCGATATTAGATCTTATGGTACACCAAGGGGATTTGATTGTAGCCACTTCGGGCCGATCTTTTTGGATATTGGACGATTTGGCTGCTTTACAACAGTATGACAAAGCTAATAAAGCGCCGTTCTTATACCAACCCGAAGCAGCCTATAATGGCTATTGGAGAAGCCCCTTAAGTGGAAATACAGCCAATTTTAAAGGAGGACAACCCTTTGTTGGTGTAAATCCAGCTAATGGCATGGTACTCTATTATACATTACCAAAATTGCCCGATTCAGAGGAAATTACATTGGAGGTAAAGGATGCCAAGGGCCAAGTAATCAACACCTTTTCCTCAGCAAAGGACAACAGCTACAAAAGGTACGATGGGGGGCCACCTCCTAACCCAATGCTAAATAAGGATCAAGGGCTTAATCGCTTTGTTTGGAATCTAGGGCACGCGATTATGCCTGGGGTTCCAGACACCTACATTGAAGCGAGTTACCGAGGACATCGCGCGCCACCAGGGGTCTATACCTTCCGTTTAAAAGTGGGAGAACAAATCATAGAAACCCAAGGAACGATTAAGGCCATGCCTGGCTATACTACTACCCCAGAGGAATATGCCGCCTTTGATGCTTTTATGGAGGATGCCGAAGTAAAGCTTACACAAATGCACGAAATGGTCAATAGCCTATTTAAAGTGCAAAAGCAACTCAAAAAAGTGTTGGAAAAAGTAAGCGATAGCGCCCTTAAAAAAGAGGGACAAACCATATTGAAAGCACTGGATGCTTGGGATAAAGAGATGGTACAACGTAAATCCAAAGCTTATGACGATGTAGAGAATTTCCCAAATAAGTTCACCGCCGAATATCTGTTTTTAATTAATGCCAGCAACAGTACTTTACCGAGACTAAATCAATCGTCTATCGATCAAAAGAAAACCCTGGATGCACAGTGGCAAAAACTAGAAAGAACAGGAAAAGCCTTTACAGAAACTCAGCTCCCAGCCTTAAATGAAAAACTATGGAATGCAGGCTTTGGGGCTGTGCAGTGGTAGTGCTAAAAGTAATGTAATCAAAAAGGGGGTTCCTTTAAATAGCCAAGTATTTTGTATCTATATATCAAAGCATTACACTTGATTTTTGTGGTTACTTGGTTTGCAGGCCTGTTTTACATTCCCCGCTTATTCATCTATCAGATAGAAGCTCAAGAACGTCCCTTACCAGAGAAGGAAATTTTGACGCGACAACTTCAGATGATGACCAAGCGACTCTGGTATATCATCACCTGGCCCTCTGCAGTGCTTTGTACAATTTTTGCAGTTTGGCTACTGATTTTGATGCCCAGCTGGCTACAACAGCCCTGGATGCACGTAAAATTGGCTTTTGTTGTACTATTATTTGGCTATCACTTAAAATGCCATCAAATGTTTGTTCAATTACAACGTAATGAGGTCCGATATACCTCTCGATTCATGCGTATTTGGAATGAGGTGGCTACCCTTGTACTTTTTGCAGTCGTTTTTTTGGTGATTTTAAAAAGTGCTGTTAATTGGCTCTTTGGTTTAATAGGTCTTATCGTTTTGGGTATTTTATTGATGCTTGGCATTCGTTTGTATAAACGAATACGAGATAAAAATCCCCAAGCTTAAAAACCTACATTGAGACTAACATAAAGATTTTAAGTAGTGTTATGCTTCCTGTGCTTTGGTCTAATTCTTGCTAACTTTGATTGAAAAGTGGTATAGCCTTGTTAAGAAACCTGTCTTTGCGATCTCGAATATTCGTGGCTATGATCTTGTTAGTGGTTATTGCCTCAGTACTTATTGCTGGGGTTACCATATACCAATATCGAGAGCAATCCAGGGATTATCATGAAAACCGATTAGAGCGTAAAGAAGATCAGATTGTACACAGCATCAACTATGTACTTCAAGAAACTACCTATGAGCCAAATACCGAAAATCTTGGCTATATTTTCCGCGACGAGATCTACAAGATTGCTGATGTTCAAAATGTAACCTTCAACATTTACGACCTGGAAGGGCAGCTCATCAAAAGCAGCAAACCCGCCTTTGAAGCTGATTCAGTATCTAATTGTCTTGACGCAGAAGTATTGAATAATTTGGCCGTAAACCTTGACAAAAGATATGTAGAGGAAAAGAGAACAGCTGGTGATAAGTATCAGGCATCCTACACTTTTATCAATGACCCAAAATTCAAACCTATTGGTATTCTAAACTTACCCTATTTCGAAGACAATTCCTTTAACAACATGGAACTTCGAGAATTTTTAATGCGATTAGGGGGAGTGTATCTAGTAATGTTAGTGGCCGCTATTGTATTGGCTTATTTTATATCAAAATATATCACTAGGTCCTTACAAACCGTGGCCAACAAGCTTAGCCTTACCGACCTTACCCGGCGTAATGAAAAAATAATATTAGAAAATCCCACCGAGGAGATTGGTGTATTGGTCGACTCTTACAATGCAATGATAGATGAATTAGAGCAAAGTGCGGTAAAATTGGCCAAAGGCGAAAGAGAACAGGCTTGGCGCGAAATGGCCAAACAAGTAGCGCACGAAATTAAAAATCCACTAACTCCGATGCGCTTAAGTGTTCAAAGCTTTGAACGCCGGTTCGATCCGGCAGATGCCAACATAGAGCAAAAGGTGAATGAGTTTTCAAAAACACTGGTACAGCAAATTGATACCATGGGCAACATAGCCTCCGCGTTTTCCAACTTTGCGAATATGCCTGCACAGCAAAAGGAAACCTTAAACGTTGTTAGTGTAACAAAGCTTGCCCTGGATATTTTTAACGAGCCTTATATTCACTTTATAGCCGATGACCAGGAAATTGTTGCCATACTAGATCGCACACAATTAATACGAATTGTTACCAATCTAGTTAAAAATGCTATTCAAGCCATGATCAACGTAGAGGAACCTCGTATTTTGGTAACGGTAAGCGCAAGCAGCGATAAGGTAAAGATTCAAGTAGCCGATAACGGTGTTGGTATTCCTGATGACTTTAAGGACAAAATATTTGAGCCCAAATTTACTACCAAAACTAGCGGTATGGGTTTGGGCCTCGGGATGGTCCGTAATATTGTTGAAAACTACAAGGGTACTATCAGTTTTACCTCTCAGGAAGGTAAGGGTACTGTTTTTACGGTGAAATTCCCTAAGGAGTCCGCGCTGTTATAGCCACTCTAATCCTAGAACAACATATCGTTTACAATTAAAAATTCAAGTAGTTACTTTAAAAAACACCATATGAAATATCAAAACATTTACATCGAAGAAGAAGAGCGTATTGCTATTATCACCATTGATCGTCCTAAAAAACTAAATGCCCTAAACAAGGCAACTATTATAGAGCTTAACAATGCTTTTGTAACCCTTGATGCCGATGCAAATATTAAAACTATTATCCTTACGGGTAGTGGCGAAAAAGCTTTTGTTGCCGGGGCCGATATTTCAGAATTTGCAAGTTTCTCAGTAGCCGAAGGGAGTGCGCTGGCTGCCGAAGGACAGGCACAGTTATTTGATCTTATCGAAAACCTTTCTACACCGGTGATTGCGGCAGTTAACGGTTTTGCCCTTGGTGGAGGGTTGGAGCTCGCCATGGCTTGCCACTTTAGAGTGGCAAGTATCAATTCTAAAATGGGTCTTCCTGAGGTTTCTTTAGGCCTTATCCCAGGATATGGTGGTACCCAGCGACTTCCTCAATTGGTGGGTAAGGGACTAGCCCTAGAAATGATTACCACGGCAGGTATGATTGATGCACAACGAGCACTATCAAATGGGCTTGTAAATTATGTAGTGCCGCAAGAAGAATTGTTGCCTACCTGTGTTACCCTAGCAGAAAAAGTCTCGAAAAACTCCGCTGTAGCGATAGCCCAAGCAATAAAAGCAGTGAATGCTGGTTATAACAATAAATTAGACGGATTCGCCATTGAAATTGCTGCTTTTGGCCACTGCTTCGGTACCGAAGATTTTAAAGAAGGAACCTCGGCATTTTTAGAAAAACGCAAGGCACAGTTTCCTGGTAAATAACGTCACCCAAATCTTTTACCATGTTCAAAAAGATCGTAATTATTCTAATGTTGGGCATTACTTTCACAGCAAGTGCCCAAACTATGCCCATTGACTATCAATTTGGGGAAAAGTTTAATGATCGCCATCGCTATTCCAATCTACTAACGCTTGACAAAGATCAAAATGGGGACTACATTTTAATCCGGGCCTATTTTCAAGGTCTAGTCCTGCGACCAAAGGGCTACCTTATAGAACGCTACGACAAAAACCTCAACCTTATTGAAGAATACAACTATAAACTTCGAGACATGGAGTTTGTTAATGGTTTTGTTGCTGATGGACGCCTTCACTTGCTCTTCTTTAACTACAATACCAAAAAAGGAGCCTATGAATATTGGGTGCATCATAGTAAGACGACCGAATTTGAATTCTCAAAAACGCGCATATTAAGTATTCCCTCTAAAGCGGTAAAAGGAGCCTATGGCAAAAATTACTATAACAGAAACTTCTCCAATAGCTTTACAACAACATTGTTCTTTGATAAAGCCAAAAATGGTTTTTTGATAAGTACCCATCTTACCTCGGGTAAGATTAGCAAACATATGCTTCATCTTTTTGACACCAATTTTAATTTGAATTGGGAGTACGATTTTTCTCAAGAGGCCGAGGATAAGAACTATGCTTTTGAGCATCTGATCCTATCGGAAGATCTCAGTAATGCCTATCTGTTGGGCAAGGCCTACTTTAAGAAAAAGCGTTTTAAAGCCGAAGAAAGAAAATTTCAATACGAAATGGTTATGGTTGATTCTACCAGGGCCATAACACAAAATTTTACGACTCCAGGTAAATACCCCGACGCGTTATACCCCATAAAAATAGGATCGAAGTTAAAGTGTGTTGGTTTTTATGCCGATAGAAAAGACAATAGGTATAATGGACTATCCTATTACGAGCTAAATCCTAATGATCTTAGTATTGAAAAAGAAAAGTACAACCCTTTCTCTTATGAATTTATGTTTGACAAATTTGGAAGAGAGGGTGATGAAGTGGTCAAAAACCTAGTCTTTAAAAGTGTTGACATTACCGATGAAAATGAAATCTTATTTAATGCCGAAGAGTACTTTGTTACCTCAAGTATACAACGTACCGGTACTGGACAGCGAATTAAAGTAGATCGTTTTCATCACAACGATATTGTAAGCGTTAAACTTGATGCTGAGGGCAATATGGTATGGGCGAGAAATATCAATAAATTAGAGGTTACCCAAGGAGATGATGCTTATGCTTCATACAGTGCTTACACCAACAAAGGGATTACCTATTTCTTTATTTGCACCGCTACAGAACAACCACAGCAGGTTAGTGAAGAGCGATTGATTTTTAGACAGGGGCTTGGAAGAAGTCGTAATATTTTTATGATCGCATTGGACCAAAATGGAAAGATGACCTACGAAAAAATAATTGACAGTAAAGAAGCGAGACTCCCCTTTATGGTATCCAAACCACTTATAGATGACCTCGAAGACCAACTCCTGTTTTATGCGAAAAGAGGTACAAAAAAGCAGTTGGTACAAATAGGTTTAAACTAAATACTTAGCACATGCAAAAGTTAATACGGCAAAGTCTTTTAATGATCCTTTTCTTAACTGCTTTAGCCTGTAGTAACGACGATAATAACGATAATGACACTCCCCAAGACCTTCTACTGGGTACTTGGAATATCATGTCTATTCAGGTTTCTGAAGGAGAGCCTACAAGATTTAAACCATCCGATGAAACTGTTCAAATCACATTTGGCGAAAACGGAATCTTTAAAGGAAGTACTACAGTTAATCAATTTAATGGGAACTACAACATTACGTCAGATACCCTAACCATGACGGTATTTACCACTACAGAGGTGGGTGACACCACCTACGGCAATGCTTTTTATGCGGCTATCACGGCGGCCCAAATACCAAATGAAACCTTTGCCCCATTCAAATTTAGCTTAGGAGATGGACAACTAACGTTAACCTTTGGGGATTCTGGACAAATGATTCTAGAGCAATAAATCTTATTTTTTGGTATTATTTCCATAAATTTGGATTTATTACAAATATGAATCCTGAAAACTATCAAAAAGGTCGGGGAGCCCAAGGAAATCCGCACAATCGTTTTTTAGCACACGTACAAGAACACCGCAATGATTTTTTGGAATTTTGTAGGTTACAAGGCGAATCTCATAATGACACCAAAACTGTATATCTCCCAATTTCTCCAAAGACTATTGTTAATAAAGTAACCAGTCCAGATGTTGGTATGGACTACTCTCTAAACCCCTACCAAGGCTGCGAGCATGGATGTATCTACTGCTATGCCCGCAATACGCACGAGTATTGGGGTTATAGTGCTGGCTTAGACTTTGAACAAAAAATTTTAATAAAAAAGGAAGCGCCAAAACTGCTAGCAGCACTGATAAGTAAAAAGCGTTGGAAAGCCAAGACTATTGTCTTATCCGGAAATACAGACTGCTACCAACCCGCGGAAAAAGAGTTCAAACTAACGCGACAATGCCTAGAAGTTTTCTTAAAATATCGCCATCCGGTAGGCATTATTACCAAAAATGCACTTGTTTTAAGAGATCTAGATCTGCTTACAGCACTACATAAAGATCAATTAGTCGCGGTAAATATTTCCATAACCTCCTTATCAGAAACGACTAGGCGTTTGTTAGAACCAAGAACAGCAACCATCCAAAAAAGGTTAGAAGCGGTTCAAAAACTATCTGAAAAAGGAATCCCTGTTAATGTAATGCTTGCCCCTATGATTCCTGGGATTAACAGTCACGAACTACTCCCTCTAGCGAAAGCTGCCGCTGATCATGGCGCCTTATCTTTTGGTTTTACCATTGTTCGTTTAAATGGAGCCATTGGTGAAATTTTTAAAGACTGGATCGAGAAAGCCATGCCCGAACGTGCACAGAAAGTATTGCATTTGATTCAAGACTGTCACGGGGGCTCCATAAACGATAGCAGGTTTGGAACTAGAAACAAGGGACAAGGAAATGTCGCAAAAGCCCTTCACGAGATGGCTCATTTAGCCCGAAGACGATACTTTGCTAAACGTCGGTTTCCCCAGCTTAGAACCGATCTTCATGAGGCCTATAAAACCCAACAGCTCAAATTATTTTAAATTTATTTTAGAAATTGTCCAATTGGGTCCGCTTCCATCGTCATTAACTCGAATGTAATCTTTAACCAGTTCGTCAGAGACTTTTATAGAATGGGTAAAAATGTGATTCACTATTCAAATGATACTAAAGTCTCAGTAAATGCGAACATTAAAAATGTAAACAGATGAGTAATTTTTTGTATTTGTTCCGTGGCGGAGAAGAAGCCTATCAAAAACTTTCCCAAGAAGAGAAACAAGCGCATATGGAGGTTTGGGGTGCTTGGATGGGAAACTTACAAGAAAAAGGCCAGCTCTTGGATGGGCTCCCCTTGGCCGAGGATGGTCGGGTAGTACACAACAGGGGTGAGGTAATCACTAACGGTCCTTTTGCGGAGGGTGCCGAGTTAGTGGGCGGCTATCTAATTGTTGTAGCTGAACATATGGAGGAAGCCTTAGAAATCTCGAAAGGATGTCCCATTTTCGACTATGAAGGTAGCACAATTGAAGTACGCCAAATCCTAACCATGGACGAAGCGCATTAATCCCTTTAAAAAAGGCCTGGTGAACCAGGCCTTTTTAAACTATGAAACCTAAACAACACGCCAGTACACTAGATCACTTTTTCCGAACCGAATACGGAAAGGTCATGTCCATTTTGATCCGAAAATTTGGGACTTCTCAAGTAGAAACCATTGAAGATGCCTTACAGGATACTTTTATAAAGGCTATGAAACTGTGGGGTCATCAGGGTATCCCCGAAAAACCAACGGCTTGGCTGCTTAAAGTAGCACACAACAGAACGATTGATTTACTGCGAAAGCACAACAATCAAGACTCATTAAAAGAGCAACCTTTAAAGGAGGACCATACCATAAATACTGAGGTGAACCTATCCCACGAAATATCTGACAGCCAGTTGCGAATGTTATTTGCGTGCTGTGACCCTTCTTTAAGTACAGAATACCAACTCATTTTAAGCCTTAAACTAATTGGAGGGTTTAGCAATAAAGAATTGGCCACAGCGCTTTTAAAAAATGAAGAAACTGTAGCGAAGGGATTTACGCGTGCCAAAAAGAAATTTAAAGCAGACGTTAAACTTATTCGTGTGCCCCAAGAAATGGGGCTTCAGTCTCGACTATTTGTAGTACTGCGGGCTATCTATCTTTTGTTTTCTGAAGGTTATGCCACCACAATAGGAGCACAAGGCATTAAAAGAGATATTTGCTACGAAGCTATGCGCTTGGCTTTATTGCTTCGAGAAAACCCTTATTGTCAGCATGCTAACCTCGATGCCCTAATTGCCCTAATGTGTTTCCACGTGTCTCGTTTTTCGGCTCGCTTAGATACTGATGGGGAATTAATTTCACTACAATACCACGACAGATCTCTTTATGATCAAGAATTGATACAGATTGGCACTTACCACTTAAAAGAAGCTGGCAAACTTAAACATCCTCCATCAAGCTATCATCTGGAGGCTGCCGTTTCTTATCACCATTCTACAGCGCGTACTTTTGATCAGACCAATTGGCGTATTATTCTTCAGTTGTATGATGCGCATCTGACCAAGTCCTTTGCGCCTATTGTAGCTCTAAATCGTATTATAGCACTTCACCAGGTTAAAGGACCGCAGCTTGCACTTGACGCATTGGAAGCATTGGCCTCAAAAAGTAAGCTAGATCAATTAAGTCTTTTTTATGCTATTAAAGCAGAACTATTTCAACAGTTAAATAAGAAAGAAGTAGGTGCTACTGCGCAACGGGCTATCGATCTTACCAAAAACGTTTTAGTACAACGTCATTTAAAAAGAAAATTCATAGACCCTACGAATCAATAGTCCAGGGTAAGTCTTGCGGTCTTCTTCCGAAATTCCATTCAGCATAAAACTGATCTAAAAAATCAAGAAGAAACTGATGCCGTTGTTCCGCCAACGCTTTCCCCATTTTGGTTTGCATCATGTCCTTCAGAAGTACTAATTTCTCGTAAAAATGATTAATAGTTGGGGCTGTTGATTTTTTGTAAGCTGCTTTGGTAATATTGGTAATTGGGGCTATCGTAGGATTGTATAGGGTCCGATTTTTAAACCCTCCATAGTTAAAAGCCCTGGCAACACCAATAGCCCCTATAGCATCCAAACGATCCGCATCTTGCACAACCTTTAGTTCTATTGAATAAGGATGGGGATCGTTTTTGACTTCCAAGGTATTCTTAAACGAGATACTTTTAATAATCGCCACCACCCTTTCAATAATTTGAGGGCTAAGCTCTAAAGATGCTAAAAAGATATAGGCCGTTCTTGGGCCAATGGTCTCATCACCATTATGAAACTTGGCATCTGCAATATCGTGCAACAGTGCTGACAATCCCACCACTAGTCGATCTACTTCCTCCGTAAGCGCAATTTGCATGGCAGTATTATACACACGCTCAATATGAAACCAGTCGTGACCGCCCTCGGCATCAGCCAGGGTTTTCTTTACATAAGCAATAGTTGCATCAAGAATTTCAGATTCTGTCATTAAACAATGATATCCTTTTTAATAATGGCCTCTGTTTTGGCCACCAATTCATCAAGGTCTCCTGTATTTTCAAGGGCTGGATGTACCTTAAAGCGTAAGTGGCAACCCAGACCCATAGGGAAGCTACCATAACGAAGCAATTTCCAAGAATTATTAATGCTTATCGGGATAATTAAAGCCGAAGGCGCATTTTTCAACAGGGTTTTCAGCCCTGTAGGCTTAAAAGTCTTAGGACGGCCATCGCGACTGCGGGTGCCTTCCGGAAAAATAACCGCACTGCGATTATGCCGCTCAATATATTGTCCTAAACCAGCTATTTTAGACAGCGCTTTAGGCCCATCCTTTCTGTCGATTAAAACAGAACCCCCGTGCCTTAAATTGAAAGAAACACTCGGTATACCCTTGCCCAGTTCTTTTTTGCTTACAAATTTGGGGTGGTAGGCCCTCATATGCCAAATTATAGGAGGAATGTCATACATACTCTGATGGTTAGTCACAATAATCAAAGGCCTATTTTTAGGCAAATGAGCGACATTAGAAAAGGTAAATCGCGAGCCCAAAATATGTAAACAGCGTACTAAAAACCAGT
This sequence comes from Bacteroidota bacterium, assembly GCA_039414375.1. GTDB lineage: Bacteria > Bacteroidota > Bacteroidia > Flavobacteriales > Flavobacteriaceae > Croceivirga. Next base: position 12,530 of record JBCDGY010000002.1, on the reverse strand, counting down.
TTAGAATACTTACACTTCTTTTGTGTGCATCGTAGCCAAAAATCCTGAGGCAACACCATTGAATGGGATGAAACACAATTAATGATAACCCAAAGAAAAAAAAGTATATCGGTGTTAGTAGATACGAAAGCAGCTTCTGCATAGCGCAAAAATAAAAAACCACCTCAATAATGAGGTGGCTATACCTTGGAATCAATAGCATCAAAAAATTGATGCGCTCTAATTAACAGTGTTCGTTATAGGCCTCCATCAAATTTTCAGCAATAACTTCGGCAGGACGCCCTTCAATATGATGGCGTTCTATCATATGTACCAATTCTCCGTCTTTAAAAAGAGCCATACTAGGCGAGGAAGGTGGAAAAGGTATCATGCGAGCCCTTGCGGTATTCACGGCCTCCGTATCAACCCCCGCAAAAACGGTTACTAGATGGTCTGGTCTTTTGGTGTTTTGTAAACTTAATTTGGCCGCTGGCCTTGCATTAGCGGCAGCACAGCCGCATACTGAATTAACGACTACCAAAGTCGTTCCTGCTTCTTTTAAGGCACCGTCGACTGCCTCACTGGTGTATAATTCTTGAAAACCCGCGGAAGATAAATCTTGTCGCATAGGTTTTACTAATTCTTCTGGATACATAGTCAAAATTTTAGCTTAGCAAAGATAGCGCATTTGTCCATATTCCTATACTTACTTAGGCCATAGCCCAATTGATTTCTTTGCAAGGCAAAAGAGTATCTTTGCAGCTCTAAATTAGCATAGGAGTGATTCGGTGGGCAGCAGCTTTTATTGGGTTTTTTATTCGAGGTATCGTCGGAGCGGTACTTGGCTTTTTTTTAGGCAGTATTCTCGATGGGCTGTTTACTAGAAATTCAGGCGGGGGCTCCGTACTTGGTGACTTCGGACGTCCTTCTGTATCGCCAGCTGACTTTGAATTAAACCTACTCTCCTTATGTTCTATCATTATTAAAGCAGATGGCCAAGTAAGTCAGCGAGAGTTGGATTATGTACGTCAGTATTTTTTAAGTACTTATGGTAAAGAGAATGCCAATGCCATTTTTAGAACCTTTAACGATGTCATTAAAAAGCGAGAGGTATCAGCACAACGTATCTGCGCATATCTAAACCAGCGCACGCGATACGAAGTGCGCTTACAACTACTACACTTTTTATTTGGTATTGCCCAATCTGATGGACAAGTCGGACAAGCCGAACTGCATAAGCTCGATCAGATAGCAGGATTTCTCAGGATAGGAAGTCATGACTTTGGGAGTATCAAAGCCATGTTCGTTAAAGCAGCGGACCAAGCCTATAAAATTCTTGAAATAGAGAAGACCGCAACGGACGACGAAGTAAAAAAAGCTTATAGAACTATGGCTAAAAAATACCATCCTGATCGGGTAGTTACACAAGATGAAGCCATAAAGAAAGGAGCCGAAGAAAAGTTCAAACAAGTACAAAAGGCATACGAGACTATTCAAAAGGAACGGGGTATGTCCTAAAGAATGATTAGGTTTATGAAAAATATCCGTAGTTATCTCTTTGACCGAAATTGTACTAGTGACCATGATAAAGGCCCATCCTCATACCGTTTTTAATCTTTCAAGAAATGTCGAAATTCATGAGGCTTCAACACATCAAACCCATGAAAAAACTATAGCTGGTAACAAACAAATTGCAGAATCAAATACCTGTAATAGCTGGTTAGGCCAAAGGTCACCGCTTCCTAATCAATAACCCTTTACAAATTATTAAATGAGTGATTTTTGGTTTTATACCCAATTGGGATTGGAGCATGTGTTAGACTTCTCCGCTTATGACCATATTCTTTTCTTGGCCGCTTTGGCGGCACCCTTTACTTTCCGCGATTGGAAAAAGGTACTGCTTTTGGCCACCATTTTTACTATAACGCACTGCATTTCGTTGGCACTTTCGGCTTATGGTATTCTTAAAGTGGATGTAGCACTTATAGAATTTTTAATTCCAGTGACAATAGCATTGACGGCGGTGTTCAACATCTATCGGGCTATTAAAAAAGAACAGACTACTGGACTCTATTTTACAGGGCTTGCTACCGCCTTTTTTGGACTTATTCATGGTTTTGGCTTTTCCAATTACTTCAATATGTTGATGGCCGAAGAACCGCAAAAGCTGAAACCCTTGCTTGGTTTCGCTTCAGGAATAGAATTATCTCAGGTAGCCATTATCATGTTTGCCCTAATTGTTGCTTCCTTTTTTCAAAAAACACTTCATATCAAAAAGGGATATTTTGCTATCACTGCCTCCGTATTGATTTTATTGATAACCATTCCCATGTTAATAGAAACTTTCCCTAAAGACAGTATGCCTTAAATAAATAGTTGAAAGGTCCTCCTTTGTTCTCAGTAAAGGGATAGAAGAAAGTTCCTATAATTTGGATACTCCTTTTTTTGACTGTACTGCAGAGACCTTTGCAAAATTCAAAGTATATGGAAAGTTCGACGCCCGATGAAATTTTAACCCGGAGCAACCTCATGGTTGTGAGGACTTAAAATTTTTGAGAAGGACGAAATTTTCCATAGTTTGAATTACATATCACTTTTTTACCCATTCTGCAAAGGTCTCCTGCAACCGTTTCCCAGAAGCAGATCTCGCTAATTCCAATTGGGATTTTGCCATTCTTCAGCTTTTATAAACCGTTAGTTACCCTTGAAAAATTTAAAAACAAAACCATTTGGGAGCTGTTAAAATGTTTAAAAATATAATTTAAAAATCCCCTTTATTACCCCTTTTCAATAGGCGTAGCAACTACAATTAATACTAGTTTTAGTTTTTAATCTAACCGTTTAGTGTATTTTTAGAATCCGTCAAATGCCTTATTTGGCTGTAATTATGAAAAATAACGCAAAAATAAAAGTAGCGACTAAGCCTATGTTCGAAAGTTCTCACACTTCTTCTCATGAACGCCCCTAGCCTAGGCAGTCCTATTTCGTTTACTAACCCAACCCAATAAATTCTCAAAATTGATTAAATATTTCTTCTACACGTTCTTGTTCAGTTGGATGCTTATCTACACATACACCAATGCACAAAACCCAATTTCTCCACCTGGGATCTATTTGGCTGATCCATCTGCACGAAGTTGGAACGACTCAACACTTTATTTATATACCTCTACGGATCTAAGTTGTGATTTCTGGTGCTCTTGGAAACACGATATCTTGTATACTTCAGATATGGTAGAATGGCAAGTAGCAGGCAATACCTTCACATCAAAAGGTGTTAATGATGAGGTTTCTTATAATGATCAATTGTTATTTGCTCCGGATTGTGCGAAGAAAGATGATACTTACTACTTGTATTATTGCCAACCTGATGAAAACAATGCACTAGGTACCGCAACTTCCAAAAGTCCCACAGGTCCTTTTAAAGAAGGTAGAATATTAAATACGGGGAAAAAATATAGTCAAATTGACCCTGCCGTCTTTTTGGATGACGATGGAGTAGCATATCTGGTTTGGGGGCAAACGAATATGAAGATGGCGGCATTAAAGCCCGATATGCGTACTATTGATACAACATCAATCAAAGATCTAGTACTTACGAAATCCGAGCATTACTTTCACGAGGGTCCATATATGACAAAAGTAAATGACTTATATTACATAGTTTATGCAGATGAAAGCCGTAATCAAAAGCCCACAAGCTTAGGCTATGCCACTAGCAAAACTCCTTTCGGTCCATATACTTATCGCGGAGTGATTATTGACAATGAGGGTTGCAATCCGGGAAATTGGAATAACCATGGATCGATATATAACTTCAAAAATCAATGGTACGTTTTCTATCATAGATCTACACATGGTTGCCAAACCTATAGGAAAGCATGTGTTGAGAAAATTGAATTTTTGGCAGATGGTTCAATTCCCGAAGTTGAAATGACAACTCAAGGCGCGTTGCCACCTTTAAATGCTTTAAACAAATTAGAGGCCGAAAGAGCTTGCTTACTATCTGGCAAGGTTATGGTGGAAAATGATAGGGCTTCTAATCAAAAGCTTACAAACTTTAAAAATGGAGATGAGGCAGTGTATAAGTATCTGAATTTTGGTGATGGGGCCAGCACCTTCAAAATTCGCTATTGCAGCCCAAAGCAAAATAAACTTCTTCTATTTACTGGATTGGGGAAAGAAAGGAAAAAAGTTGCCGAACTTGATTTTGTTACCTCAAAAGAACAAGACGGTTGGAGAGTAGATACATTTAGCATTCAAAAATTAAAAGGAATTCATGCGCTAACCTTGCAAATACAAGGACAGGAAGGGATACTAAATGAGATCGATTGGTTTGCGTTTTCTCGTTGAAAAAATAACCTCAAAATACAACTGGTAAGCGTTTGGCGAACCGAAAATTCACGAGTAACAACTAATGTCAAAACCTTCTTACATTGTTTTCTTCAGGTTTGATATGTTGAGACCTTTGCAAAATTCAAAGTATGCGGAAAGTTCGACGCCCGATGAAATTTTAACCCACAGCAACATCTTGGTTGTGAGGACTTAAAATTTTTGAGAGTCAGCAATTATTCCATAGTTTGGATATCGCACTGCTTTTTCATTCATTCTCCAAAGGCCTCATTCTTTTCTTGCGCAACCAAAGGTGATGATACACCATTAGCCTCGTTATTAGAACCCTTTAGCTTTTCTAAGTGATGAAGAAAAAGGGCATAACCTATTTTCTTGTAAAAATTCCAACCTGATTCCCTAACTTAGAGCTGCAACGGACAAATCCTGAAGCTATTTTCAGCAACGAAGTTATGCATAAGCGTTTTGTAGCAAAACTGTGGCTTTTTAAATGTTGCTTAGAGGAGAAGAGAGATGCCAAGGAATATGTTCAGTATGCTGAAAATAGTTATTACATTTCATTTAAATTGAAGCCTTAACCCAATAGATTACCATGAACAAAAAACAGGGGTACATATGGCCAACGGTACTTGCCTTCGCTTTAGCATTAGGTATTTTTATTGGAGGCAAGCTGCATTTTAACGATACTCCTGAAAAACTATTTTCAACCAATTCCAAAAAAGACAAGCTTAATCGCTTAATAGACTACATTGACTACGAATATGTTGATGATATCGATACCGATAGTATCGTTGATGTTACAGTAAATAACATTTTAGACAAACTAGACCCACACTCCGTATACATCCCCAAAGAGCAGATGGCCGCAGTTGAAGAAAACATGAAAGGAGATTTTGTGGGGATTGGCATTCGCTTTAATAAGTTTAGAGATACGGTCACCGTAGTGCGGACTATTAAAAATGGGCCTAGTGAGCGAAAAGGGCTGAGAGCTGGTGACAAGATACTATTGGCAGACGGTGATACCCTTTATGGAAAACGCATTCCGAATAACGATCTTGTTAAACGCCTAAAAGGACGTAGTGGTTCGAAGGTAAAACTCAAGGTATTTCGAAAATCTGACAACCGCACTTTCGACCTTACAATTCAACGAGATGTAGTACCTATTCGTAGTGTGGATGCACAGTTTATGATCAATACGGATATTGGCTACCTCAGAATTAATCGTTTTGCAGAAACCACTTTTAAAGAATTTAAACGTGCCCTGCGGAATCTAGAGCAGCAAGGTGCACAAAAATTAGTACTAGACCTTAGGGATAATCCTGGAGGCTATCTAGGTATTGCCGAAAAAATGGCAGATGAGTTTTTAACCTCCGGCAAGCTTATTTTATTCACTAAAAACAAGAAAGGAGACATTGACAAAGCCTTCGCTTCGAGTAAGGGTACCTTTGAAAATAAAGAAGTATATGTACTCATTAACGAGCGCTCTGCCTCGGCTAGTGAAATTATCGCCGGAGCATTACAAGACAATGATATCGGGACTATTGTAGGACGAAGATCATTTGGCAAAGGACTCGTACAACGCGAAATGGATTTAGGAGATGGGTCTGCCGTACGCTTAACTGTTTCAAGATACTACACACCAACGGGAAGATCAATTCAAAAACCCTATAAAAATGGGCACAAAGACTATTATCAAGAGTTTATTGATCGGTACCACAATGGAGAGTTGGTCTCCGTAGATAGTATTAAGGTAGCCGATTCTTTAAAGTTTGTCACTCCTAAAGGTAAGGTCGTTTATGGGGGTGGGGGTATTGTTCCCGACGTTTTTGTGCCCATAGGTTCACTAGATGAGCAGAAGATCGAAAGCCTCGATTCCTCCGGTTTTTTCTCAGATTTCGTGTTTCGATTCTTGGAACTGGACCGTAACCGTTTTTCTAACTATCCCAAAAAAGAGTTTATTGAGGAATATCGTGTAGATGACATTCTTTTTGAACGCTTTATTGATTACTTATTAAATCGCAACATTAAGATGGACTTTTATGCCCACGATCAAAAGATCAAAAGCTATTTAAAAGCCAATATTGCAGAACAAGTATATTCTATAGATTTGGCTTCAAAATTAAAATCCCAACACGATCATATGCTGAAAAAGGTCGAAGAACTTGACGCTCAAAGAGCAGGTAACAACTAGCGATCTTTCAATCGTCTTGCTATTTTTTTAGAAGTAGCATAAATCAATAAAAGAACTATAGCGCATAGCGATGTCATTATACCGATACAAGCAACAATACTATCTCCTACAAAGGGATGGTCAAAATCTACCAAAGTAACGTTGTACACCAGTAGTCCCAGTGCGATAATACTCAATACTAGTAGTAGTTTTTTATTCATAAAGCCCTTAAATTAAAACAGTTCGCTAGCATTACTAGCAAACAACTTAACAGCAATTGCTAGTAAAATTACACCAAAAACTTTTCGAATAACACCGAGGCCATTTTTTCCTAGAATACGTGCGATATGGCCAGAAGATTTTAAAACCAAATACACAAAAATGATGTTGATGAGGATGGCCACAACTATATTTTGAACTTGATATTCGGCCCTAAGCGCTAAAATAGACGTCATTGTACCTGCTCCGGCAATAAGCGGGAAGGCAATGGGCACTACGGATGCTGTTTCTGGCTCATCGTCACGAAAAAGTGTGATGCCAAGCACCATCTCTACCGCTAAAAAAAACATAACCAACGCCCCAGCAACAGCAAAAGAATTTACATCTATCCCAATTAATTGTAAGATTCGCTCGCCAACAAATAGGAAAGAAATCATAATGCCTGTAGCGACAAGAGCGGCTTTTCCAGATTGAACGTGTCCTACCTTTTTACGCAGCGCAATAATTATAGGTATACTTCCTAGGATATCGATAACAGCAAACAAAATCATGCTTGCCGTTGCAATTTCTTTAAAATTGAAGGTCATAGCCTATAGTTTTAAAAGGGCAAATTTATAAACCTGAGTTCGATTATTATTGGTTAGATACAACTTCTCTTATTGTGGATTGGAAATTTTCTACAGTTTTGGAGCGATATCTATGAAAATCGGGAGAGGATTTTATCAGATTTACAGTGAAAAGAAAGAAGTCCCCTTAAATTTGCAATAATTTAAAATCCAATGTTTCAAATAGCGAATACCCTTATTTCTGAAGAGATTTTAGAAGATGATTTTGTGTGCAACCTTAGTGCATGCAAAGGGGCTTGTTGTGTTGAGGGGGTCTCTGGTGCACCTTTAGAAGAAGCGGAAACTGAGATACTTGAAAAAAACTATGACAAAGTAGTCCCTTTTCTAAGGCCAGAGGGTATTGCTGCTATTCAGGAACAGGGAACATCCGTTCCCGGTGATGATGGCGATTGGGAAACACCATTGGTTAATGGCGAAGAGTGTGCGTATGTCATTTTTGATGACAAGGGAATTGCCAAATGCGGTTTGGAAGCAGCTTTTAACGAAGGGGCCACTTCTTGGAAAAAACCAATCTCTTGCCATTTGTATCCTGTCCGCATCCAGGCATTTACTGAATTTACAGCAGTTAACTATCACCGATGGGAAATCTGTAATCCTGCATGTACTCTAGGTACGGAACTTAAGGTACCCATATATCGATTTGTTAAAGATGCTTTGGTTCGTAAATTCGGGAAAACCTGGTATCAAGAATTGGAATCTGTGGCCAAGGCTTATCTTAAATCATAGGGATTTCAAGCACAACTTTGGTTCCTTTAGCTTGTCCATTGTCGTCAAAAAGATCTATAATTTTTAAATCAAAACCATACTTATAGTCTTTCACAAAATTGGCCAAACGCTCTTTAGTGATATTGATACCTAAGGACTTCCGTTGTATCATCCTATTTTTCTTTATGTTTTCTGAAACTTGACGACCCACGCCGTTATCTACGATACTAATCAAAAGGTGAATGCTATTTTTTCGCCTTACATCAAGCCAAATATTCTTAGGCCCTTCTTTGGAAGACAACCCATGCCAAATAGCATTTTCTAGAAAGGGTTGTAATAACAATGAAGGGATCTTTATTTGTTCCGGATCAACATCGTCCTCAACAGAAATGGAATATTGAATGCCTTCAGAAAAGCGTATACGCTCAATATTGAGATACAAAGAAACCGTCTCTAATTCTTCTGCTAGAGAAGTCTCTTTTAATGTAGACCCCTCTAAAATTCTGCGAACGAGTTTCGAGAATTTATTTAAATAATGTACCGCGTTTTTCCTGTCATTATTAATAATATACAGTTTAATCGAATTTAAAGAATTGAATAGGAAATGGGGATTCATCTGGCTTCTCAGCATATTCTGCTCCAACCCTATAACCCTTTTTTCGTGGTTAGATTGGGACTGCCTATACATAATAAACAGTACAGTCCCAATCAAACCAAGCACTAAGGCCCCCACCAATATAGTAGTGCGATTTCTTCGCAAACGAAGTTTGACCAATTCGTTCTCATTGGCCAGATATGCCATTTGATTATCTTTCTTTGCCGTTTCGTAGTGTAATAGAAGGTCGCCGATATAGCGATCGGCAATTTCTGAGTTCTGCTTCTGCTCTAACTTAGTAGCCTCTTTAAAGTACTTCAATGCCTCTTGATGATCTCCTACTTGAGTGGCTAACTGCCCCAACAGCTTTTTTCCCCTTATCAGAAGATCGTTGTAATGTTCTTTGTTGGCCACTTGTAAACCGCTGTCCAAATAGTTCTTAGCCTGGGCGTAGTCTCCTTTTTGTAACAAGGCCCAGCCATAATTGAATTGTACTGCACACAGAAGGCTTTTGTCAGCTGTTTTCAAAGCGATCTCCTGAGCAGATTCTAGTAGATCGAATGCTTTTTCCGTTTGCTTTTCTTTTAAATATAAACCTGCTAAACTATTTTTTGATAGCACTATAAAATAGGGTTCTCCCAGAGCGGTACTAAGATCAATTGCCTCGCTAAAGTGCTCCTTCCCTTTCTGAAATTCTTCTTTTTCCTCAAAACACACCCCTATGTAATAAAGATTGCGAAGCTGTCCGAAATTGTTGTTGGCGGCTTTTTCTAGTTTAAGGGCTTCTTCAAACTGCAAAATAGCCAAGTTATACTGATCCAAGGAGCGATAAAGCTGTCCAACTTCGAACAACGCTTTATTGCGATATGCAACGGCATGTGTTGAAAGGTTTGGTACAGTACGAGCAATATCTAGTCCACTTTGATTAAGGTCTAAGGCAGCCTTAACAGCATTTGTTTTTCGATATACCTCGGCAAGCATAAAGCGGGTATACATTTCAAAAGCCGGATTGTGAATAGGCACGGCTACTTTAAGGGCCTTTTTATGGGCATGTAGTGCCCTTCTATTTTGATTGTTTTGAAGATAGTATACTCCTTTCTGGTTGAGCAAATAACATAATCCTCTCGAAAATGAGGAGCGCTGACCTATTGTAATTAATTCATTTAAAGCTATGGTGTCAGCTTTAAAAGGACTTAAAACGCTATCGATAGTAGCATATGTCAGCTCCTCAATATTTGACAATCGTTCTAGTTCTGACTGATAAGACGCTGTTTGCGACCAGCAGTAAAAATTGCATAAAGAAAGGACCAGCAGGGAAGAAGTTAGGCCCATTTTGCGTCTTGGTTTCTCAGTATTGTCCTGAGTAACAGTATTACGCATATCAAACAACTAAAACAAGTCCAGAAAATCCGACTTTTTCTGTCTAGAAACTGGAATCTTATGATTTGTGTTTAACACTACATATCCGTCGGTTTTCAAAAATTCCTTAATCTTCCCCAAATTCACAATGTAAGAGTTATGAATTCGAAAAAAAGAACTGGGGGGGAGTAATTGATTGACTTCTTTTAGCTTTTTCGTCAAGAGCACCTTTTGACCATCTTGAAGATAAAGGGTGCTATAATTTCCATCGGACTCTGCATAAAGAATCTCTTCCTGATCTAAAAAAAGAAGCTTTCCATCGGTGTTAATAGTGATCTTTTTAGCTAGTGATTTCGAATTGAAGTTCAAAAGAATACGCTCTAGCTTTTCAATCGTTTGCTGTTTGTCATTATATTTTTTGATTTTGGTTAAGGTGTCGTCAAGATCGTCACTATCGATAGGTTTTAGCAGATAATCAATAGCCTCATTTTTCAAAGCTTTTAAGGCATATTGATTGTATGCAGTTGTAATAACCACTGGAAAGTTTCGATTCTTAAGATTTTTAATAAACTGAAACCCATCCATTATAGGCATTTCAATATCCAAAAAAAGACAATCGGGGGAATGCATGTCTAAATAATCAAGGGCTTGATGGGCATCTGTAAAACTGGCAATAACCCGAACGTCATCTCTTAAATTGCTCAATTCCCAACTTAAGCTTTCTACCGCTTTGGCCTCATCGTCCACAATAACTACCTCCAACATAGATAAGCAATAATTTAGCGTACTCTTACAAAGAGCACTCAAAGGTGATTTGCTTTCAAATTATGTGAAATTTCTTTTCTCTCAAAAGTTCCAACCACTCATAAAAGGTCCATTATTACAGATAAAAATTTTATCTCGTATTCAACTTTCCTCACATTCGAAATATGCAAAAATCTCTAAACTTTAAAAATACGGTTATCCTTAATAACCCTTCACAGTTTTTGTGTTTCTGGGTCGGAATACTTTACAAATAGCTAGGTAAACCTTAAAATTGGTTGAGATTATCCCCAAGAACTTACTGATAGTTTCGCCAAAATTTTAGACATTTACCCCAGCACTATAATGCCATCTGTATAACATTTACTACCAACTATACATTGAAATGGTCATTGATGTAAGATGTGTGTAATTTAGTTCCAGAGTAAGTAATAGTAGGTAAAAGGTAAGAAGATACTGATTTTGTTCATCGTACCTCTATCACCCTTGTGGTGTGAGGTATAATTGGTAGCTTTTTCTACTACTTATTGTACAATCGCTAAGTAGGTTTAGCTACTATTAATCATCAACCATCGTACGGTCGGGCAATTATGCGTTAGCATATGAATACAAAACATAATTGATATCGCTCTTTTGTTAGGGCTCAAATGGTTTCGGGGGAACTGCCATAGGGACCGAACAAGCTTAAATGGCGATGTAGGCCGTACGATTTTTTAAGACGCCACAACTACGCTTTTTAGCACTTCTCACCACATTGTTTACTCTTGTCCTACCTGTCTAAAAAAAGTCAAGATTATACCTCATTTCTTTGAGACCAGAAAACATCACGCACCACCCTACATTTCAACAGATCGTGTTAAAAACTTTGCCGTTAAACTACTTAAGGTTAGCGTACAATTTTAAATCTTTGTAGTCCTCTATCGCGAGGTAATTTCATTCCTATTTTAAACCTTAAAACTCCGAATATAATGTCTGTAGCCGTTGAGCCTATTTTGCAAGAAAATGAAAACCGGTTCGTTATTTTTCCAATCCAGCACCATGATTTATGGGATTGGTATAAAAAGCAAGAAGCTTGTTTTTGGACGGCAGAAGAGATTGATCTACACCAAGATCTTACCGATTGGAATAATAAACTCAATGATGATGAGCGTTATTTTATCAAGCATATTTTAGCCTTTTTCGCAGCATCTGATGGTATTGTGAATGAAAATTTGGCGGAAAACTTTGTAAATGAAGTACAATACTCAGAAGCCAAGTTTTTCTATGGATTCCAGATTATGATGGAGAACATTCATTCCGAAACTTATTCTCTTTTAATAGATACTTATGTTAAGGACGAAAAAGAGAAGGCTGTACTTTTTAAAGCCATTGAAAATTTTCCTGCCATTAAAAAGAAAGCCGATTGGGCCTTACGATGGATTGAGTCACCAAGTTTTGCAGAACGCTTAATTGCTTTTGCGGCTGTTGAAGGTATTTTCTTCTCTGGAGCTTTTTGTTCTATCTTTTGGCTAAAAAAGCGTGGGCTAATGCCTGGATTAACCTTCTCCAACGAGCTTATTTCTCGTGATGAAGGTATGCACTGTGATTATGCAGTACACCTTCACAACAAACATCTCATCAACAAGGTACCAAAAGAGCGCATCAAAGAAATTATTGTTGACGCGCTCAATATTGAACGACAGTTTATTACAGAATCTTTGCCGGTAAGTCTTATTGGGATGAATGCCAAGTTAATGACCCAGTATTTAGAATTTGTAACTGATCG
>JBCDGY010000001.1:0-48107 GCA_039414375.1 Bacteroidota bacterium | reverse complement strand
GAACATTTAACAGTTGTGTCAATATTATCATTACTTTAGTGAGTGTAATACTACGTTTGCTGGATTAATGTTAAAGAATTTTATACGAAACGTAGGGGCCATGAACTGTATTTTGCTATTGGTGGTTGTATCCATCATAGTGGTCTCTGAAGTACTTTTCCTGAGTGGAAAAAAGATGGATGCTATTTTTATAGCATTCTGGGCACCAACCATTTTAGGTTTTATGAATTACCTGAAACACAAAAAATAATAATGGATTTTATCCTTATTTATTCCATTATCGTAGCCATTGTTTTCTGCATATGGTTGGTCTTTATTGCTAGAATGTACAATAAGTTGAACAAGTAGTAGAGGCCTAAGGCATAAGAACATGCTTTCCCATTTTACGAATGGCACTTTCTACAATGCGCTGTGTTTCTAGGGTAGCCTTTTGGGGAATTAAAAAAGCGCGAATATCTTCAATAGTATCAACGGGATGTTTGGCATCAATAAATCCATAGCCTTCATATTGGCCATCTTCAATATAAATAAAGGCCTGTTCGTTAGGGTCGCGTCCTGGTTGCCGTAATAATAAAGTACCCTTAGGCATGGCCAAAGCAGTTACCGCTTGTTGAACTTTAGCATTGTGATCCGCTATGGCACCAGCCCCACTACAATGGCTATCGCAGGTTCTGCTTAGGCAACGTAGATTCGTTGCTTGTAAAGGCACCAATTGGCAATATCGCGGGCATAGTTGAAAGGTATCACTCAACTGTTTTAGAACCATTCTGCACTCCGTTGGGCTATGGAGTACCGTTAAGGGGTCTCGTACTTGTTTGTGATCGGCGAATCCCAAATGCGCTCTACCATTACGGTCTTCATACAAGAAAATGGCGTAGCGTTTTACCACGCGTTTTTGGGCCCGATTGAACTTTGGGAAATGCTGTTTGATCGCAGCTGATTCCATTAAAAGTGCGATAAGCTCTCCTCCCGAACGGTCGTAATCTATACGTGCAACTTCGCGGCAGAGGCGAATTTCATGCTCCGATTGATCGTAAAAATGACCGAGCACCCTTTTTTTGAGGTTTTTGGCCTTCCCTACATAGATGATTGTGCCTTTTTGATCTAAGAAATAGTAAACCCCTGGCTGCTGTGGCAGTTGTGCAACTTGGTCTTGGTCGAGGTGTGGTGGTAGGGTGGCTTCTTGACTATGGGCATGTAACGCACGTTGGAGGATGTTGGCTGCTTTTGGCTTTTGAAGCAACTGCTCAAAAAGGGTAACCGTGGCTGCAGCATCGCCCCGTGCGCGGTGCCTATTGGCAATAGGAATGCCCAAACTAGAACACAACTTTCCTAGACTATAGGAGTGCAGCCCTGGAATTAGTTTCCGAGAAAGCCGAACCGTACAGAGTTTTTTACGGGCAAAAGGCATGCCCAAAAGTTGGAACTCTGCTTTGATTACCCCGTAGTCAAAATTAACGGCATGGGCTACAAAAACACAGTCTTTGGTAAAGGTCATGACCTGATCGGCAATGTCAGCAAAGCGGGGAGCGTCGCGTACCATATCGTCATCTATCCCCGTAAGGCCAGTAATAAAAGGAGGGATTGGGCAGGGAGGACGTACTAAAGTGGTCAACTCATCAACAATGGAATGCCCATCAAACTTGAATATGGAGATTTCCGTAATATGGTTTCCCTTTCTTCCGTTTCCGGTAGTTTCGATGTCAACAATAGTATACACCCTATAAAGCTACATATAGCACGCTTTTAAACCACTAAGAAATTGAATTTTTGTCTTTTGACTTCGCTCGGGGCGTTATCCAGAGCGGAGTAGAGGGGTACCGCCCTTCAACGCTGTTTTAGGTTAAAACTTTATCGGGCATCAAACTTTCCACATACTTTGAATTTTGCAAAGGTCTCCTTCCGTAGCTTGGTTACTGGCTAAGTGCGTAAGGGAGAATGGCTGGTTTGCGGTATTGACTATTAAGGGAGCATTAGGGATTTGTTATAGCTCCTGGAAGACAAAGGTAAAACGGTGGAGGAAGTGGTGAACTTGTAGGACAGCATGTTGCCCTATACATTGTCTCGCTGGATGATTTCGGCATCATCGATATCGATACTGGCAATATTTTGCTCCACGATCCATAAGGGGGACTGCGGTTTTTGAGGAATGGCATCTACCTGTATGCCTACATTGCCAAAATCACCTTCAAGGTGGTTGTTTCTCAAAATCATCTTACGGCCCCAGTGACCGATCACCTTAACACCCGGGTACTGGTCATTTCTTCCCCGTGCCCTAAATAGTTGAATGTAATTGTCTAGAATAGAAAGGTCTTTACTATTGCCAACAAAAATACCATGGCGTCCTTCTTCCTCCTGAAAGGCAGAGAAGATACTACATAAGATGTGGTTTTGGTAGATATTAATGCTACCCCCCTGAAAGAATCCTATTTCAGGATCGTCTTTTTTATCATTGCTAAAACCGAGATGGATACCTTGCAGCATGCGGTTGACGTAGTTGTTTTGAATAACCACTTGTGGGGCAATTTCACCGGCCACCACAATACCCTGTAGTCCAACAGCAGTCACACCGGGGCGCACTGCAATACGGTTGGCTTCTAGATGTGCCATTTGAGCATTAACGACTAAAATACCAGTTTGAAATCTACCCACTGTCAGTTCGCAATCGCGAATAACCACTTTGTTTAAAAGGGTGGCTGTTGGCAGGTTGGCCGTGAGCACATCTGGCCCGGTAATGCCTGCCCCAGGAATTCTTGCGTTATCCACTACCGTATTGCGGACTGTGATACAAGTGGCTTCTTGTCGATCCGAATCTGAATCAGCGCAAGAGAGCGAAACGTTATCTACAATAAGGCTGGTGCAATCATAAACGGTAACTGCACCATTCAAATGCGTTTCTTCGGGTTGGTTGGGTGCAGTGGCGTTGCTATGAATAGCGAGGTCGCGCAGCGTAACATCACCACAGTCTTCAAAAGTAAAGACAGACTCTTGGTTAATTACGGTGATCTGGCTTCCCTTACCGGCTCCAAAAAAAGTGAGGGTGCCAAGGTTATTAAATGTTAGCGTTTCCCGAAGTTCATAGTCTCCCGGTTCAAAGCATACTTGCAAATGGGTACCCGCTGGATGCCCTACTAAAACGTTCCACCACGAAGGCCCTGGACTTATCGTTAGGTGGCAACACTGCCCTTCTCCTTCAGGCAATTCGGTAAGCGGCGGAAATAGTGGGCGACAATCTTCAATCTCAATGGCACCATTGGCCAAGGTTTTTATTACCGCCAATTTGCAGTAATGGCGATCGATACCATGGGGTTTGGCCTGATCTAGAATTTCGATATCTCCTGTAAGGGTACGCGCAGCGAAAACCCAATAATCCCCAGCTTCAAATGTGGTTCCGGAAAAGGTAATCGTTATGCCATCGCCCAACTCAAAATCAGCATTGGTAATTGGATTTACGGCATCGGCGAGGGAATCTACCGTATCCCATCGGCGTACTTTAGGAAGGGTATCGCGATCTTGAAAAGGGGTAACATCAGCCGCGGCCACCGCTACTGAAATGATAAGGTCATTCACTGCTGTGATGTTAGCCATAACCTCCAATTGGTCCACATTTAAATCGGTATACTCATCCGAAATTTCAATGGTGTCTCCCACCTTAAGGGCCAAAATATGATCTCTTCCTTGGCGTTCTAGCCGCAGGTCAGCTGTAGTCGCTGCTATGGCGGTAAATTCAGCAACGCGATAGGCTTGTGCGGCATTACTTCTAGACCATTTAAAAGTGGCGTCATTCCCCAGCGTTCCCCCTTGATGTACTTCGACCCGATATAGTCGGTTGTCTAAGCCTAAGTAACCTCCACTCTCTCCTAAACGGCAAGGGTCGTCCGGTAGGTTGGTTGGTACAAGAGAAGTTGATAACCTCCCATTGGCTGGCGCGGTAAGGGCCTCCCATTCTGGAATTACACTACTACACTCCAAAACACTATTCGGATCTTCTATAGCCAGGGTGCGTAGCTGTGTGATCACCTGAGTACGGGTGTCTGTATCTGGGCCGCCAAGCGCGACTTCTCTTAATATGGGGTCTTCCAATGCGGTAATATGCCGTTGCCATACTTCTAAATAGGCCAGCATAGTAGTGCCAGGTTCCGGTATTTCTGGGCCTTCTCCTTCTAATAAAAAGTCTTGTGCTTCAAGGGGGAGGTATAATTGTAATTGTACCTGGTGGTGATTTCTATAGGCGTTGATATTGGCACTTAGGCGCAGCCTGTTATTGTTAGCATTTACTTGATCGATCTGCACTAGTTCTCCCAAAGCATCTTCCTCACTAAAGATGCGTACCCATTGTCCTACTGCTAAAGGTATTCCATCAATATTTAGATCATCTACTTCGACTAGGGTATTAGAATTCTGTACAAATCCAGCTACAGACAGTGTTTCACTAGGGGAGGTTTCACACAAAAGGCCTTCTACATAGAAGCGTCCAGTGGAAAACAACAATTCCCCATCGCTATTGGAAACGATTTCAAACCCACTATTGTGAATTGGAGCACCACATTTGCCGATGGTGTCTATGGTACGGGTGCGTCGTTGGTGGGCAATAATGCTTACCTGTTCGTTGTTATCCGCATCCAGCAATACCCGGCTTTGCTGCTTGAGTACTTGGTTGTAGTGTTTCTTTTTCGCGTTACTAGCAGTAACACGGCTAAAATCTCCTTTCATGGTGTTCTCAGGATTTTAAAGGTGTTTTTGTTTGAAGGATTATGTAACGTAAATAAGCCCTGTTTCCATCCCTAGTCGTATATACTCTTCAAGGGCAATGTTTAAGTTACTTATGCGTTGGGCCTGTTGTAAAAAATTAAAAACGCCCATTTCAGTTTCATTATCTGCACCACGCGTAATAGCTTCTGGGGTACAGGTATGCAGCTGTGCGTAGGCGTGATGCCCAAAGGCAGTACTGTTATAGGTAGGCTGTGTTTTTTGGATTAGGTAGGGTGTCTCGGCGGCACTAGCTTGCTGCAAGGCCAATTCTGGCTGGCACCGATATCTTTTTGGGGTTATTGAATCTAGGGTTACATAGCTAAAGCGCACACACCCATGCTGTCTACGACTAATAGTAACCAGATCGTTAAATAAGGTATTGCTCGCGTCCAATTGCTGCCCATTTACATTGCCCCAAATGGTACTTTCTTCAATGCAAAGATGGGTGCGGAAAGCAGCAATAGCATCCGCATTTTTAGCATCAATGATCGATGCCTTTAAAGTTAGAATAGCGTCTTCCGAGGCAATAGTAATGGCTCCGCAAATACTTTTAAGTAATTGCAATTCAAAAATACCCGTTTGGTTGGCTACTGATAAGGTATTTCCTGGTAAAATGGAACAATGGCCTACTTCAAATGTTTCGAGGTTTCCAGCAAGTACCGAAATATTACCTTCTAGCAGTAAGCCGTTAAGCTTTAGGCTACCCCCATTGTTTGAAGTGGCTGGCGCTGTTCCTATTACAGTAAGGTCGCCCATCAAATGGGGTCTCACCCCCTCTGCATTAAAACTATGCGCTGGCCGACTCCAATTATCATTCTCATCTTTTACTGCTATCCATTGCGCTGCAATAAGATATAGGGTTGCGCCTTCTTGTATTTCAATGGTAGGCATGGCGGATAAGTCATACGTCCTACTATCCATAATGGTGATTACCCCAGTGCCTTGGGCATTGCCTAGGGCATTCCATGCTGCAATGGCATCTTGAAGGGTAGGGTGGATGGTCTCTGTTCCGATAGGTTGCAAGTAGGCGCTTACCGCCGTATGCCAGGTATTCTCTTCACTTACAGCAGCTTGATCGAAGGTGGTATTTCGGTCATAGGGTCCTCCGCCTAGGTCACCACTAAAGCCATAGGAGTAATCTACTGCTATGGGTTCTACGGGATTGGTTCCAAAAGTGAGCCGCCCTAAGATGGGATCAATAGCCACTTTATCGGCGGGGGGGCGTTTCCAGTTGCTGAGATTGCAAATAACCATGGCATCGGTATCGATGCGATCTCCGTTACCATCAAAAATGGCCCATACGGGTTGATGGGTTTCTAAAAAGCCAATAGATTCCCCATTGTTTTGCAAGGCCATCAATTCTTCGTGCATACCGCGCCTGCGTAGCAGTCCTGGTACATTGATTTCTTTGGCTAAGGTGGTGATGGTTCGCTCTGTTTGTGGATTGTTAAAGAGTTGGGTATCTAATCCCAAGGGACTAAAAGTATAGGCACCATCTGCTATTTTTTTTGCGGTGACTGCACCATTGGGAATAGCTTCAAAATTGGGAGCCAAACGCAAAGGCTCCCCTTCCTGCATAGGATAACTGTTCAATCGCCATAGATAAACACCCAGATTGGGGATATTATGCGTGCCAAGCCCTCTACTTATGTTCCCTACATGCACGGTGCGTGTGGCTGTTTCAAAAGGAGAATCGATAAGGTCGAGCGCATCCATCTGCGTCATAGCTACAGTAACCAGGGTATGCGGCCGTAAGTGATTCATATTCTGAGTAGTGGCCAAGCGTTGAAAAAATTCTACTGCCCCAGCGCGCCATCCGGTAATATCTCGCGCCAATTGCTCTACCACGGGCACGGTACCTTTGCGACGGCGGTAACTCAAGGTGTTGGCTACGTAAGCACGACGGCTAAATACCTTATTTTCATTGATCTCATGTACCCCTTTTACCCCTAATAGTTCTCCGATGTAGGGCACTACCCACTCTTCACAGGTTTCTATAAACCAGTCGCGGTACAGCTGATCCATGTTTTGCTCGACTAATAGGCTCTCGCGCGCCAGTATTTGGATAAAAGCCTTTAGCGGTTCTGCCTGTTGGGCATCTAATAGGCGATGGTAGGCCGGGAGTAATCCATAGAGGTATTCTTGGTCCATTTTCATCTTACAGTGGGCTTAAGGTAACGGCATCAGGGTCGATAATGAGCAATTCTGCGGGGGCAATATTTTGGCCTGCCCAGCGGGCCTGCCGTGCAACTAATCTAAAATGAGGATCGTCAAAAATATCGATGCCGTTGAGGGTATCTAGATCCACGTAAACAACGCCTTCCACAGTTTGGATATGAGCAATAACCTCACTCGGGGTAACGTCTTGGGCGAACCGGCGTTCTTCAAAACTAAAAGTGGTTACCAGTTG
Source organism: Bacteroidota bacterium (assembly GCA_039414375.1). GTDB lineage: Bacteria > Bacteroidota > Bacteroidia > Flavobacteriales > Flavobacteriaceae > Croceivirga. The sequence continues at coordinate 40,945 of JBCDGY010000001.1, read as the reverse complement.
GTTTTGTATAGCGTCTAAAACTGTTGCCGTTTCATAGTCGGGATGTGTTTTTACGCGGGCTGTAAGACCAAAGGTAAGCTCCGTAAAATTAGAAACAACCACCTTAAAGGTGTCATGCCTTATCGTATTTATTGCTGTCAATAGGTTGGTTATCAGACTATCACTTACCATGGGTGCGGTTGGGCTTACCGCTGCAACAGTAAGATGTACGGTACGGTCTTCGCCTTGCCACATTACATCAGCTTTGGCTTTACCTATTCCGGCAAAGGCTTGGGTAAAGTCTTCATAATCGTGAATAGATACGATACGATCTAGGGTAAGCACCGTTAAGGGCGCATTCTGTCGGATATTTTCCGGAGCCTCTGGGTCGTCTGCATCTTTAGTGGGCAAAGGGTTGATCACGGAGCGCAAGCCCAATTGAGGGGTCATTAATAATGAGAGCTGTTCTGCTTTTAACAATCCTTCCGTGCCAATACCTACACGGTAAGTAGCTTGTATATTTTCTGTGCCAGTGGGAAGGCGTGCTCCGGTTAGGCCGTCCCCAAACTGTACATAGGTGCTGCCATCATTTTCTTGCCGTACTATATAAATGCGTTCTTCGGGCCCTGTACCATAAAAGGTAGGCACCTCATGCCATAAAATATCATCAACACGCACCGATAGGGTGGTAGCCGTACCCGTAATAGAAGCTGCAGGTATAAAAGTTAGGGGTTGTTGTTTCAATGGAAAACGTTGAAAAGCCTGTGCGGCGTCTCCACTACCGAGCAACTCTATTTTGGTGTCCCCATGGGTAGCGTAAATGGTATTGGCATTCAGGTAAACCGTATCGCGCCGATAGCGGTGTTCCAGGGGTTTGTCAAAATAAAGTTGGGTGTGCCCCGCTACTGTTGTTATTTCTTGAATATACACCAACTCACTTACCCGTTCGGGTTGGTTTAGAGAAGAAGGGACTAATGCAGTAGGTACTATCGCTGCATCCTCCAGTTCCCCGCTCAGGATTAATGCATGCCCAACGGTAAGGTCGGGATAGTCGTCATCTAACACCAAGCTATTGCCACTTACCACTATATCAATCGGGGTTTCCCCCATTTCCAAGGCTTCGCTAACGATGAAAGCATCCGTATTTCTGCGATTAAAATAGCTCAGGTGTTCATCGGTATCCAATTGTACTTGTGCCACTTTTGCGCTGAGTCCAAAGCGAGCTATACTAATGTTATCTACATCTAACAAACGATAAAGCTCAATATAACTGGGTTGTACCAAGGCCAGCCAGCTCTGTGTCACCAGTTTGGGATAAACATTGTCCAGTTGAAGGGTTTGTGTAAGGGTATCGTTATAACCGGTCCATTGCTCCGAGGCGTTGATAAGGTCGGTATCTTTAACTTCTTTGGACATCATCTTAGCGTCGGGAGCATTGTGGCCAAAAAGAGCGGCACGCTCCCTAAACACAAAAACACTTTGATTTTGTGCCGTAGGATTTACCGAGGGGTAATTATGCCCAAGGCCTGTTAACCATTTTACGGTGGTGTAATCGGCGGCTTCATGGGTAACTATCTCATGAACAATGCGGACATCCCAACGTTCACTCCCAGGATCTGTTTTGCGTTCGTCGCCTACAATAAGCAATACATCTCCTGGTCCCACTTGATTGGTAATTCCTTTAAGATAGAGTTGTTTGTCTCCTTTTTGGAGTACTTGCGCTTCGAAACGCTTGGGTCTAATGGCATTCCATTTGGTTTTGGCGGCAAAGGGGGTTAAAGTTTCGAAAAGTTGCGGATTTTCGTCTTTTTCTGGAATGCTTTGCACTTTGGTACCTTGGTCGATACTAGTTGCAAGCGGGGCTCCCACGGCATCGTCCATTGTAAAGGCCAAATGGGTGTGGGCGGCGACACCTGGTTTGGGTCGGTAACTGATATGTTTAGCCAGCTCGAACAGCGAGAGCCTTTCTCGAGCAGTGGTCAAATACCCCTCGTTGGCAATGCGCTCTTGGTAAAAGGTGAGGATATCCAATACTACGGCCCAGGCATCAATCATGGCGAGGGAAGCATCGGTATTGGACCTTGTAGTGAGTTTCCCGAGTGCCGGGTCTGCAGAAAGACCACGAATCATAGCCGCTTTAAAATGACCGTAGGTGCCTATGCGGTATTCTAATTTGCTAAGGTTGGCCTCGTTAAAGATGGATATGGGCGTTTCATAGGCAATGCCGTTGCAACACCCACAGTTAGATGTGTTCTTTTTACTCATATACCGCCATAAATTAAGAATGACATACTACCATTTTCTGGATAATTGGGATCGTTATCCAAACGGATAATCTCATTAAAAGCCGTAGTGATGAGCCCAGCTCTTTTTTCTCCTTGATCGGCAACACCTTGCCTTTTAAATTGTTGTACCTCTACAGATTCTACTCCCTCTACAGCCAAAAGTTCTTCATAGAGGGCACTCAAATACAAGGGCTGTCCAAACGTAAAATGATCGGGATGGAAAAAACCCTTATCGCCATTAGGGAGTACCGCATTGGTAAAAGTCTGTTGCAGTTGTTGCCGTACTTGTGCTTTAAAATAGCCTTTCTTCACGCAAATACGAACCTCGATTTCTAGCGGTACAAACAAGGGACGGTGTATAGCAATATCATAGCCCATCATGCGATATTGCTCCATATGGGCAATCAGTTCCTGCTTAAAAGTATCGGTAATGGGGAGGCCGTTAAAACGGTCTATCGTCAAAAATACGGTATACCAACTCCCCGTCCATCTGAACTCGGCAACAGCATGCTGCACTTCGGGGTGCAACATGGCTTTTTCGGCATAGTCTGCTTCGTTAACGGCCCTTTCTTGTGTTTTAAAAGCTTCGGGGGCAAATTGCCGTACTTCTTCTAAAGATTCTATGGATTGCCCGCCAGTTGCAGGCATTGGATTTCTAATGTAGGCCACCCCTCCAATATCTGAAACCATATTTTGAAGGGCGTCTCTTCCTATATTTCCCTCCGTACCGTTGCCTACTCTGTAAGTTGCTTTTGGGGCAAAGCCTTGGCCAGGACGCGCTCCGGTAATATCATCACCAAAACGTAGGAATACTTTTCCGTCTTCGGTAACCTCGGGAACAAATTCCTTAGCAAACCGATCGCTGTTTAGCAGGTCTTGTTGTGCTTGCCAGAGGTCGCCATTCGCGGTTAACTGAATGGCGGGAATAGCCTTTTTAGGGTCTTGTACCTGCGCATAGTGCGCGGGCCGTTCTAACATACTGTCGTGTTCGTAGGGTTGCACCACACTAATCGAGGTATGTAACAGTTGGGGATTGTAGTACGCTGGATGGTTTACATTATTGGGGGGATATACTTCCTGTTCCGTAAAGGTCAAACCGTGATCTGCTAACACAATATTACCCCTTGCCACGGATACATCAGTTAGGGGTACTCCATCAACTTCTGCACTAATGCACAGTCCAAAGGGAAGTGCGTCTTCTTCATGCCATGTAATTTGAACATAGGCTTGATTGGTGAGGGGGTCTATACCGGAGATACCGTCAATACTCAGGCGGATAGGATGCTTTTTTTGAGGATCAGCATCGGCATTGGCACCCGTTGTTGGGCTTATCAATTCTTCCAAAATTAGGAGATCCCCTTCTTTAAGGTCTAAGCTTCCATTGTCTATTAAGGTGGCCGAAGTAGCTCCCTTAAGCAAACAACAACTAGAATCCCCCCAGGTGTAGAAGGGTATTTCGTTATGATTGCTGTTAAGGGTAATGGTGTGCATGGTTTCAAATACCAATGGCGTGGTCTGCTTTTTTAATTGCTCAAATTCAAGGGTGCTTATCGCAGCTTGCGTATCATTGCCTTTGGTAAGGAGTGGTGTGCTTTTAGGGAGGATACCTAGATCGAGTGGTCCTCCTGGAGTTACCCCAATTTGCACCCAAGTTCTGGCATTGTTTCCATTGTGTACTTGATAATCCAGAAGGCGTGCATGCCTTCTCAAAGAGATTCTTTTCCGTGCTTTAAAAAGGTAGGCCTCTGTTGCGATAGCATCTTGATAGTAGCTGAGGTGATCGCCAACATAGGCCATCAATTCCACCATAGTGGTCTGTATGTCGGCAACATTATTTTCTTGCGTGCCCGGCATTAGCAGGCTAAGACGATCGAACATGGTACGCCGGAAACTAGCGTAGTCCTTGGCGAGATAGTTGATCCTCGGGGTGGGCTCTAGTTCGGTAGGAGGGCATATTTTCTCCGTTTTGCAATCAAAATCGCTAGGGCAATTGGCTTTAAAAGAAAAATCGATTTGTGCAAGTTGCGCATCAAAGTTGGCTGGGGGCACTTTGTTCTCTTGGTCGGTAACCAGATGTAAGGTGTAGGTGGAGAAATCCCCGGTTTGATTGACCCTTATGGTCAATATCCTATCATTGGTGCTTAGGATGCTATCGACTTCAATATGTTGAATACGGACTCCACCAGTAATTAAAATATTTTCAGCTGTTAGGGGAGGAGCCGCAGGCACCCCACCCACTTCCCCAGGTAGGGGTTTTAAGAAATGTAGGGCTATAGTCCGTTGATCGGCAGAAACAACCTCCAAATAGTCAATCCCATTGAAATTGGGACTATCGATAATCAATAGTCGGCGGCCCTTATTTTTACAAGAGAAAATAGGGTTCATTATATAGGTCGATCAAATGTTACGGATTGTACCATAGGGTTTTGCAATTCTCGATAAGAGATTTGAACGCGTAAGGCGCTGTCCATAGCGGTGATGGACACCTCTCCTATTTCAATCACTTCACTAAGCCATTGTTGTAAGGCTCCTTTTACCAAATATTGCACGGTAGCCGCTAGTTCGGGACTATTAGGCTCAAAGACCAACTGCTGCAATCCACTGCCAAAGGTCGGTCGGTTAACGCGCTCTCCGGGTGCCGTAAAAATTACCTGCTCAATTAAATCTTTAATATGCTCTGAACGTGCGGTGGTAGCACTGCGCCCAGTAGCATCGATTTCATAAGAAAATTTAAGGTACATCATATTTTAGGTGCTTTAAAGCTCACTTGGATTGCTCAACTGCCGATTACCCTCATCTGTGTTTTGGTGATGAACATGGGAGTACCATTGGGAACCGAGGTCGACTGACTATCAAACAACACTACAGGCATTCCGGTAGAAAATACCCTTTTAGACCCGGTGGTCCACATACCCGTTACACAAGGCATAGGACTCCCTGGGGGTACAGTAAACGGACAACCAGCGATATTATACGGTATAGGTTGCAGGGCAATGGGTTGCCCCTGTACAAATACCCGAGTACTGGTAGAGGCAGGCACTGCGGTCCCACCATGGGCACACGTTACGGTAGCTCCTAAATGTACAATTGGTCCTGGCATAGATGAATGGTTTAGGTGACGATTAAACCGTCGTTATTAATGGCTACAATCTTCCCGATCATGGTAAGACTAGCGCCTTTTCCATTTTGAATGTAGATGCCCGTATCATTTACAGTAATAGAGGCCCCTGTCGTGCTCTTAAGCATGATACCCCCAGTAGGTCCTGGTAAGTCGCTAATCGCAATGCTATTTTGCCCTAAGGTTTGCATAACAATACTAGGAGCCGCTGGGATACCCGCTTTGGCGAGTGGGGGAATATCTGAGGGAGCGCCCCATCGGCATCCTGTCCAAATGGGTTTGTCTACTTGGCCATGCTCGAACTCTACCCATACCCCGGCCCCAATAGGGGGTACAAAAAAGGTGCCCATGGGTGGGCCAGTAGGCCCTGCCAAAGGGATACACGCCTCCGCCCAAGTAGAGGGCAATAGTCCAGTAACATCTGGGACTAGCAATTGCAGACGGCCCCGTTGCATGGGGTCTAAATTGTTGAGTACGGTGCCTCTAAATTTTCCGATATATTCACTCATGGTCTTACTAGGGGGGTATTAGAAATTAGGCCATCTCTAGAAAGGGAAAAACTCTGTTTGTATTCCCCTTTTTTAATGCTGTGGGTAACGCTATCTACGTAATACATACCGTCGTAGGCCAGACTAGCGCCACGAACACCTACCATCATCCGTGCCCTTAATATTTTCCCATAGCGTGCGACATCTAAAGAACCTGTAGCGGTAACTGAAGTGGAATTGCTTCCTTTCATCATAAAACCCAAGATAGCCTCTCCTGCTTCAGCCGGATTCATGGGGGCGGCGTCTTTAGAGAATGATACTTTGGCTGGTGGGGTAAGCCTTATGCCCATCGGTGGTTTAAAAGCATTGATGTTGGGTACGGGTATGGGAATAGGTATTTTTTTGGTGACGGGATCAAAAATGGTGAATACCTTTATCTTTTTCGCTAAGCCATCCAAGGAGAAACTCATAGATTCAACATTGCTGTGGGCGTCAAAATTGACCGATAATGCAGATTGTGGAATTGGTAAGTTTACATCAGGCCCAAAGTAGGCGATGCTCTGACCAGGTAGTGGCCCAGCTTGATGGAAAAAGACAAAACCTACTCTTTCTGCAAGTTCTTGGATATAAGCACGATCTGTACCCTCTTGAATGTCATAACCCTCTGTAGGGTTTTTGAAATTGGGAATAAAAGGCGGTATAACCACAGGCACAATACCCAGGACTACGTAACGCGCAATAATAGAATTGACAATGCCAATAATGGGCATTCCAGGGTAGGGGACGGTAAGTTCTATGAGATCCATGGCCAGTGTAAGGTCTTCCCCAGTAATGGTAAAGGTAGACTGCCCCGCATCGTTAGAAGGGCCGTATTCTTGGTTGGTGATTAATCCGTCCATCAACACATTTGGAAAACCATTGAGAGTTACTACAATAATGACGCGAGTTACAATAGGATCGAAGTAACCTGCCGGCAACATTGCTTCTGTTAATAAAGCGGTTTTGCCTGTTGAGAAACTTATTTGAAATCCGCTACGCTGTTTGCTATTGGTTACTTGGATGTCCGTTACCGCATCCATTACAATTTTAGGTGCGGGCCGAGCGATCACTTTGCCAATTAAGAGCGTTAGGTGTGCGCCTTTAAACATTATAATCCTTGCGGCATGGTGATGCGGATCAAACGGCCCGTACGTTCGGTGATTTCTAGGGGGTGCATGACTTTATTGGCATCGCATACTTGCCAAAAAAGTTCTGGGTCGTTCAGATATTGTGCGGTGATGTTATCTAACCGCTCCCCTTGCTTCACGGTGTGCTGTTGTAGGGTTGTTAAATCAGAAGCCCTGGGGACAAAACGTCGCTCCAAATAACGGATTTCGCCTTGATTTTTAGATTGGTGCACCTGGGTGTCGACACGGTGATACCGACTGTTGGCAGGAAAACCATTTCCCTGTTGGTTGTTCTGTAATAATAAAGCTTGGATGGGGTCCATAGGTTATAAATTAATGCCCAAAGTATCAAGGGTGCCCCCTTTATATTTTCGAGCCAGTTCTTCTTTTGCACGTTGATAGGCCATGTATAGACCACTTCCTTGGTTGGCATCACCCAGGTCATCTAAGCCTAGGACGGTCATGCTCAAACTGATCTTAGCCCTAATAGGATTGAGATTGACGTCAAAAGCATCTTCAGTGATGGAAAACTCGGTAAAACGCACGGGCATAATACGTTCTTTGCTCCAAATGAATAAAGTAAGCGGCGCTTCGGTAGGTAATATTTCAATAGTTCCTATGGCAGCCAGCATTTGATTGCTCACCAAATGGGAACTTTTGGGATATAAAATACTTTCTAGTGCAGCCAAAGTGGGCTGTAGCCCATGGCGAACGCTCAAAGGATCGCGATTTTCGAGTTGGTCGGTAGCGTCCAGGGTTACTTCGATACTATAGGTTTCCCTTGGAGGTCCTGCAAGGCGTAGTGCTTCGGTAGGGTCGCTTCCATCACCCGCACTCCTTGCTTCTAGGGAACGCGTGATGCTTTCCGGATTGTACTGCAAAGGAATAATCTGACCTACTTCGGCCGTTTGAGGATTGAGTAGGACAATACCTCCTTTTAATATTTTTGGGGATCTAGGAAATGAAGACATGGTGATGGTTTTTATTGGGAAAGCACTACCCTTCCGGAATTTGGAATTATAAAATCTTGCAGTTCACCGACCATAGAAGATGGAATTTCAAGTTGATCATCAGCATAGGTAACATCTACCAATCGCGGTTGTCTTCCACGAAGTGCCTTTGTTCGATGCTCTGGGATAGCACTGGAACGGGCCGATTGAACCCATGATTCATCTACTTCGAAAGCGATAATACGAGACCCAGGTCCACGCATAGCCAAGAATTCCAAAGCTCTTTCATAAGAACCGAAATTCAAGTGAATTGTAGAACCCTGGGTTAATCTGATCTCACCATTGGGTCCTATTTGTACGAGATCTCTACTACCACCTCCTTCAACACGAAAAACAACTCTATGCCCACTTTGACTTTGTAAAAGTGGACGAACGATCCGTGGGAGATCACCAGACCTTTCACTTTGGTTCAAGGGAACTTGAATCATTTCCATTTCTGGCTGCACATTGTCCAAGGATTCCAACGCAGCCTCGATTTCTTCTGGGGTGGGAAAATCTTCGGTAGCGGATCGCCGACCACTTGCAAACTCTTCAGATTCATTGCGCAGCGCAGTAGCTCTTGTTCTAAGCTCTTCTGCCATAGCTCTAGCCCTTGCGGCACCTTCTGGACGTGAGCTTTCTATCCTTGCTGCATTTTCTTCTTGGGCACTTGCCCGCTGTTCCAATTCTGAGGCTTCACGGCGCAAGGCGAAGGCCCTTTGTCTTTGTAAAAATGTTGGCTCTATATCCGGGGTAGGATTTAATCGTGATCGGAGTCTTTCTCCAAATTGCCTACCTCTATTTTCCATATTGGTATCCAGTTGTGATCCATGGCTCGCTCGCGTCATAGCTACATTAGAGGTAGCTGCAACTGTAGCTTGAGCGATGGCTTCCTGAGGAGAGGCGCCATTAGCAATTGCTCCGGTATAAGTGGTTGCCGCTGCGGTTAACGGACCCAATAGTTCCCGAGTTAACCTACTATTAGAATTGCCTACTACAGAGCCTGGTACGCTTAATGCAGCACTTTGTAGACCTATTTGAACAGCTTCGGCCGCAGAACGCCCTTGAATTAGAGCGTCAGTAGTGGCCGCTACACCATTGATAGTTGCCTCTGCAAAAACTCTTCTATACAATTGTTGCCCAACTTGTGCTGAGGCTCCAGCTGCTGGAGCAAATACGCGTGATGCACCACCTGCCGCACCAGCAATAAAACCCTCTCGAAAGCCTCTTTGCCCCTCTCGTAGTCCTGCATTTCCTGCATCTTCTAAAGAATTACCAGATATCAGTTCTCCTGTGAAGGCACTACCTCCTCTAAGGACTCCTGCTCCGGTACCCACAACGGTTCCAGTTCCTCCTATGGTCAATACCGTGGCTGTAGTTCCTGTGACTCCTGCTCCTGCTACTGCCCCAGCTACTAAGGGTGCAGCAACTACCGCACCAATAGCGATGGCCACCCCAAAGGAGGCATCTCGGACAAATTCCAACGCTGTTACGGTACTTTCGGCTCCTGCAATGGTATTCCTAAAATACCGATCTCGTACCTGTTGAGCGTGAGCCACACTCTGGCCTACTATACGAAGCATGTTGGCATTGCGGCTGATCATTTCGGGAGTAAGTTCCCCTTCAAGAGCGGCCAACAGCCTGTTGGCTCCATTGATAGGAACGTAAAATGTGTTTTCTCCCGGAACAAATTGGCCTGCTGCCAAATCTGAAATACCTCGAATTACGCCATTGGTATTGGCAATATGCTCACGAATACTATCCCTAGCACTTTCAGCCTGTAGTTTTAAAGATTGTGCTTTTCGTTGAATGTATACTTTTAAGCCGTTTAACAGGCCATCAAGTTGGGTTTGGTTTAGCAAAACTTCTTCCCCATTATAAGTAAACCGATAGCCCATGGTTTCTGAACTGTTTGCACTTTCCGGAATGCCTTCAGTTCTTAAAATCTGACCAGAACTCAGGGCATTTCTAAGATCAGCTATTGCAGTTGGGTCGGTAGCACCCGGTAGTACCAAGTTGGTGCCCTGGGGCAGAAATTCTGAGGTATTACCAAATGTGGTGTTGAAGCGTTCCATACCTGCCGCAGAACCAAATAAGTAAGTGGCAAGAGCCCTTGAACTAGTCCCTGGCGATGTAATAGATAAATAAATACGATTGGTATTCTGGTCCAAGCCCCAAAGAAAAGGAGGGCGTACACGGGTTGAAATCTCTTGCTCTAATTGTCCCAGGGCATTGAGCGCATCTGAGGTTTGTTGTTGTTCGGCATTGGGATTGTCTAATAACCATTCTTGGACTGCCGACGTTTCTTCCTGCAATTCCTCTGGGGTCATCATGGATGTATCTAGACTTTGTCGTAGGGAATCTGGCTGGTTTTCAGGTGTTACACCTTCGTCTATAGACATTAAATTTTCGTCTCTAGAAGCCATTTCATGCTCCATAGCACTTAACGTATCCTGAATTTCGGAATAAGCTTCCTCGTCGGTGTTATGTTCTATAAGCCAAGTACGCAATCGCTGTATTTCTTCTGGTAACTCCTGATCATCTAAGGTTGTAGGATCGATACTTCTATTGAAAGGGGACTCACCTACTGGTTGGGGGCGTGAACGTCGTCTTCGTCTTCGCGGAGTGCTTTGGTTTGTAGTTGATGGGACGGTACTAGAGGAGCCGTTTGAAGATGGTGCGTTTCTCGAATTACGCTCGTTTAGCATTTGTGCTAGGGCTGAACTCAAAAGATCTCGGTCAGGATGATCCGGATGGTTGGAGAGCCAACTCTGGATTAATTGTATCTCTTGCTGAAGCTCTGAGAGTGCTAAACTAGAAGGGTCAATACTGCGCCCGAGGGATTCTGGATCAGGTGTACGTTGAATTACAGTTCTATTGGTTTCTGATGCTTGTTGTTGTAACGTATGCGTGAGCTCGTGGGCCAATAGGTAACGACCACTTTCGGTATGGGGTTGGTACTGACCACTATTAAAATAGATATGCTGTCCAACGGTAAATGCTCGAGCGTGAATATCACGGTTCATCTGTACCGCATTATCATCAGTATGGATGCGGATATTTTGGAAGTCCGAGCCAAAGCGGTCTGCCATAAAAGCCCCAGTTCTTTGGTCCATTGCCTTACCGCTATGCTTACTGCGCATAATACGAGTATTGAGGCTTGGTAAGACCCTTGGTCTTGCTGTGGTCATATGCTTGGCTTGTACCATATGCGCTTCGTCTTCCTTCTCGCACTGGTGGCATTTGCGCTGGGCTTGTAAGGGTAATCGGCTCACCTGTTCAGCCAAAGAACGTTCTTTAATATGTGGGGTCGTATCGCTCTTTTGTAAATTTCCCGCCGGCATGCTCATGACCTTTTTTGCCATACGATCCGCTTCTTGTTCGTAGGAGTCATTTGGTGGATTGACTCGCAGCTTGGGTTGAACCACGCCATGGTCTGTGGGTAGTATTGGGGGTTGATCCGTTATAAAACCAAAATGTAGGGGTGTGGTAGGGATTTCCAAAACTTCTTGTCCCCGAGTATCTTGCTTCGTTTGCACGTTAGTCACATGCTTTTGTTGCTGATGTTGATTGTTGATCGTTGCTTTCATGGCTTAATTGTTCCAAGGGAAGCACTGCTCATGAGCAATTCCCTTAGAACGTAATGGCAATCAGTTCAGGATGGTTTCTAAACATAGCCGTCCCATATTCTAGAATATAGGGTTCTCGTATTACAATATCACGCATTTGCTCTAAGGCACTCAAAACCCTTCGTTGAGATTCTGCCATGGGGAGATTGGTACCTCTGGCTCGCTGCAAATTGCGAAATACCCATTGATGGTATTCGGGATGATGCCCTTTGTACGAATACCGTACCCGTCCTCCATCATCGACAATTTGCCAAAAACCACGTAATTGCCCATGTTCGTCTAATAATACCCGATTGGCGCGTCCTTCGATACTCAAGCCTACTTCGTCAAAAATATCAATCAACTGCTGGTTATAGCGCGAAGCAATATGATGGTCTTGTGCTAAGCTTACACCAGTTTGTCTTTGACGACCTACCCATAGGTCGTCTATAGTGCCTGCTGGACCGTCATCAATTCTAGTGGGTCCTTGGGTGCGCGTACCAGAACTAGTACGAGGTGGTACAGGTTCTAGTCTAGAACCGGTATAAATCTCAAACAAATCTGGGGGGTCACCACCGCTTCTTGACGATGCTACTGGTCCAGAGGGCGTGTCCGCCATTCGAGAGCCTGGTAATGGTCTGGTTTCACCAACGGCAATGGGCAATTCTCGAGGTTGTGGCTGTGGTAGTGCTACCACATTACTTTCTGGGTCGGGGAAGTAAGCATTGTCATTGGCAGCCCTAGGTGTTCCCATAAATTCTTCAAGGGGTCCTTCCTGTAGAACGCGTCCTTCGGCGTTGGTTACCCGAACTGTTGGGTTGGGGGTATCGATATCGCTGATGCGAATGGTGTTTTCTCCTACCTGGGCTTCGGCATGTCTAAGGAGTCCTGCTCCTTGTGCCGCTGATCGCGCTCGCGTTAAGCGAATCAACATCTGTTGCCCTTGTCGAATGCCTATAGCTCCCATTACTACTTCAAAAACCCCCATAACCATCATGGTAGTAGCAGCATCCTGCTGATCGGGATCCAACACATTATCAGCCCCCCGACCATAGGAGAGTATCCGCCCTTGTTCAAAAGACTGTACACCTGCATTAATGGCGTAGGCCCCTAATCCTATTTCTAAAGCCGCTGCTCCAGCGATGCCAATGGCAGAAGTAGGAGGAAAGATGGCCAATAATAAAGCACCTATGGTAGCAACACCCACCACAATACCCTCCACAATATCCCATGCCTGGGCGGCTGCAATATCGTCCTCCACCATCTCCTGTACTTCTGGACTCACCAGCGGTAACAATTCCCTCACTACAGGGCGTAGCATCATGTAATCAAAGTCTGGCTGTTCTATCTCACTGATAAATAGCAAGTAATCGTTTCTACGCCTTTCGATCTGTGCGCTTACCAAGGCTTGAATGGATTCTGAGGAGGTTGAACTTTCTAGTCTAGATAATAACGAGGAACTCAAAATTTCATATCCTGCAGGCCCTAGTTGTTGTAAATAGGGTCCGATGGTATCAATGGCGTTGGCTATGCGGGTAGTGCTGGGGTAGCGGTCGATTTGCTCGCGACCTTCTTCGGACACTGCTCGGCTACCTCCTCCTTGTAAAAATTCAGGTCTCGGTGTAGGATCTAAGGATTCATCCCCAACATGTGCTTCCATCTGCTCAACTACAGTGCGCCACGCTGGTCCTACTTGTGTTTGTTGTCGCCCCCAGCTCTCTGCTTGTACAGTGGCATGGCATCCCGTGCAAGCACGATACCGCCCTTCAATCTGTTGTTGTTGTACATAGCGCATGGCGGGATTTCGCGTTCGCGCACGCCTTTCGTACAAAGCGATCTCTCCATCGGCAATGGCAGTCTCCATCAAATCCAGTTCTTGCTCTGCATGCAATTGGCGTCGTAGTTGCCCTGGGGATAATTGATCTTCCAAAAATTCGCGCCACGCTAGCAAAGCGGCCCTATTGGCATGCAGACGGGCAATACCCGCATCTTTAACCATTTCTTTGAACTCCGCAAGGCTGGTAATATTCCCAAGGGACTGCATCTGGTCATCCATGATGTAGAAGGTGACGCGTCCCTGATTGTCAAAAAAAGTATTTGGGTTCTCCTGTCCTGGACCCACTTCATAACCAAAATCAAAATCTCCTCCCCCATAATCTTCTAAGGTAAAATCAATGGAATTGGGACCTTCGGTAACCACTGCATCATAGGTGCCCACCTCGGCATTACAGTTGGTCAATTCATAAGTAGTGGCCCCACCATCGTGCACAAAGGTGATCTGGTTGGCTGCACAGCTGAGCTCCACGCGATCTACCCGCCGTTGCACCATATCACCCGATACGCCTTGTTGTTGAAGGGTATGGGTGAGCTCGTGAGCGAGCAGATGTTTACCACTTTCCGTATCTGGACGGTACTGCCCTTGGTTGAAAAAGATGTCTTGCCCTACCGTAAAAGCCTTGGCATTAATATCGCGGTTCATCTGTACTGCCGAACCATTAGTATGGATACGCACCTGGCTAAAATCTGTTCCAAAACGGGAGCCCATATAGGATGCAGTAGTACTGTCCATCGTGCGACCACTACCACGACTACGTTGCACGCGGGCCCCTAGGTTTTGACTTTGCTTAGGGCCTTTGGTAGTAAATCGTTTGGTTTGTAATACTTTATCTTCTTCCTCTTCTTGGCATTTGTGACATTGGCGTTGGGCCCTTAAGGGTACTCGGCTAATTTGTGCCGCTAGTGGACGTTGCCGAATAGCATCCGTTGGATGCGCCGCGGAAGACGCTACCTCTGGTTTAAAAGCAAGCACTTGATCTGCTATGCGATCCGCTTCTTGCTCGAAGCGGTCATTGGGGTTATTGATCCTTAGCTTGGGTTGTACAATGCCATTACCATTTGGAGTGATGGGTGCAAGACGTATCCCAAAGTCAAAGAGTGGCATTGTCGCAGCAGTATCTTGCGCTAAAGAAGCCTGCTCCTGGGATGCCTCGACTTTAACCTGTGTTATTGTATTGGCTTTATGTGTGGTTTCAACGGCTTTCATCGATAGGGGAATATTAAATTACTCCCGATCTATTTTTCTAATGCAATGGTGTTCTAACCTTATACTTAAAAGAGTCGTACTTAGAAGCTTAAGGAATTTTAAGGATATCTCCGGCTTTGATCTTGTCCGGGTTTTTAATCTTGTTGAGTTCTTGTAGGTCTTTTTGGGAAACCCCATATTTTTCTGCGATCAACCCTAAGGATTCTCCAGTTTTAATGGTGTGCGTCTTTCCTGTGGGGGTTGATTTTTTTGTACTTTTTTTCTTCTTTTTCTTGGCTTTAGCTGCTTTTCGTTTAGCAGCGGCATCTGCTGGGATATTGGCCTTACCGGAAATGGTAACCTTGGTTTTAGAAGTTACACCTTTATTAATGGTTTTGGCATCTGCTAAGCTCACCCGTATGCAGCCATGGGACATCGGCCGTCCGTTGACAATTTGTGAGTTGTGAAATCCTATACCTCTACCAGAGGCGCCTGTCCCAGAAATCTCCACATAGTAAGCCATGGCATCCCCTTTTCCATTTTTATAACTTTTGCCTCCTTTTTTGAGGGAACCATTTTTATTTTTCGCTATGGAAAAAGATCCAGTGGGCGTACAGTTCGAATCTGCTTTACCTGGTTTTTTGCAGCGATCAGTAGCGGGATTCTCTTTTTGGAAATTTTTGGTGAGCCCCTTACCGGTAGAAGACTGCATCACCTGAGCAGTACCATCGCTAAAAGTCACTGTAGTGGTTTGTTCGGTGAGGTCTACT
The DNA here is from genome assembly GCA_039414375.1 of Bacteroidota bacterium. Classification (GTDB taxonomy): domain Bacteria; phylum Bacteroidota; class Bacteroidia; order Flavobacteriales; family Flavobacteriaceae; genus Croceivirga. Next base: position 25,520 of record JBCDGY010000001.1, on the reverse strand, counting down.
TTAATACTAGTAATGGTACGTTTTGTTTTCTTCTTTTTCTTTTTGGAAGTCTTCTTTGAGGTTTTCTTGGATTTGTCTTTAGGGTCTGCTTGTGCCAGTAATATAGGCTCCTCTTGCTCTTCCATTAAAGCTTCCCTCGTAGCTTCGGCTGGCACATTTTGAGGGTAGTCACCGTCTTTGGCTTCCTGATCCTCTTCTAGTGGTTGCCTTTGTAAGGTTTTTGGTCGGCCACTCTGTTGGATAACATGGGTAAGTTCATGCGCTAATAATCGCTGTCCTTCTCTAGTGTGCGGTTGATAAGTTCCACTATTAAAGAAGATATCGTTACCTACAGTAAACGCTTTGGCATTTACGGCTTCGCTCATTTGTGCTGCTTTGGCACCCGTGTGTACCCTTACATGATCAAAAGACGTTCCAAATCTTGATGACATTGTGGTCGACGTATGAGTGTCCATGACTTCTCCACCACCCAAAGCTTGTTGTATACCATTGCTAACGGATTTGTTTGCGGTATATCCCCCTTCCCCTTTGCGCTGTAAAACCTGGTCCTCTTCTTCACAACGGTGGCACTTGCGTTGGGCCTGAGGCCTCACGCGGCTTATTGATGGTAGCGATTGGATTTTTTCGGTACCTCCGGTATTCACCACTTGTTGGGCAACGGCATCCGCCTCCTTTTCATAGCGATCATTGGGAGGATTCACTCGGAGCTTTGGCTGTATTACAGGCATTGCGGCTAAGGCCGCATAATGGGTACGACTACCACCAAAATCAGGGACATGGGTCGCCTGAGTAGGCATATCCACATCTTTTTCGTTGGCCGTGCTTTTTATAGGCAATAGCGCAGCATGATGGTGTTGTGCCTCAAGATATCCTCTCATTGCCCTAAACTGTTGTAAATATTCCTCGCTATATTTTGACCAATGGCATCCGCATTGGTCACCTGATGCCTTAAAGTACCGGCCTGTAGCGTTTCAATAGGCTTTTGGTGTGGTAAAGACTTTGGTAATCCATGGTCCTTAATGAGAGTTCTTAGGTGCACCTCTAATGCTGCCCCGATAGCCCGACCTGTTTGAGCATCATGTCCTTTAAGAACAAGTTTGTCAATATGTATGTTGATATGGGTTGTCATGGAATTAAACGTTCAGCAAGTCCCATGGTTTTTTCCAATTTGGTGTATTCATTTTGGGCAGCTTTCTGCAAGTGTTGCATATTTACAGGCTTATCTTGATCGGCCGCCATAAAGGCTGCATTAAGGGCAATGTTTTTAATATTTCCTCCGGCTACATTCAGTTTTGCCAAACGATGTACATCCAATTGGTCTAAAGGAGTGCTTTCGGGAAAGGCGCGTTTCCAAATAGCAGCACGTAGATCACTTCCAGGGAAAGGAAAATTGATCACAAAACGAATACGTCGTAAAAAGGCTTTGTCCAAAGCATTTCTCATATTAGTGGTGAGAATAGCCAAACCGCGATAAGCTTCCATACGCTGCAACAAATAGCTAACTTCAATGTTGGCATGACGGTCTTGACTTTCTTTTACTTCACTTCGTTTACCAAACAGGGCATCGGCTTCATCAAATAATAAAATTGCTCCACAAGACTCCGCAGCATCAAAGATTTTCTTCAAATTTTTCTCGGTCTCCCCAATGTATTTATTGATTACCTGACTGAGATCAATTTTATACAAGTCCAATCCCAAATCATTAGCCAATACTTCGGCAGCCATTGTTTTTCCGGTGCCACTTTCTCCCGCAAAAAGGGCACTAATTCCTAAACCACGATGGCTCTTGTGTGCAAAACCCCATTGGTAGTATACCTTTTGTCTTGCCCTTACTTGCGTGCAGATATCATGAAGGGTCGATTTTTGAGCCTCTGGCAATACCAGATCATCCCAGGTCGCTAAGGCTTCGATATGTTGGGCCAAGTCACTCATATTCGAACGGGTGAATTGGTGACATACCTCGTATATCGGACCGAAGATTGGTTTTGAATGCGTTGCAGCTAAGGGCATTTTAAGCTGAGCTTGTTGGGCTAATGCTTGTAGGGTTAATGCTTCAAAACTAAATTGATAGGTAATTTCTTGAAGGGATGCCGTGGATTGGCCGTTGAGGTTTAACTGCGATTTCCACAGCGATTGTTGTTCTTCCCTTGAGGGGCGTTGTACCTGGAAAGGAAAGGTGTTCCGGTCCAAGTCTTGGATAGGACTTTGGCTACAGAGTAATACCGTGCCATGCAGTTTTAAAAAGAAATGATTCAACACAGCCTTGCGATGGGTGTCGAATGTTGGCCATGCTTCCAAATCAATCAGCCATATGGTTGCCGAAAGAAAGGTAAAGCGATTGAGAAGTCGCTGTGCCAAATCCAATTCTTTAGGATCTATCGGTAGCAACTGGCCATTAAGCTCTAGCAATTGATGCCCTAATTCTTGTGCTACCTGTGTAGCTATGGCTACCTTATCTTTAGCATTAGTTCCGGAGAGCTCTATAAAAGGGTTGGGCGCTATGTTACTGCCTTGAAGGGCCTGCACCACTTGTTGGGCTATGGCTCGATGGCTTTTAACCTCCAAGGGTACTACATTGCTATAGGTGGTAAAAGCGCGAATGCGACCATCGGTCTCTGAAAGGTTCCATCCAAACAAAAAGTGCAATATATTCGGATCTATAGACACACTAGAATGTGTATAAATGCTGGAAGTACGAAGGTTAATCAACGCCCAATGGCACAAAGGACCATCATGGGTAATGGCGGACCAGTGGGCTTCTTCAAAAACAGACATCAGCAAAGTCAAGGTGGGGTTGATAGCACCAGAAGGCGCTTGAAGTTCTTGTAGTAGCTTACATAAATTACTGTCCATTTCAATACCCGCGCAGGTCAACAGTACTTTTTCTTCAAAAGAGGTAAGCCCTAAGTTCTTGCAAATTACCTCCAGATTGGTGGGTATGGTTTGCGCAACTTGCCATAGTGATAGGGCTTCTTTGGCATCGCTTAACTCTTGCTTTATTGATGGGTTATCGCTTTTTGTTTTTTGACTTAATGCTAGGGCAAATGTCGCCTTAAGCACCCGAATATGTACTTTAAGATGATCTTGATTGTATTGTAACCAGCTTTGTTGATCCATAAAGAAGTTGGTTAGGGAATTGTAATTAAGGGGCCATTAAAAGTACCGTCTGGTACAGTGGTTAATGGGCTTTCAGCCCCATCTACTACCAAGCGTACCAAATAATCTCCCGAAGTAACTTGGGAAAGCGATACCGATATTGTTCCTAATGGCAAAGCCCCAGTCGTGGATACTACGAATGAATAAGATTGTGGTGTACCTAGTGCATTAATCTCGTTCAATAAAAGAACAGTCCGCTGCCCTGTCTCTATATCAGGAGAGACACCCAGTTCTAATTGTAAGCCCACAAAACTATCAATAGTTATCGAGGGACTTAGTACAAAAGACTGTAGGTTAGAACTGTTTTCTCCGCGTTGTATAGAAGGTTGTGGGGTAACGACAATACCGCCCATACCTTCGGTTATTTCGGGGGGCTGCGTTAAGGTCATCGGTTGTATTACTTGTAGCCCCTGCACTCCGGCCTTTAGCGTTTGCCCAGGCGGAATGTCTAAAACAAAGCTGATCTCCGTTGGCGTAATATTAGTATCAGCATCGTTAGGGTCTAAAGGGATGCTAGTTTGGTTCAATTGAATATAAACCGATTCTTTTCTAAGCTGTTGTCCTTTAATAATGATACGATCGCCAATAACTATCCTTCGCATCTCCACAATAGGATTGGCCGGATTATTACCCGCTTGCGAAACGATTTGCTCAATAAGTGGTCGTTGAAACGGCACCGCAAATACTTGTCTTTTTTGAACAGGAAGGGAAGGTCTATTTCGGCGTTCGCGCTCTAAAAGCACTACGGTAGCTGTGTAAGCTGCACAAGGGCGGTATCGAATTTGGAAAGCGGTCCAAAGGCGAGTCATTTCTTCCATATTAATGGGATCGTGACTTATTTTCACTTGTTCTATTTGATCTGCTAAACCTGAGCTGGCTACTTGTCGCAAACTTGGTGGTAAGGAAGCATTCCCTTGCGCGATTACCAAAGAATTATTAATAAGGTCTCTCCCTAATCCGGCGTTTTCGTGGAACAACTGCATGGCATAGCCTAAAAGAATCTCTCCGTCCAGCTCATTTCGACCAAAAGCGGTAAGCAAGTAGTGGAGATTGACCGCCAGTGGTGGACTTTTAGTACGTTCTCCTTGGGTATTTCGATAGGGATGGGCAAGGTTACTCCATGCCGTGTTCACACTAGTTCGATATAAAAAGAGGTTGAGCTGCGTCTGTACATCACCTCCGGTATCAACTTGTGCGGGGCAAACGGAAGATACAGTAACCGTGGTATCTAAAATGGCCGCTATGTTCTGGTTGATCAACCCATCGTTGAGAAGATCTTTTAAAACATGTGTAACAGCTGCAATGCGTAGTGCGGACATGACTTTTAGGGTGTACCGTTATTCAAAAACTGCGCTAAGGACAGTTTGGGCTCATTTTTAGGTTTCTTAGACCGTTCTGGCGCCTTTTTCTTTTGAGGACTAGATGCGCCTACTTCGATTTTACCAATGGTAATTTTTATGGTTTGCGAAGGCTTGTCCAAAGTCATTTCTTCCCGTCGACCATAAGCATTATTGGAAGGGGTTGGATTGTTATTGCCACGCCTCGTATCAGAAGGTGTTTGTGCCAACGGTAGTTGGTCTGGTATAGAACCTTGGCCAATAATAGTGTTGTCTTTGATTTTTGTTGATGTTACCGGGTTTGTCATAGGTTGTTCTAAAGAGCTGGTTCTGGGTTCCTCTAAAATTCTAGCTGGATTGCCTTTGATGGCATCAGAAGGCTGGAGGATGGTTGGAGGTATTTTTGGTATGGCAGTCGGCCCTTTTACCTCCCCCTCTTTTATTTGGTCCTTTTGATCTTTAATTGGAGATAAAGAAGGAGCAGTACTTTCCGGCACATGTCCGGCAGGAGTAACAAGTGGTAAAGCAGCAGGAGCTGAGCTGGTATTGAAGTGCTTGGTGTTATTGTCTAAGGATTCCTTTTTGTTAGCTAGGGTATGCTCTTGGGGGTTTGGTATATTTGGAACTGGCACTTGCGCAGTTTGTGGAGGTTCTAATGGAACCTTTTGAAATGGATTTTCATAAAGAGAACGCTTACGAGGCTGCACATTTTGGGATTCTCCTAAATGCCGAGATAGTATATTGCTTAAAAAGTTGCTCATGATAACAGGGTTTCCAAATAGCGGTCTCGGCGAAAACGATCCATCTCCAAAATAGCCGTTTCTGACCAAGAAAAATGTTTAGCTAAGAGTGCGACTTCTTGTATCATTTTCATTCCCCATTCATTGACTTCATCCCACAAATAGGTCATGATGTCAAATGTTAAAGACCATTGATGCCCACAGGCAGGGCAAACCATGGCCAATTGTATATCTGCTTGCGGATTCAATGCAGCCATTTCCTTGTTGATAGCCACTTTTTGAGCCTGGGAGAGCTGGGTGAGATCAATATCGTCTACAGCACAAGTTGCTATAAATGCCAGGTCTCTTTGCTCCGGGTTTTGATTGGCCATGTGCACAATATCCCTGCTCGTGGGTAATCGAAAGCGGGTATCGGTCGCTCCTACAGGGAGGCTAAAGTGTTTCGGTTGCCCAAGGGTGGCCAATTCTTGAAACATAAGATCAGTAGTCTTAGCTTCCCATTCTACATGTTCCCCGCAATGTGGGCAATGTGCAGCACTGCGCATTTGTTCCCCAAAAAGTAAGGTTCTCAAGTGCAAAAGGGCCAAATCGCGCTCGCCGATGGGCAGATCCCAAAGACGATCGCCATCTTCCTCCGGATACAATAACCCCAATAGGAGCATATTGCTGTACAGTAGTGGCTGCCCTTGTCCTTTTTCCCAGGTGTGTAGCAGGTCTTTATCGGATGGTCTAATCACCAACGATTAGTTGGGTTCAATAAAGGAAGGTGGGGTAGGCTCGGTAACATCATAGTCACGTTCCCAGCCTTCGTTTTGTAAGGTCAACGATTGTATGGCTACGGCGTTAGCGCTAGCATCTAACTCAGGCAAGGCCTGAAATTCGGAAGGCCAGCATCGAAACACCTTGTAAGCGATGGCGAGCTGCCCTGCTTCGTTGTACAATTCAATAATAATGTCCTTTCTAAAATCGGAGAGCGAGACTTCGGAACCAAGGCCTGAGCCATAGTTCCAAACTTTATTCATCCACTGTTCAAACTCTTTGTCGTGGGTAACTCCTCGTTCCAAAGAGATAGGTTCGTATTTGGTTTGTGCGGGCGATTTGCGAACAGTGCTTGGGTCGCCACCTTCGCGATGTTCAACGACCTCAGTACTTCTGCTTAAGGCGCCCACTTTACTGACGCCTGCGACATATTTCCCGTCCCATTTTACCCGAAACTTAAAGTTCTTATAAGGATCGAACCGTTGTAAATCTACTGTAAACTCTGGCATGCTATTCGTTTTTTATGCTTGTACCTGTCCGGCAAGCTGTTGGATTTTAATAATTACAAATTCTGCGGGACGCAAAGGCGCAAAGCCTAAAACAATGTTTACAATCCCGAGGTTAATATCGTTTTGAGTAGTAGTTTCACGATCACATTTTACCAAATACGCCTCTTTAGGGGAAGATCCTTGAAAGGCCCCTTGCTTGAATAGGTTGTTCATAAAAGCACCTACATTCAGTCGTATTTGTCCCCAAAGCGACTCGTCGTTGGGTTCAAAGACTACCCAGTGTAAACCTCGGAAAAGACTTTCTTCCAAGAAGAGGGTTAACCGGCGAATAGGAACATATTTCCATTCACTAGCCATTTGGTCTGCCCCTACAAGGGTGCGTGCACCCCAGCAGATATTTCCATAAACTGGTTTGTTTACCAAACAATTGACTCCTAGTGGATTGAGTACACCATTCTCGCGATCGCTCAATACGTTGGTAAGTTCCGAAACATTGCGCAAGGCTGCCTCAGTACCTGCAGGAGCTTTCCAAACACCGCGAGTGCCGTCTGTTCTAGCGTATAATCCGGCTACGGTGCCACAAGCGCCAACAGAGCGCAATCTAAAATTGTCTAGGGGATCCGGTACACTCACCCTGGGATAATAAATAGCTGCATTTTTATCTCTAAGGTTGTTACCAGAGGAATCCATCCAATTTTTAATTTCGGAAAGGCTATCAATACCTAAGGGGGTATCCATAATCAGGAATGCCCTTTTGGAATTGCAATAGGCGATAGCAGCAGACAAAACGGAGTCTGCCTGGGCATCTGTCAGGGCATTGGTTCCGGTACGTATGCCCGTTCTGGGAATACATAAAATATTAAAAAGGTCTACATCTTCTAAGGCGAACAGTCCTGTTTTATTATTTAGGCTACCTATAAGTGCGGTTGCATCAGGTACTGTTCCATTGGTTCCTGGGGTCGCTGAACCTAGTGCATATTCTAAGGGTTGTGGAGTAACGCCATCGAACTGTAGATCGGTGACCACCCCATTGCTAAAGGTAAAAACACTGGCTGCTGTTGTTCCTCCCGGAACCACTTGCAGTCGATCATCTACCACATTAACAGCTGTATTGGCATAAATGGGATTAGCGGGATTAGCAGCGCGAATCGCATTCTCTAAAGATCCTGCTATAGCATTCAAACTATTGTTTCCCGCAACAAGGTCCAATAAATTTATAGTGATTGCTGCACCGCCATTCAATGAAATATCGATTGTTGGATTGGCAGGTAGTGCTAAGGGTGCTACAATAGGATCTGAAGTGGTGCCGTTAGCCGTTGGTAAGGTAATGGCTGCTGCAGGTCTCGCGCCAGATATTTGTACAATTGTTGAACCGGTATTGGCATCATTAATAATGTCCCAAACAAAGTTGCGTTGGGTGCTATTGGGATCGATGCCTAGGTTGCGAAACACTTCTTGTCGCAATAGTTTGCCGCTAACCGCATCATATTCCGCAATGGTCATATTAAACTCATTAGCGACGGGAGTGCTATGATCAATAGCAAAGCGTACATTGTTTCCCCAGGTACCTGCTTCTATAGCTTCGACCCCCAGGGGTGGATCAGCTATACTGGCTCTAGCGGGCGCGCCAGAGGCTACCCGTACTACGTAGGCTTGTGTACCTCCGTTTAAAAAGAACTGCATAATCGCATAGCTTGCCTCGCTATCGATATCTAATCCTCCGAAAGCCCTTTCGAAATCTCCAAAATTGGAGATGCGCACTGCTCGGTTCATAGGTCCCCGCTTAAAATAACCGATAAATGCCGCAATGGAGGTAGATACGCCTACAATAGTGCGCACCCCACTGGGTACTTCCTCGATATACACCCCGGGATAGGTTGGTTGTACAGCCATATTCTTACAATTTTAATTACGAAGTTTTGAAGAAATTTCGCGAAAGCACAGGGCTTCGCCGTCCTAGGTCACATTACCTAGGTAATAAAAAGAAAAAAATAATGGGAGAATTTTTGTACGAGTAAAGTACAAAAAAAAGCCTTCCATCGTAAAATAGGTGTAAATATTTTTTAAGTATCTTGTCAGAGACTTACCCCATAACCCTAGTTTTTAGTATTTACAATCAACCATGGAAAACAAGGAGCAAGAACCTAGCTGGCATGTAATTTATGTAAGACATAAACATGAAAAAAAGGTAAATGAAGCTCTCCAACTCTGTGGCATTACCTCGTTTTTACCACTTATCAAAACACTAGTACAGTGGAAAGACCGTAAAAAAAAGGTATCCAAACCTTTATTTCCATGTTACGTTTTTGTAAAAATGATCTCAAAGCACGACAAGATTAGCATTAGCCAGATCCAAGGATTTGTCAAGTTTTTGCGAATAGGAGATGTGTTGGCCAAAGTGAAGCCTTCAGAAATTATAGCCATTAAGCAATTACTTAAAATTCCGGGGGCTAAAGACTTCGACGTACTTCCTATGAAACCCAATCGAGGAGATGCCCTTATTGTAGACTACGGGCCATTGAAGGGAATGCGATGTATTGTTGAACGCCACTTAGGATGCGATAAAATTTTTGTAAAAATAGATTCTTTGAAATATAACGTTAGTGCCAGCTTACCTTCAAATTATTTCAAGCCTGCTTCAGTGGGTAGTTAAAAGACTGCAACTTTAACGGCAGGATACCTTTCTTGTTATAAAAATACAGTGATCTATTTTTTTTGAGAGACAAAGTCCATATGCTTATTAAAGTGTTTTTGCAGGTACTTAACTTAGGATATTTGGTCTATTTTAGCGCGGTTTACAAATCCGTTCAAAGTGCAAATAGCACGAGAGCACAATAGTGCATTTTTTTAGCATGACACAACAACCTTTGGCCATACAGGTGGCCGCTCCCGGTAGGATTAACTTGATAGGAGAACATATAGATTACAATGATGGTTTTGTTTTACCGGCAGCTATTGATAAGCGTTTTTACATGAGCTTTACCGCAAACGGCAGTGCAGATAAATGTACGGTTCGCAGTGCGGAGTTTGATGAAGCTCTCGAGGTTTCTTTAGATCAGTTACCCAAAAAAGGTAACGGTTGGCATAACTATGTTCTAGGGGTGCTTCATGAGATACAACAGCTTAGCGATGGTCTTCGTGGATTTAATTGTACCATGCGCAGCGAAGTGCCCGTTGGTTCTGGTGTAAGTTCTTCGGCAGCTTTGGAATGTGGTATGGCTTTCGGTCTCAATGCCCTATTTGAGCTTGGTTTAAGTCAATTGGAAATTATTAAGCTGTCGCAGCGTGCCGAGCATCATTATGTGGGTACCAAGTGTGGTATTATGGATCAGTTTGCCAGTGTTATGGGCAAAGCAGGTCATGCCCTATTACTAGACTGTACTACTTTGGATTATGAGCATATACCCTTACAAATTGCTCCTTACACGTTACTATTAATTAATACAGGGGTATCTCACAATCTAGCAAGTGGGGAATACAATACACGTCGTGAACAGTGTGAGCAGGGGCTTTCCCTCATAAAATCACAATTTGGGGAGGTAAGCACATTTAGAGATGTCAATACAAGTATGTTAGAGGCTTGCCGAGCAGCACTAGGCGCAACGCGCTATAATCGTTGCCGCTATGTAATTGACGAAATCGATAGGGTACAACAGGCCGTCCAAGCGCTGCGTTCCAATCAGCTAGAACGGTTTGGAACATTATTGTACGAAACACATTGGGGCCTTAGCAAACAATACGAAGTTAGTTGCCCAGAATTGGATTTTTTGGTGACCCAAGCCCAACAGATGAAAGGTGTTTTAGGTGCCCGAATGATGGGTGGAGGTTTTGGGGGTTGCACCCTTAATTTGGTACATCAAAAAGCCGCTGCTACCTTTTTAGCAGCCGTTACGGCAGCTTACAAAGAAGCTTTTAATAGGGAGGCAGTGTCATTTGAGGCCAAACCCAGTTCAGGAACTACCTTAATATAAACGAGTAGATGAGTTTAGATTTTAACGAACATCCGCACCGCAGGTACAATCCACTTACCGGAGAATGGGTATTGGTATCTCCCCATAGAACCAAACGGCCCTGGCAGGGGAAACAGGAAAGCCCCACTCGCGATGACCGCCCCTCCTATGACCCCGACTGTTACCTATGCCCAGGCAATCAGCGTGCGAATGGAGCGTATAATCCCAATTACACTTCGGTGTACAGCTTTACCAACGATTTTGGTGCACTATTGGCAGATACACCGCTAGCAACCTATAACAATGGGTTATTACAGGCCAAAGGAGAAGCTGGCCACTGCAAAGTCGTCTGTTTTTCTCCCGATCACGCGCTGACGTTGCCTTTAATGTCAGAAAGCGCTATTGTATCGGTTATTGATATGTGGCAAGAAGAATATACCACACTGGGCGCACAACCAGAGATTGCCCATGTGCAGATTTTTGAAAATAAGGGTAGTGTTATGGGATGTAGCAATCCACACCCCCATGGACAAATTTGGGCACAGTCTTCTATTCCTCAAGAAGCAGAGAAAAAGGGACGTCATCAACTACGGTATTGGCAGGAACAAAGCCGTAGCTTGCTAGGCGACTATGTACAACAGGAAATTGAAGAAGGGGAGCGCATTATTTGGGAGGATGCACATTTCGTGGCTTTGGTACCCTTTTGGGCAGTTTGGCCCTATGAGGCTATGATTATTCCCAAACGGCATTTCCAAAGGATTACCGATTTAACCACCGCTGAAAAAACCAGTTTTGCCCAAGCCATTAAAGTAGTGACGACGAAATACGATAACCTCTTCGAAACATCTTTCCCTTACTCTTCAGGTTTGGTTCAGGCGCCAACGGATGGGACTCTGCATGAAGAATGGCATTTTCACATGGCGTTTTACCCGCCCTTACTGCGATCTGCTACGGTTAAAAAATTTATGGTTGGCTATGAAATGTTTGCCAATCCGCAGCGCGATATTACTCCAGAGCAAGCTGCAAATACCCTGAAAACCCTCTCGAAAGTGCATTACAGCTTGCGCTAATAGGTCAACAGATAAATGTAAGGGCATTTACTTGGTAAGATCAATCACTTTTCGGTATACCTTGAAGTTGCAATGTGTTTGCTAGCAGTCTCGAGAGAAAACCGATTTGAATATAAATCCGATAAAATCTTCTTCTACAAGACCTTTACAAAATACAAAGTGTGGAAAGCTCAACGCGCGATGAAATTTTAACGAAGCGCAACTTCTTGATTGTAAAGACTTAAAATTTTTTACTGTCAATAGTTTTCTATGGTTTGAATAGCTCACCACTTTTTTATGCTTTCCGCAAAGGTATCCTCCCAATATTTCTTTTGTAACACGCTCCCATTTTGTGGCGAAGGAATACCTGCATAATGAGGCACCTACAGTTTTAAAAGAAGTGTTTTCAAAAAAATTCCTCAAGGTGTTAACCTTTTTTGGTTTTTGACATTAACCAAAAAATGAGGAGCGTTCGCAGCCTACTAGGATCAAGTGAACAACCCTCTCCAACACCACAAAAACAATGAGAATACTTATGAAAACACCACTATTTTTTAGGGTTTGTAGACTCGCTTTGTTCCTATTGGTCGCCTATCCGCTAAGCGCACAGGTGAATTTGGATCAAGGTAACATGTCTATCAATGGGGTACAGCTGTTACAAGACAGTAACGATCCTACAGCCTATTACTATCTCCCTGATTATCCCCGTTTATCACGGGACGAAGAGGGTGATTTTGAACTCTTATGTGTAAAGTATGTCGGGCAAAATGGCGATGACAACGGCGGTCTGTTCCATGCTTTAATCCAATTTGACTTACCTGAAGACGTTCGCGCCGATGTGGAGAAAGAACTACAGAAAAGGACGGGCAACGGCGTCCTTAAAGGGGTTGTTCCTATGAAACAAGTCATGAAAGACGGAGAAGACGGTATCGCCGGCTTTCAAATCGTGTCTTCAGTGCTTAACAATGTTGATGGGGATAATGCCTTCACAAACAATGTGATTACTTCTGGCCATGCCCCACTATACGCAGGGTCCAAGGCAGCTATAGCGGCTAAACTATCTCAGGAAGGAGCGACCCTTTTATTTGAGTCCTTGAAAGGGCAAACCTCAGATGTTTCTGTGGTTGTTAATGGCTACTACGAGGCTAAGGTTAAGGCTTACAATGCGGTAGTAAAAGCTGAGATGTCCACCATTTACGAGCACTATAGCAAGGTGTATAGCAACCAAAGTGGCTATACCAAGCGGCAATTGCGCGATATCACCGATGAAATGGTGCAAGATCAAGTCCTGGAAATCGATGTTTTTGATCGTTCCTCAGGTTTGGGCATCAAATCAGACGATATGGCGGACTTGCTAGGCTTGGTTACCGACAAGCTTATGACCTTGATGTTTGATGCTGAAATGGGTTGGGCCAAAGAACCGGAAAAGGAGATCGCTGTGGAACAAGGGCAGCTCCTTGGGCGGCGTAAACGAGGCTTTTTTAGCAAAGTTTTTGGCGGTGCAAGAGATGAGAAGTACGTTACCGATAATCAATTTGTGCTTAAAAATCGGGAAGACATTAGAACTAATAAGTTCTATATGAACTTGAGCAAATCCACTACCGTAAAAGTCCCGGTATACTCCTCTGGTAATCTTGGCGGTCTGTACGATGTTTTTGAGGACAACGAGGCCCTTAAGGATAAGTACTTTCAGGTTGTTAATCTTGAAGACAGCGACTTTACCAAGCGCGAGGTTATTTTTCAACTGGACGGGGCCTACGTCGATTCCTTTAAAGATGTTCTTAATTCGGTATCCGTTGGATTTAGAAAGGAATATGGAGACGATCAAGAAGCAGTTACTAGAGATATCGTTCTAAGTAGAAGCTTGTTGGATAAAGGCGTTGATCAACAAAGTGTCTTTTTCCCACGTTTGGGCGATACCACCGCCGACTGGACAGAGTTTCAATACCGTGTTCGGTGGAATTTAAAGGGAGATGATAAAGCTATTGACATCCCTGCTGATAAGGATACTTGGCTATCTAGCAAGGCCCCTTCTATTGCTTTGAGTCCGCCATTTGCCAAGCGCATCATTCAGGTAGATACCGATCCACAAGCTTTTTCCGAAAATGGGGTCAGCAGTTGTTCGGTACGTTTCTTCACCCTATTAAATGGTAAGGCGCAAGCACAAACCTCAGTCCTTTTCCGAAAGGACGATACGGAAAACAGTCGCACCATTACGCTCTATTACGACAGAGACGAACCGATTATTTATCAAGCCAATTGGTATGGTTCTCAAGGCCAAACAGCTTCAGAGCCGCAACAGTTAGAAGGGGACTATGTTTTTTTATTTCCTCCTGCGCCTAAAACCGCTACACCCGAACCTGCAAACAACGAAAAGCCATGAAAACGATACTACAACTCTTGCTGGTACTGCTATTGGGAGGATACAGTACGCTAAATGCTCAAATTCGAATGGATCAAGGGGTTCAGGCCGAAGGACTTTGGTGCTTCCCTTCCCATACCGATAGCAACGCCTATAGCTATTTGCCACACAGGGCGCGATTAGCCCTGCAAAACGATTCCCTACCTCAGTTTTCATACCTGCGGTATGTGCTAGAAAAACCAGCTGAAAACACCACAAAATCTATAAGTACCGCAGATGGAGGAGGAATTCTAACCTTTTTGGTGCTCTATGATACTCCTGCGGACATGGTGACTAAGGCACAGCAGTCGCTACGAGAAAAAATGGACAACGAGGCCATCGTACTCAAAGGTCCCATTCTATTCGACGAGGCCAAATACACTATGATTTCGTCCATTATTACCCCAGGAAAAGGAAAAACAAGGCACATTCTAGCCTCCGGTGCGGCACCAGTAATGGAAAACAGTCGTATTCCGCTGTCTTTCGATTTGGAACCTACCCAATCCAAATTACTTCTAGAGAGCATGTCCATGGCTACTCCCGATGTGTCTTTGCTTTTTGAATTGTCTTTTTCTGGATTGAGCGACAGTTACGAAGCCGAATTGGAGGTAGACTGGTCTAGAGTTTCTGAAAGTCACGCTTTTGACGCGGGAGTAAATCTTTATATGGTTGGGGCCGATGTCTCCCTGGGTTTCGATCAACTGCGAAAGGAGCAGGCTATTACCTTAACTAGTAGTGGTAGCGATGCGGCTATGGAGAGCTTGGTGCAGCATGTGTATACCAAACTATTGGAACTCATGTTTAGGCCAGTACCCCCCGTTGAGGTGCCCGAAGAACACCGAGGGGGCTTGGCAGACGCCTTAGGCTCTTTAGTCAGTCAAGGGGTTAGTTCAAAGGCCATGCCCTTTAAGGCCAATGTAGGTTACCAATACAAAAAACACAAAACCACGGGCAAGAGCAACATGGTCTTTAAAGGGCGTAGTCTGGTGAACCGTAACCACTATATCACCTTTAACCTTGGTAATCTATATCAAGAATATGGGAACGACGAGCGCCTGTTTAAAGACGTACCACTATGGGACCCTGCGTTTCAGCAGCGCGATGTATATGTAGGTGTCGATGGTACTATAGCACAGGAATTTGATCGCATGCTCAATAGTGTCACGGTAAAACTGCGAAAGCAACACGATAATGGTGATGAAACGCTCAAGGAAATTCTAATTACCAAAAAAAACTATGAAGAAGACAGTGGAAACCGCATAATGACCTACCTAAACCACGGGGATTTGGATATGACCGCGTGGATGAGCTACGACTACAAAACAGAGTGGAAGTTTATTGGTGGAGGTACTTATGAAGAAGATTGGCAAAGCAGTTCTTCGGCGATGATTAATCTGTATACCCCGTTCCAACGAAGACGGATAGAGTTGTCCGGGGATATTGCGTCTTTGGCAAGCCAGCAAGTAAGAGCGATTTCCGTGAAAATTGATTACGACTTCTTTGGCGACGCAAGAACGGCGAGCACTTTGCTTTATCCTAACCGAGAAAATAAGAACATGCATTTTGAGATTACCCAACCCAAAGGTGTAGAAGCAGTGGACTATTCCCTTTCCTGGTTTTTAGAAGGGGGAACGGTCTTAAAAGAAGAAGGAATCGATCGTTATGGGTTACTCTTTGTAGATACCCTTCCTAATACCGAGGCGCCATGAGAAAGCTCATTTTTATAGTGCTTATCATGCTAGCTTCTGGGAGTCCATTGTTAGGGCAAAGCTTATATGACGCCGCATCACAAGAGGTGGTATTGGAAAACGGGTTAAGCATACAGCTGCATCAAAAAAGTAATCCCGATCACTTTTTTTATGAACCCATACAGCTGCGTTTTGCCACTTCCAGGAAGGGAGAGCCTGCTTATAGTCTGTTAAGCTATAAAGATGGTAATGAGACGGTGGTCATTTTCCACTTTCTGTTGACCTGGGGGCTAACCCAAGATCAGATGACAGCGGTGCAAGATACGTTGGTGCAACAACAAGGGAAAACAGTGCAATTGATGGGTGCAATGATGCCTGCCTGGGAAACGGCTGCGGTGCCACGCATCGAAGGGTCTTCTAGCTTAGCTAAGGCACTACAAAATGCAAAGGTGCAAATGGGGAAACTACCCTTAACGCCCAATACGCAAATGGCAGCCTCCTTTCAAATGAGAGGTGCTGACGCCGAAGCTTTTCAAAAAGCTTGGGGCGAGCGTAGTCCTACCCTTAGAGAAGTAACCATAGTGTTGCCTTACACCCTGCATTACAAGGACGGCACCCGAGGGGTCGCCTATGAATCAGCACATTTATTAAAACGCAATTTTTATCAACTAATACATTAATAATTATGAGAACAACGATCAAACAGGCATGGTATAGCCTTGTCTGCTGTATGCTATTAGGGTTTTTAGAAACCCACGCTCAGCTCGTTAACGATCAGGACCGATTGGGCATTACCTTAAGTGACGGCACCCAAGTGGTACTGTTTGGAGAGGCAGCTAGTCTCTCAGATAGAAGAACCAAACGGTATCGCGCCTTACCGACGAACCTCCGTTTGGCCCAAAATCCGGAAGGCTACCCAGAATTCTTATTCCTCAAATACATGACAGACGAGAAATTAGACAATGGTGGTATCAATGGCGCACTGCTTCACATGTTGATGCACTGGGGCCTAACCCCAGAACAACGCACAGAATTGGAGCAAATTCTAAAGAAGGGAGAACAGGGTGCACCGTCCGGCAGTAAATACCTAGGAGCCATGGAAGTTAAACCTGATGGAGACCGATCCTTAAAAATCATTTCGGCTACCATGTCCGATGAAAAGCTGGCACGCTCAATAGTACAATCTTTTAGTGCACCAGTATTAGAAGGAGGGCGATCCGCTGTCGCATCTTCCCTTAGTGCAGAAGGAGCACAGCTAATGGCTGCTGCTTTCGAAAGGGATATGGCTATCGCCGATCTCTCTGTAGAACTTAGTTATCGCTATACCACTCGCATCCCCGCAGCTAAGGGACGTGTAACTGTCAACTGGAGTAAGATGCAACAAGAATATTCCGAAGACTTCGCGGAGTACAAGTCCTATAGCAGTAAAAAAAGGCGTGGGGGCATTTTTGGCGGTTTAGGCGATGTCTTATTTGGTAGGCGATCCAGTTTGGATAGCGTTAGCTATGACGAAGCCCGTTCCGTAATCGATAGTATGGTGGAGAAAGAGTACATCAAAATTGATTGGGACGAAAACCTGGTTGATAGTCGAATAGAAAAAGTAAGAGAAGCGTTTTTCGATTTCTTTTTAAAGAAGATGACCGCATCTACAGAAATGGCTGATTTGGTACCCCCAACCAAGAAAGAGAAAGAGGCTATGCCCAATATCAAATACGGCAAAAAATACACCTTTAACCGTTCCTATTTGGAAAAATCCTTTAAAAAGGGAAAGCAAGTGTACCGCCTAGACCTTCGATTGGCTGTTGAAAAACCCTTTACGGTTACTGGGAATTTGGCAAGTTGGTACAACGGAGTCAAAGACAACGAAAAGTGTGTCACCTCCATTATTTTGAATGATCCTTTCTTTCAACATCGTGACATCAATTTTATTCTGGATAATGAGGCCAAAGCGTTACTAGAAACTGGGGAAGCCAACTATGCCACCGTCAACATTAAGAAAGAGCGTGACTCTGAAAATGATTTTGAAAGCTATGTTACTATAGATTACGAACACCTTAAAAAAGAAGGACTTAAAGCTTCGGTAAGCTACGCGCGTGGTAACGATACTAACTCCGATGGGTATAAATACAAAACCCAATGGAGTTTAAAAGGAGGTAACCTCTATCCTCAGGAACCGCAGTGGATTGATGGAGATTGGGAGGGGGTAACCTTAGCACCTCCAATAGTGCCGAGAACCATTGAATTTGAAGCAGATCTAGAGGAGCTTCGTGGTTTGGGGATTACTAGGGCAACCTTGCAATTACGGTATTCCAAGTTTGGGAATGAGGTAGAAACCAATATCCCGATCACGGTCTCTAAAGGGGAGCCCTTAACCGAAAAAACCATTTTTACCGACCGCGATACCCAGGGCTATGCCTATCGCTATATCCTCAACCATAAAGAACAGGGGAAAATGGTAATACCCCCAAATGAGTGGGAAGTAAAAATCAATGATGATTATGTCTACGCCACCATCCCTTCAGAATTAAAGGACGAAGATCCCGACTATCTCGAAAAAATTGTAAGAGCAGGAGAAGTCATCTTAAAGCCTGGCAGCGATGGAAAAGTAACCAAGGCTGCTGAAATCCTAGACAAGTTTAAGGACGTGATAAGCGTGGTAAAATCTGAAGAAGAATCCAAATAAAAAGAACCTTATGAAATCTATAGTACAAATAGCACTGTTGGCAGGCTTATTCTTGCTAACTACCCTAAACCTGGGTGCGCAGAAAATATTGTTAGACAAACCCATTCGGGCAGGTGAGTTGATCCTCTTCCCTGATTTAGATGGGAAAGGCAATTATTATTACTTGCCAGACAAGCCACGTTTGGCGAATCACCCCGATGAGACCCCAATATTTTCATTTCTACGCTATGTGAAAAATGAAGATACCGATCCAGCAGTAAACACAGGTATTAGTGAGAGTAGTATTGGCGGAGGTATCGTACATGCTTTAGTGGAGCTTAAAGTAACGGACGCCATGATCACCAAAGCAGCCAAAGACTTGGCCAAAATTGATAAAAAAGGAAAGATTGTTGGGCCAGTTGTTTTTAAGTCTGGAACCGTGGCCTTAATCTCATCTATAGCCAAACCCAATGGTGATTTTGAATCCAAGGTAGTAGGTCTGGGAAACGCTCCTATTTTAGAGAATCAGCGGTCCGCAGTATCTGTACATCTTAACAAGTTAGGGTCTAAAATTTTATGGGAAACCTTTAATACCCCAACCCCTGATTTTAGTGTTCATTTTGAGATGGAAGTGGAGGGTTACCTCTCCCCCAAACGTGTCCTTATAGAAGCCGATTTTGAACGTATCTATAAGCACCACACTTTTGAGGCTGCAGCGGCTATGCCGGTGCTTTCCGCAGAAATCAAAGCGGCCTTCGACGATCTTTTTGATTCGGGAGCTATAAAAGTTACCCAAGTAGGGGACGATGAGGAGCTCGACAAAATGAAAGAGACTGCTTATAACCAATTGATCAATCTGATTTTTGATAAAGTAGGCGGTACTGGTGTTCCACAACTTAGCGAGTTATTACCTGATAATGAAAAGAGCATGTTGGATCGCGCTACGGCTCAGTTGCAAACAGCTCGGCAAGAAACCAGAGAAGCCAATAACCGTATCGATCAATTGGAGCGAACCAGAAGAACACAAGAGCGCAATCGTCGGCAAGGAGCCCAGAGTAGGGCAGATGAGGTACGTTCCTCTGGAGGACACCCGCCTATCGCAAGGCAGGATATTAGCCCGCCAGTAAGCGAAGAAGATTCCGAAACAGAAACTCCAGAAAGGGAAGCCATGCCTAGCCTTGCAGTGGCCGTTTCTTATCAAATGAAAAAAACCAAAAGAACAGGCAAGTATAAAGTTGATTTGAATAAATATACCGAGACCACGCGTACGTTGCCTTTTGACTATAACCTGGGCAATGTCAAAAGCGCCTGTGTAGCTTGTTTTAGAGAAGTGAATACCGATGATCCTTTGATGAAACAGCGGGAAGTAAACGCTTCTTTAGGAGGTACCAATGCTTCGGATTTTGAACACGTCAATTTTGTGAATGTCGTGATGCGTAAGGCGCATGGTAATGGTGAGGAGACTGTACAAGAGCTTAAAATTGATAAGAATGAATTCAATAGTAATGGTAACTTTTTTAAGATGCAATATGGTTGGAATGGTGATACCAATCGCGATGAATGGTTGAGCTACGATTTTAAAACCCTTTGGAGTTTTAGAGGTAACCATGCTGTGGAAAGTGATTGGGAAACTACCCAGTTTGGTAGTATTGCGCTAGAGCCGCCTATCGTTAAAAAACCGGTTTACATAGAAGTAGATGGGGACTTTACACTAGACGAAAACATTCGCGCCTTGGAAGTGAAAATCTACAGTAAACTAGGCGATCGCAATGAAGTACACATCGCCAATTTAAAAACCAACAAAGAAGAGCTTAGTGAAACCTTGCAAGTATTACTTCCGCATGATACGGAGGAGTACGAGTACGAGGTCACCTATTTTGTAAAGGGTAGCGATCCGGTTACCTCTGAAAAGCGAAGCTCTAACTACGGTAGAATAGACATCGATCGATTTTTATAACCATAACACTGGGAAACAATGAAAACACGTACAAAAATTATATTTGGATATATACTCTTAGCTGTTTTGGCTCCATTTTGGACTACGGCACAAGAAGAGGAATCCACAACCAACAATACCCGTCAGGTAACCACAAAAATGCCTTTTAGCCGTGGTAATGATGTAACCATTACGGTAGAAGAAGAAAATGGTATGCTGTTGTATCAAGGAGATATTGAGATCGAACGCAGTGGTCGAGGCGCTGCTGCTAGCACAGACGATGATTTTAAATGGCCGGGAGGTAGCGTACCTTATGTGATTGCCAGCGGCCATCCTAATCGGGCTGATATCCTTTGGGCCATCAACCACATCAACACCAGCACCAATGTATGTATTACCCCTCGTGGCTCTGAAGCGGATTATGTGGAGTTTATCTTCGTGTCTGGTATTTGTGGTAGTTCTCGTATTGGGAAACGACCCGCCGGCGGAAGGCAGTTTATAAGGCTTGGAGATCGTTGTGGGTCTAAAACACGCGGTAGTGCAGCTCATGAAATAATGCATGCACTGGGTTTTTACCATGAGCAGAGTCGTGATGATCGCGATCGCTATGTAACCGTGAATACCGCCAATATTATCCCTGGGAAAGGCCATAATTTTGAAAAGTACAACCAAGGTATTTGGCATTATTTCTTCCCTGAAGGGCAAAATATTGGGGCTTATGATTATGGGTCTATTATGCACTATGGACCAACAGCATTCGGTAGGATTTCACCAAGCACTGGGCGCCCAATGACCACCATCACCCCCAAGCGCAGTGGGGTTACTATCGGGCAATTAGACGCCTTAAGTGCTACAGATATTAGAGGGATCAACACCTTGTATCCTACTGCCTGTTCCTCTGGATCTTCCAGCAGTGAAAGTAGTAGCAGTACCGCTTCAAATGATGCAGGGGATCGCAACGAAACGGTGCTATCCTCTGATGAAAGTGTAGCTATAGACATTACATACAATGTCAACCTCGTACCCCAAACAAGCCGGTTGTCTTGTTGGGCAGCCGCAGCTGCTATGATCGTAGGTTGGCGCGAGAATCTGAGTATGAACCCCCGTGATATTGCAGGCGGCGAAGGCGGTTGGGGAGAATTCTTTTACAACAATAGCTTACCTCCCGATAACCTAGAGATGTTTAGTATTTGGGGACTTCAATACGAACACGGGCAGAGCTATACCGTGGAAGGTTTTGCTCAGGTATTGGCACAAGGGCCGCTTTGGGCAGCCACAGAAGTAAACAATGGTGCCCATGTAGTCGTGGTATCGGCAATGCGTGGCGATGGTACCCCAGGGGGTACTATTTTAACCATACAAGATCCTTGGGAAGAGGGCATGACCACCTTTAGATCTTCCAACAGCGGATCGACCTACACCCGTACCTATGAAGAGTTCATGCGCGACCAAAATGCGCTTGCAACAAGGGAGCTTTCTGAACCTGAGGCCTATTATATCGCCTTTTAAAAACAAGCATCATGAAAAATTTAGTCATAATACTTTTTATGTGCCTCACCTTGGGTATACATGGGCAGGCCATTGTAACGCATACCACTGCCTCCGGAAATACCTCGGGGCATATCACCACTATCAACTCTCCACATACCAATGGAAAGCCCAATGCAGTATTGATTATAGATCATAATTACGGTGTCTACAATGTCAACGAAGTTGGTGTTTGGTACAGCAACGGAAAGTGGAAGATTTTTAATCAAAATCGCAAAGCCATGCCCTTAAAGGCTAAGTATAACATCTTGGTACTACCACAAAGTAGAGCAAATGTTTTTGTGCATACTACTACGAGTAACAATAGTAATGCGCATATCACTACACTTAACACCGCCTTAACCAATGCTAAGCCCAATGCAATGGTTTTTATTACACAGCGCTACGGGAAGTACAATACGTCAAAGGTAGGCGTCTATTATGCAGGTAGTAAGTGGAAAATCTTCAATGAAGAGGTCAAAAAGCCAATGCCAATAGGTACCAAGTTTAACGTTGTTGTGCTAAATCCTGGAACTACCAAATTGGGGAATTTGTCGCTCCAAGCCTTTGTCTATAAAAACACCTCCAATGGGCATATTAGTAAGATAACAGCACCCAAAGCTATTGCCAAAAATTCAACTTTATTTGCTACCCAACATTGGAAAGGAGTTTACAATCCTAATAGTACTGGGGTGTGGTACAATGGAAGTCGATGGACGGTCTACAATCAAAACCGCAAGCCTATTCCACAAGGAGTGCGCTATAATGTGATGGCATTTAGGTCGGCTTCGGTTGCTAGTCTCTTTTCGTCAGGTAATGTGACTACGGCAATTGTAAAACCCAACATTTTACAAAATGCAGGACTTATTAGGATGACACCTATCGCTACTGCGGATGCCAAAGATACCGACCGGAGAGGGCCAGATGTTGCTTTGGCAGAGACCTTTCCTGGTGTTTCTCAGATGGAGATGATGCGGGAAACCTTTAACCTACATCGGGAGTTTTACCGTGACCAAAACAACAAGTCTAATGTGTATTACTATTTACCCAAACGGTTTACGTTACAGTGGGATGCTAGGGCCAATGATTATGCCTTTAATGTATTCTATATGTCCTCCGAAGGGAACGCCCGTGGTAGCGTATTATTGAATATGGAAGTTACCTCCGGCCTTAAAGGTGAAGAGATTGAATGGGCGGAACAATTACTCTCCCAAAGTTTGAGAAAGCGGGTGACTTTGTTGCCTTTGGACCTTCGTGATGTTCCTCAGGTTGATTTTGGAGGTTTATTGTCGCGATTTCAAATAGCACCAGAGAGTGTCGGTACCAATATCCCTTCGGATTACAAGCAGCCTATAGTGCTCGATTGGCGGATGGATAGCAATATCGATGATTTTGTAAATGCGATGCTTAGTACACAAATGACGGCTATGATGCAGTTTAAACCCTATGGCGATAGTACCGCAGTAAGAGAGGTGCCTATTCAGTTAAAAGTCAATAGCTCCGATACCTTTGGTCAAATAAAGTTTGACACGGCCTCCGATTTGCAGCGGGGATGGGCCAACTACTTGGATTATCCCATATTTCCTTCACAGCTTACGGTGCTTAAAAAACGTAGTGGTCGTTTGACCTTTGAACGTCACGAATTAGGAAGACAAAAGATTGACCCAGGAGCAACCTTTAAAATTACCAATCCTACTATTTTAGCGGCCATTTCACAAGCCGTGGTAAAGGGTATTTGGCTAAACTATGATTTGGAGGAAGGTTGTACCGCTTGCAACCAAACGGTGAAAAGGAAGATTATTGGCGGTACTGCGGGTAGTGAAATCACCAATGTAGAGATTCAGGTTTTGAATGCTTTATCCTACTCAGGGGCGCAATTCATAAGGCTCAATATGAAGTCATTACAAGCCGATCCCAATGGCCTGTCCGAAGTGGAATTGCCAACCCATCAAATTACCGAAGATGGGCAGAGCATATCGGGAATCCAATTTTTTGTACCCCAAGGGAAGACGCTGTCTTATGACTATCAAGTGATGCTTATTATGCCTAATGGGGATATACGTAACAGTGAATGGATAAAAGCAGATTCAAAACTAATGGTCTTAGGAGAAACCCAAATAAATCAACTCTTTCCTAACAAGAAAAAAGACGATTTAATCGATAATGCTAAAGACAGTCTTTTAGAGAAAATGAAGGATTCTTTGGGCATTGGTGATGAAGAAGATCTTATCGATAAAGGTTTGGAAGCCCTTGGGGATCTTTTTAGTTCCAAAAAGGACAGCACGGAAACTAAGGCACCCACAGAGCACAACGATTTAGAAGATTAAGAAAGCAGCAGCTACAACGATCAACGACTGGTTATGAGAAGATATGATTTCTGGATGGGTAATGTGATTTTTCTGGTGCTTTTGAGTATTTCAAATCGCTTAACCGCACAGCCTGACTTTAGCTCGCGTCAAAAAATAGCAGGAATTACGATTTATAAAGATCATAAAGACCCTCAAAGGAAGTACTACGAACCTTCTGGATTGCAGTTGAAGCGAACAGGGAGTGGAGCTCCGGAGTTTGATTTTTTGGATATGCGATACACCGGAACAGCATGTGCCAACGATGTTGGTGAAAAGCGTTTTATGAGCCTGGTGAGCTTTGGGGTTGTCCGAGATCCAATGAGCAGTGATACGCTTAAAAGTATTGAGGAAACCCTAGGGTTTAACAGGGTGCGTTGGGCACCTTTGCCGATATCGAAAATTCAAGCGCAATTGATATTGGCGCCTTTGGATACTAATGAAGACAAGGTGGTCGTTAAAGGCAATTTAGAAGCCAGTAGTAACACAGGCCTTAAAGCATCAGGCTCCTCATGGATCGAAAGGACCTTTGCCGTCCGCCTTTCGGAACAAGAATCGCAAATACTTCGGCGCCAAATACAAGAAAAACAATTGAGCATTAGCCTGTCTTACACCTATTATGCCAACTTTATGGAGGAAAGTGCTGGGGAACTTTCGGGTTCCCCGCAACTCCGTTCCGAACTAAGTGAAAATTTGGAGATGCTGGAATCCATAAATGCAGAAAGGATAGTAAGATCGGATGTTTTACCGATATATATTGATGTGGAGGCCTATCCGAAAACGGTACAACAGATAGACCTTAACGAACAAATACCTCCAGCCTATGCAGGTATTGAGGTACGTTGCTATGATTTTACAGATGGGCTTCGCCCTGATCTGTTTATGAAGACCGTGGAGATTGAGGCCAAAAGTGTGCAAGGAGAGCAAATCATAACCGTCTCAACAAAATTTCGAAGTAGCACGAGCGACTTAAACGTAGTGCATCTTTCATTTCCTTATGCGATATATGTAGATACTCCTATGCGCTATCGGGTCACCGAATGGAAAAACACAGGGGAACGGAAAACTTTACCATGGCGAACGAAGTCAGAATGCAATGCGCTAATCGATGTCACTACAGATATCGATGTACATCAGTATGCGGTAAGGCATTTAGAATTAGAAATAGATCATGAAGTTTTGTCGGCAATGACGTATGATACCGCCAAGGTGATCTTCTACTTTACTTTCGACCAGAAAACGAAGACCAAAGAAATGATTCTAGATCTTGCGCCAAGCGAACCTCTACAACACTTTAAATTGGTTCACGATAAAGGTGCACAAGTAGTTTACAGCATATCTACCGAGAATAATACCGGAGAAACACGGCAAACACCTTTTTATGAATTACATGATGATTATATGTATATATCTGATTTTTAAATAGTTAATATGGAATAGTGTAATATACTGATAAGGATT